>JBBTTM010000097.1:0-7206 GCA_038064255.1 Patescibacteria group bacterium | reverse complement strand
GGCATATTTTTGGTGTATGCAGGATGCGTCGAACGTCTCGAAGGCTGCATTGTTTGTGGCTTTGAGAATCGCAAATGGGTCAGTGCCTTCTTTGTCTGGGCGCGGAATCGTCAGCCAGCGTGCTGAAACTGCCTATGCAGTTGCTGTTCTTTTGAAAAACGGACGAATAGACGCAGCTATTACTTTAGCAAATCAGGTGATTGCTCAGTTTAACGCTGAAGGGCGACTTCATTCTCCGGAAGACAGTCTTGCCGCGTTGGTGATGATGGGCGAACTTGCGAGAGCAGGCGTCGTGTCGAGCGGAGCTGATGCCCGAGTGAAGGTGAATGGAAAAGTGTATTCACTTGCCGAAGCGATCGCAAATCCTCCTGCCACGATCTATGAAGTGTCCGCGGTGAAGGGAACGATAGTCGTCGAGTACGTGACGGTGATAGAAGAGGATTGGTTTACGGGTAGATCAAACATCCCGGTGTCGGCATCTGTACGGCGAGGAACACAATCAACTACCATATTGAAGGTGGGTGATACTGACGTGTCTCTCGTTGTCGATTTGGGGGTATATAAACCCGGGACACTGCTTCAGATCGCGTTACCAAACTCACTTTGCGTCCTGCAGGGCGGAACACAGACGTTTGTCCTGGTTGTTGATCCACGCGGTCAAAGCACCGTCACCATCCCGCTTCATGTATTGGCGCCAAGCTATCAGAGTCCATTGATGGACGTAGGACCTGTCAGCATCGTGGTAAAGGCGACGAGCATGTTTGAAGAAGAAGACGGAGGACTCGCTGAAGTCTTAGTGACGGTACTGTAATCGTTTCAACAATAAAGTGTGCGTGTGCCGAGGTGTATGTTTTTGACCATAATTCTATGGTTATTACACAGATTTCTCGGCACCACTTTTAAGAGAGTACATCGAATATTCTATTAACGGTGAGAGATAATAAATAAAGAAGAAGTGTTTGCCCGCCTGCAACGCGTAGAACGCTAGCATCGCGGGCAGGCCCGTCGTTTTGAGGATTCAAGAGGGCTTGGAGACTGGAAACGATCCTTCGACAGGCTCAGGGTGAACTATTTTTGAGGCCAGGCATTAAGCAGGGTCTATTTGACAAATACCCACCGGTTATGTAAGATAGTAATTGACATATGTACTATACACGACAATTATACCCACTGCTTGAGGCTGAATTGGAAACGAAAGAGATGACCGTCCTCACCGGTATGCGCCGTGTGGGAAAAACCACAGCATTGCGACACCTCTACGGTCTCGTGAAATCTGAGAATAAAACACTTCTTGATCTGGAAAATCCACTGCATAGAAAGCTATTTGAAGAAGAACAGTATGACACCGTGTGGAATAATCTATCTCAATTTGGAGTAACGAATACACGGAAGGCGTATATATGTATAGATGAGGTGCAAAATTTGCCTGAAGTGAGCAGGGTGGTGAAGTATCTGTATGATCATTGGGATGTGAAGTTCATCCTTACTGGTTCAAGCAGTTTTTATCTTCGGAATTTATTTCCAGAGTCGCTTTCGGGGAGAAAAGTGATATTTGAAATGTTTCCACTTACGTTTTTGGAATTTCTCATTTTTAAGAACATATCCCGAGATAATCAAGAATCATGGTCATATCGGGCTAAGCATAAAAATACGATTGCCCATGAACGATTGATATCTTTGTACGATGAATATATGGAGTATGGGGGATTTCCGTCAGTCGTGTTAGAGGAGAATCGGGAGCGTAAGCGTGTATTGCTGTCTGAAATATTCACATCGTATTTTGAGAAGGACGCCAAAAATCTGGCTGATTTTCGCGATATGTCAAAACTTCGCGATCTCATACTTTTACTCGTTTCGCGTGTAGGGTCTCGTATAGAGATTCTCAAGCTCGCTGCGACATTGTCTGTATCTCGGGAAACGGTGTATACGTATCTTTCTTTTTTGGAGCAAACGTATTTTATAACACTGCTTTCAAAATACTCAGGGAGTATAGATCGACAAGCAGCAGGAAGTAAAAAAGTGTTTTTATGTGATAGCGGATTACTGAACATGCTTGGCCGCGCGTCTCAAGGGCAAATATTTGAACAGAGTGTATATCAAAATATACGCAATGCACACACACTTCAATATTATAGTAAAGATGGAGCAAGTGAGATAGATTTTATCGTGGATGAATCGTGTGCATTGGAGGTAAAATTAAGCATGTCCCAGCATGATGTGGCAACACTTTCTCGAAGAAGTGCTCTGTTGAACTTGAAAGAGCGCTATATAATCACTCATCAGTACTGTGATCATCCTGAGGCTATTTTGGCAACAGATTTATAGGGGGTGTGAGAGAAAAAAGTGTCTGCCCGTCGTTTTGAGGATTCAAGAGGGCTTGGAAATTCGAAACGGCGAATTTTTTGAGATTACACTGGATTCTCGCTGGAGTTTACCCCGCACTCTGATGCGGGGCGGGAATGACAGGATAGGCAGGCCTGGCCTTGAAGAACCCTTGAAGAACTTGAAGAAAAAAGATTGCCCGCCTGCAACGCGTATAACGCTTGCATCGCGGGCAGGCCGCGTCCCACTTCGCCAAAGGCTACGCGGGACTCGCAATGACAAGAAAAGAAAGCCTGGCCTTGAAGAAAAAGAGATTGCCCGCCTGCAACGCGTATAACGCTTGCATCGCGGGCAGGCCGCGTCCCACTTCGCCAAAGGCTACGCGGGACTCGCGATGACAAGACGCTCTGGATGCCCGCCGGAGTTTACCCCTTACTTTTATGTGCGGCGAGGATGACAGGAAAAGAAGGCCTGGCCTTTTCTCACACGATCATTGAGGTTTTTGCAAGAGCATTAATAGAGCTGCCGGAGAAAGAATAGCGATCCCTTTGAGTTTTCCTTTGAGTGCTAAAACGTGATGTTTGTCCAGTGAGACGAGGTAATCAGCATGCGTTTCAATAGAGGTTGCAAAGAGATGAGCGTCACCTTCGTCCTGCACGAATTTTTTATAGAACGCTACATTTTTTTCGGAAGGTGCGGAGACAATAATGATAAAGTTTTTGTCGATACTTCGTCGCAACAACTCCGTATCCATGGGTATTTTATGAGCATGTCTGAGGAGTTCATCGAGAATAGTTTCGCTCACAATGCCAATGATACGTTTCTGTTGCAACAGGTCGAAAAGCGCGTGTGAGGCACCAGTCAACGAGTAATAGGCTGAGAAAATGACCGACGCATTAAAAACAACACGCGAAGTTACGATACCTGTTTTCACTTGATGATTTTTAGGCGACGTAGTTTTTTCCCCTCCTCCTGGTCAAGTGCAAGAAACTCTGCGAGTTCTTTATCAGTATATGTACGTACCGGATAGGGAAGCGTGCGGACGGGTTCGATGGTGATTTTTCCTCCATCTGCGCGTACACGGAGGAGTCCGCGCTCTACGATGCCGACGGAGTCCCGAATCTTTTTAGGGAGTGTGATAACACCTTTCGGTTGGGACATGATGATATCTTCGATAGGAATAGTTTGCATATGAGATTTCTTTTTTTCTGACTTTCTATAATTCTATATTTGTTATTTGGAAATGTCAAGCATATCTTGGTTCAGCGTTTGTCGTAGTTCAGAGGATCCCTCCACTTGGTTCGACGATGCTCACCATCCTGAGTTTGTCGAAGGATCGGTCGGGATGACACTAGATTTTACTCATGTCTTTTTCGATGAGTTTTCGGAGGTACACGGATTTAGGGAGTTTTTCGCTTTTGGCTTTTTGTTCGAGGTATGCGGCGATTTTGGGGGTAATAAAAAAGGTAAAGCGCGAGTCGCTGCTTCCTTTGACAAACGAGATAAATTCGCTGATAAGATCGCCGAGTGTTTCTCTGGTATACCGTTCACAGACGATTTTTTCATCTGCGTGATAGGCTAGAAGCGATGGGGGGTCGCCTTCACTATATAATACGAGGACGGGTTTGCCGCGATGAAGCGCCATGGATATCTCGTACCCGACGCTGATGCTGGGAAACGAGGCTTCGACCACGACGCAATCGCAGTCGTTGATCCAGTCTTCAAGCTGCTTGTGAAACTGGAGGCGTTCTTCGCGGGTCTGGAGCTTGATGCTTGACTCTGTTTCTCCGAGGATATGGTCGGCGATGATGGCGCATTGTTGTTTTTTGAGCGTTTCAACAATCTGCTGGTAATTTTGGATATATTGCTGTTTGGCAGCAAGCGAGGCGGTAAAGTAGACATTCATGCATACAATGTTACGGCTTTATCATCGTCATGGCAAGGCGCTTGGCTTCCTCTGTGAAGAATGACTTGAGCGTTTCGAGTGAAAGTTTTTTCTTCATGATCGGCATATCTGAGAGTTGATCGACAGCATTAAATAGCGAGGCGATATAGAGTGGCTCCATCTCCATGCCAAATTTATGTTCTTCTCCGATGCGTAGATCCCACATGGTAAATTGTTTCAAAAGAAAATAAAGATCGACGTAATCTTTTGACGCAGTACGCTGGCTGATAGCGAGAAGTTTATTTACGGCGATGTCTTCGATGCTATCGATTGCAAGGCCATCAAGCAATTTGACAGGTTCGAGGTGTTTGAAATCATAAAAGACAAAGTCAATTTTAAGAAGTTGTCGAGCTGAAAATGCAAGGTCATACCGGAGTCGCTCATGGATGGTGGTAAGCGTCGCTTTGGCTTTGAGATGTGTCGTAATTCGGGTCATACGTGCGATAACAGTTGCACTGTCAAAGGAAACGTTTGTAAAAAGATCGATATCTTCACTTTCCCGATGGTTGAGGTAGCAGGCTGCAAGAGCAGTGCCGCCTGTAAGGTAAAATTTATCCCTAAGATACGGGTCACTGCGAATTTCGTCTAGAAACATTTTTTGGATACGGGTGAAGTGGTGAGTTAGCGTTTGCCCCATATGAGAAATCGGAAAAGATTTTTCCGTAACGGATCGATATCGAGGTCATTCCAATATTTTTTTACGAGTTTTAAAGAAATTTTTCTCCGACCTGGACCCATATTGATCATGTTTTGAAGAATATAGCGTTTGCCCCAGGCTGTTTTTTTCAGATCTTTTTCCCGGTAGTCCCAGATGTGCATGCTCTGATTGTAGCTCCTCTTGACAGTAAGTTCAAACAACCGTAAAATAGCTTTTACCTTGATCCCACTTCGCCAAAGGCTACGCGGGACTCGGTGCAGGGTTTTATTTCAATTCATGAGAACTAGTCAACACGCAGTACAAAAAAGAACAGACTTGTTATTTTTGTGTTGATCTCGTGATTTGTATGAAATGAACCCCGCGAGAGGCGGGGTTTTTTGATGACTGCTTACCTGAGTTTTACGAAGTTAGCAGTCGATCAATCCACCAGCAATCGAAGCATGAGGCGTGTACGAATAGTACTGAAAAGCCGAATGCCTGAGATGCGGTGGATGATGGTAGGTTTAACAATTGAATAGGAAGTGTAGTCAAGGAGCTGGACCCGAATGTCCCGCTTGCGCGGGACCTGGTGAACGCTTCAGATAGGTAGACCAGTATGGGCCGTTAGCTTAGCTGGTAGAGCGCAGCATTTGCAATGCTGAGGTCGGGAGTTCGAATCTCCCACGGTCCACAGTGACTTTAAAATTTTGAAAAGACCGAATCACTAGAAGATTGCCGCGCCGTATGAACGGTCTCGCAATGACAGTGATGAAGAAGTATTGATTGGTGCGTATTGATTTTTTAACGAAAGTCAGTAGACATCAATGAAATACATTGCATAGTACTTTAACAGAACGATAGTATGACTCTCTCTATAGGGTGAAATTCCTTTTATAGAGAGATATTTTGAGTAGTTGCATCGTAAGGGGTAATCCACACTTCGCCCTTCGATACACTCAGGACTTCGCGTGGCACAGCCACAAAGAGAATTGGGTCGTTTGAGAAGAAGAAGTGTGTCCCGCAAAGCTTGAGCGAAAGCGAAATGCGGCGTGGGACTACATAGTGGTACTTCTTACATGAATTTAATTTTGCTGGAGTAATTTATTACTGTGTTCTTTCTCTTTAAAGAGAAAGAACCTTTGTTTTCCGCAACAAATAAAGCTGACAATGGATGCCTAGGGCGTTTTTGCCGAGGAAGGACGTATATGACGGCGATACTCGTCGGGGAAGAGTCATAATCTTTTGATCCGGCGGTTTCCGAATGGAGTAATCCCTCTTTCGTTAAGAAAGAGCGTCATGCGTAAAAATTTTCAGCAATGAAAATCATAGCGTATGATAGGGCACCACGAGAACTGAAACATCTAAGTACCGTGAGGAATAGAAATCAATTGAGATTCCGTTAGTAGCGGCGAGCGAAAACGGAACAGTCTAAACCCCGCCTTTGGGCGGGGGGTTGCAGGACTCCTGATATGAGATGTATGAAGCGATAAAAGAACATGTTGGAATATATGGCCAGAGAGAGTGAAAGCCTCGTATTTGAAATCGTTTCGTCCTCTAAGGAGATTTTCCTAAGTACCATGGGATTCAAGTCCTGTGGGAATCTGGGTCTACCACGATCCAAGACTAAATACAGAAACGCACCGATAGTGAACAAGTACCGTGAGGGAAAGGTGAAAAGCACCCCGGAAGGGGAATGAAATAGTACCTGAAATTGTCAGCTAACAAACAACGAGAGTCCCGCCGCAAGGTGTGGATAATCGCGTGCCTATTGAAGAATGAACCGACGAGTTGCTCTGTTTCGTGTTGTTTAATCCCGTTCATCGGGAGGAGGCACAGCGAAAGCGAGTCTGAATAGGGCGTACATACGCACGATCAGAGCAGACCCGAAACCAGGTGAGCTAACCATGAGCAGGGTGAGTTCAATCGAAAGATTGAAGGAGGCCCGAACTCTTCAGAGTTACAAATCTGTGAGACGACTTGTGGTTAGGGGTAATATGCCTATCGAACCTGGAGATAGCTGGTTCTCCCCGAAATATGTTTTGGCATAGCGGTCAATCAATCAACGAAGGGGTAGAGCACTGAAAGATACTGGTTTCGCAAGGAACCCGCATCTATCAAACTCCGAATACTTACGTTGATATTTGGCCAGTCAGACATACACGGCTAAGCGCGTGTGTCTAAAGGGCAACAGCCCAGACTTTCATCTAAGGTCTCTAACTCTCTACTCAGTGGTTAAGGAAGTCATGATTTTAAGACACCCAGGAAGTTGGCTTAGAAGCAGCCATCTTTTAAAGAACGCGTA
>JBBTTM010000096.1:0-4629 GCA_038064255.1 Patescibacteria group bacterium | reverse complement strand
CAGGGGCGGCATAAAAAGCAGCGACGGCGGGAACTACAGAGACTCAACCACTCATAATAGAATTTGGGAAAAAACTTCATGAAAAAATCGAGCGGGGATTTTTTACGCTCGACGAAATCGATTCGATTCTAAATCTTGCACACGCGCTTCCGGTAGGGAATGATGATATTCCACTGTTATTATCTTTTGTGTATTTTCCAGCGGACGGAAAACTCGATGCGGTGGTAGAGGGAGTGGTGGGAGAGACAGAGGCGGGTATTCAAAAAGCACAAGGAGATACCGGAACAGTAGATATAGAAAGAGCAAAAGGCGGAGGAGACGAGCCGGATACCGCGGTTCCTGTAATAATAAATAGGCAAACAAATTTAAACATTGTAAATTTCCTAGGAAATCCCGTCAGTCGTTTTATTTGGGACATAATAGACATGTTTCCTTTTTGGCATGCTGCAAGTTACGGAAGTCGGCATGAACTCTCGCAAGCGTTTTGGGGTGAAAGTTCGAGTAATAATTCTGCGTCACTTATAATCATGTCGCTGGCACTTGATTCATTATCTAGTCACGCAAAAAATATTGATGTAGATTTAACTGACGACAAGGCTATTGAGAAAGCGACCGATGAAGCAAGAAAAATAATTTACGAGTTGAAATCACGAGATATGGTCAACCTAGCATTGACCACAGTTACTGGATATGAACGCACTGCGGAAAAAATACTTCTCGACGTGCTAACGTACGACATCGTCAATAAAAATGCATCACAATATATTCAAAATGCCAGACTCAGATTGAGTCAGGGAGGGAGGCAAGCAAAAAGAAATATTCCATCTCTTTCGAAACCTTCTTTTATGAATATAGACGTACGGGAAGATTCCCTCCCAATTCCCTCACTACAGATACTTCGCATAGCATCATTTTTTTCAACGATTCATATAGAAAATTTTGTTGAGGCTACAAAATTAAAAGATATAGGAGAAATGAGCGCAAATAGAGTTGGCATAGGTGAAGATGAGAAGAGAAGATTTGAAGATCTGAACACTGCTATGAGTCTTGAAAATGCTAGGAGTGTTGCGGCGCAAATAGAGTCGTTTGAATCGATGTATTTTAATACAGAGAGACAGAGTGAAACGATCGCAAGACTGAAAACTCATGGCATATCTCAGGAATTGCTTCAGGATTCAGCAGCTATTTCAGTAATAGCTAAGAAATATAATGAAGATGTACAGCAGCAGATTGAAAAACTTCGGTTGCTTGCTTTATCTGGAGATCCGAAAATCGCTCAATATGTAGAAGAATTTATCAATTTTCATACTAAGGAGAGAGAACAGATTGGTTATTATAATTCTCTACTTCAGTGGGCAAACGAAGTATTACTGTCTATACAGGATATTTCACGAAATAATGCAATTCCTGAAAAAGACCCCATTGTTGATTTGGGTGATACGTTTAGGGAATTTGCGATAGCAAATGAACTAGAGAGATTTATGGAACCATTAATAAATTTCAAAGACCGAATTGGTATGGATGTGATATTGCCGGAATTGGGTATTCATGGAACAATCTGGAAAGATAGTACTGGGAAAGCATGGCTGTATGTAGACCTGAGGAAATGGTATAGCCCAGGTATGTTTTTGGGACATGAGTATATCGCACTTCCATTAACGTATGATACCTATGCAATTCCATCGCGCGCGTATTTTGGCACCGAAGAATATATCCGTGGAAAATCAGACATACTTTCGTTCTTTGCGCGGAAATTTAGATCACTCAAGCTTCATAACATAAAATTTGAGTTTTATGAATTGCCAAATATTATCAAAGGCGGAGTGCTTGCAGCAAAGAATAGTCAAGTTGCTTATGGTGATGGGTCGGTTGGTATTCTTCTTGACACAATAAATAGCGGTAAGGTGTTAGAGCAATTGAAAGATCCTCATGATGCAGAGAGAATGCTTGCCGGGTCAAGGCAGATTTTTCTACGAAGCAAGAATCCATTATTTATTTTCGATACAGAGAGCGTGAATAAACGATGGCCGTATGATGATCCAAGGAATAAAGGCGGTACGGATGAGTATCACTATCTCAATGGGGGCATAGATATAAAAGATCCAGCATTACTCGCCATATGGGTCTCTCCCGGACTTCGAACATATCTTTTAAATTGGATACGAACGTGGCCGGAAGATGAGATTCATCGAGTTTTTGGAGAACGCAATCCGGGCAAGCTTATCGTTTCATCTGTTGAGGATTTGGGAGTATCAGATGCTCAGTCAGTGTCAGTTTCCATAAAAAGTAATGCGGAAACACCCAGCGTAGTGTCTTCATCCGGCTGTTCGGATTGTTTGAATGTTATAAACACGACAAAGGGTGCGTTACGAAAGATTGACGAGCTCCTCGCTCAAGGAACAGAAAAGCACGCGGAAGCCCTAAAACTTGTCGAGCTTTCCGAGAGGTATCTCTATGACCATAGATATAAAGAAGTCATCGTCCAGTCCGGCTTGATTGCACAGATAGCCCAGCGTCGGGCATTGATCGAGGGGACGAAGGAAGGGTGGGGCGCTGCTATCGCGAAGGTTCAGGAGGCGATAGATGATGAAGAAAAACAAGAAACCACCCTTTCGGGTGGCTCTTTGGGTAAAGGAGATGCTATATCTCCATCGCCTGATAAACAAGTATATTCTACCACAGAAGCACAAAAATTTATCCCCCCCCCACTGCTCAGTGAGTCTGAAAAATTCGAAAAATATCGCCGCGATTTAATCGATCGCAAAGCATATCTCCAAGAGAAAGAAAAGATGACGGTCAAGCGTGCGTCGTGGAGAGAAAAATTGAGTGCACTTATCCGACACTTGAGACTTTCTCATGGCCGAGAGATCCGGTCGATACAACTTCTAAAATTTTTACAAAGAGATGAGAAGTTGAGAAAAGAAATTGAGGGTAATTTCGATCAATCGAGAATTTCGGAGGAAATTGAACCTGCAAATATATTTACACCAGTGAATAACCCGGATATATTTGAAGCTTTCTTTTTTATTAAAAGGTTTGAGAAAATATCCTTGGAGACTTTGCCTGATACATTAAAGAAAGAATTACGGAGGATGTTTATTTCCTGGATAAAAGATAAGAATAATGTACCAATTAAAGATCAAACGACTCTTTCGAAACTTTATGAAGTCGTAGTCAAAGAAATTTTAGATCTCCGATTAAAAATATTTGATCAAACCGTCATAGAACCACAGGTATTGAATGGAATTATTAAAAATCCACCATATGCTATTCCTATAGAAGCATGGTACAAGCCAGGTGAGAATTTCAATGCTCTGCATGAG
Organism: Patescibacteria group bacterium; assembly: GCA_038064255.1. Taxonomy (GTDB): domain Bacteria; phylum Patescibacteriota; class Microgenomatia; order UBA10105; family UBA927; genus JACREM01. Next base: position 1,306 of record JBBTTM010000096.1, on the reverse strand, counting down.
AAACAAATTCAGGATGCACTAGGAACGCCTCTTCGATTTGGCATCTATCTGGATCAAAAGAGAACTTTTACCGTTGTTATCACTCCTGATGGGAAGAAGAAACGGATAGAAATTATCCCAACTACAAGATCGATAGAGGAAATATCCCGTGATTTTGCTTCAAATATTTCAGTATTACCACCTGTAAAGGTATTTGCTCTTGGTAAAGGTTTTGTAGGACTTGCAGTAGATTGGATAGAAGGAATGAGTTCAGAACAAGGAAGTGATGATTATATGAATTCTGTGTTTTCGATATTGGACGAGACAAAGAGAGTGCCTTGGATTGATAATCGTACACCAGTCGATTTGGATCCAAGAAATATACGTATAGTTCAGGATGTTGAGAGTGGAAAGAAAAAATATTATTACATTGATGGTGATATTTTGACCACTATCGCTCAGTTTGGTCTTTCAGAGCCTGACACATCCCGGCTGGCGCTTATTGAGAAATTGAAGCAAATATTCACTGAAGCGTTTGCTGCGGACGAAAAATATAAAAATAGTAACTCGAAAGAGTCAGTGGACGAGGCTAATCCAGAAAGTGATGAAATACCAAAGAAACGTTTTTTCAACATTGAACAAAATGCCGATCTTTTAAGAATTGGAAACGGAGCGTTAGCGGGAGTTAAACAAGATACAAGATTCGTAGTTTCTGGGCAGGATCTGGTAGGTTTTGACGTACGCCATCCAGATGATTCATATGAGGTTCGTTTGGGCAGAGGATCAGATCAGGATATACTGATTATTGCGAGTACTGTCGAGTTGTCTCAGGGAAAAATCGTGGTTGAACATGGAAAATATTTTTATGAAGATATTTCTGGATCGAATATTGTATTAATTAAGCCTAATCGAACTAATATCGGGCGCGTAGAATTATTACCAGGTGATGTTTTGATGTTTGGTGATTATCATATTCAATATATTTTTACCCCAGTCGATCATGGATTTACTTTGACTCGAACATATAGTGAATTCAAGGGGTACTCAGGTATGCTTCAAAATAGGATAAATACAAAACAACCAAATGAAACCCTAATTCCTGAGCAACTTATATCTCTTCAAAAAACCATGAATGAAATGGATGACATATCAAGAAACACCCGAGTATTAGAAATGGCTATGATTACTCATCCTTCTCTTTTTCAGCATAAGTATTCCGAGGATGATGGAAAATGGCAATATATTGACGATGAAGGAAAAACTGTGTTTGTCCAAGGAGATGAGCTAAAGCTGATGCCCGCAGTAAGGTACGCTTATAGCGCATTGC
>JBBTTM010000095.1:0-7218 GCA_038064255.1 Patescibacteria group bacterium | reverse complement strand
GGTATGGGTGTACCTCACGGGGTGCATCGGCCTGGTTAGGAGCTTTTTGCTACCTACTCGGCGAAGAAAACCGTCCAAACAATATGAAATCCGTCCAACCCGACCAAGCGGGTAACCTTGGATTTCTACAACCATATAAAGTTGATGGCGAATTATTTTCGCTTTCTTCGGGTGCATCCGTTTTAATACAGAAATATTGTCTTACTTTTATTCCGTGGAAAGGTGCACCCATACCAAACACCTACAATGGAAAAGCTGTCATCGACTGGAACGGCGAGTCTCTCTTTGCAGAACTTGCCGTTTTGCGTTTATTCCAGTCACACGGCTGGGAGGGAGTGTGGGTCGATTCGTATCGCAGGAAATATCGCATCGGACTACCTGATGTCGCAGGGCCAGTAGAGCTTCCAGAAAAACAAAAGCAACTCATTGAATCCATCCGCGCCAAGGCTGGTCGGTCTGGCGGTTGCTGGGATGTATTCGTGTGGAAGGGAGAGGAGGTTATGTTCATTGAGCTCAAAAGACAGAAGAAAGATGTCATCCAAGAATCACAGAAGGTGTGGTTAGAAAAATCTATCGATTTTAAACTTGTGGCCGAAAATTTCGTTTTTATTGAGTGGGCTCTTCCGAATTATCATGTTTAATATCATGGGTGTGGACAACTTTTTACCTAATCGCGGCTTTAATAAAGCCGCGATTAGGGACTCAGATATTTTCTATAGAAAAAGTAGCGGCTTTTTAAAATGGTTTAAGGTATAATATCCATATGGGAACATCTACTCTCCAAAAGCGAAAATACACCGAAACGAAGCCACAGAATGGCAAGTTGCAAAAGCTCGGTGCAAAGAAAAAAGCTTACCGTGTGGCTTCGCTGTTCTCTGGTTCAGGAGGAATGGATTTAGGATTTAAAGACGCAGGTTTTGACATATTGTGGGCGAATGATGTAAACCACTGGGCTTGCGAAACTTTCAAAAAAAACTTCGGTGATCATATTGCGGAAGGAAGCATCACTACCATTAAAAATGAGGACATCCCTGAGTGCGATATTATACTCGGCGGATTTCCGTGCCAAGACTTTAGTATGATTTGGAAGCGAATGGGTCTTAAGACTGATCGTGGAAATCTTTATCGACAATTCGTTCGTGTAGTTCTAGCAAAGCAACCGAAAATGTTTGTTGCTGAAAATGTAAGAGGACTTTTAAGTGCAAATAACGGCAAAGCGGTCACGCAGATTGCAGATGATTTTGGTAAAGCGGGTTATAAAGTGAATGTCTATCCAATAAACTTTGCCGACTACGGTGCTCCACAACTTCGACAACGCGTTCTGATCGTCGGGGTGCGTAACGATCTTAACAAGGAATTTAGTCTGCCCGCACCCACACATACTCCAGGCAACTATGTTACTGCAAAAGAAGCTTTAAAGGATGCTGAAAAGGTGCCTTACAACAACGAGCATCAAAATATTAATCCGAGCACAGTCGCAAAATTAAGATTAATTCCACCTGGTGGAAACTTTACGGATATTCCAAGAAACTCACCGCACTATGTGAAAGGAATGATTTCACATGTATACCGCCGTTTGCATCCAGACAAGCCTTCGACTACTATCATCGCCGGTGGTGGTGGTGGAACTTGGGGTTACCATTGGAAAGAAAATAGACCACTAACTAACAGGGAGCGGGCTCGTCTGTTTGGTTACCCAGATGATTTTGAATTCGTAGGGTCGATAGCAGAGGTGAGAAGGCAAATTGGTAATTCTGTCCCACCTGCTGGAATCAGGCCGATTGCGAAAGCAATTAGGAATTTTTTGGATGAATTACATGATTTATAAAATAAGATCGCATGGAACTACTTTACTCGAAAATCAAACCTTGCGAATACGATAACTCTTCCTTTGGCGAAGCTTTTGAATCAGGCGTCGTTAATTCTGACAGTATAAAAATAGCTACAGGTTATGTGTCGGAAGAGTCTTTACTAGAGCTTAAATCGATCTTGCTTTTTTATAGTGAGGAAAATAAAACAAAGACCTGCAGTCTAGTTATTGGCATGCATGGAAGAGAAGGGTTTACGCTGGCACAGTATGAGGCTGCAGTAGATTTGGCCATGTTTCTAAAGGAAAAGGAGATTGGAAGCGTCCGTGTATGTACTGCTTTCAAATTTCATGGGAAAACATACCTGTTCGGCAAAGACGGATCAGCTGTACCTGTTTCCGCAATGATGGGGTCATCAAACCTGGGAAATATACTCGACAATCGACAGTGGGAAGTAGACGCTCTTTTTACTGAGGAAAACGTCCTCTCAAAGCTTGATGTTCTACATAACGATCTTGTTGTAAAAGCATCAACAGACATTCTTGATTGGCCAAAACCAGAGTCGTTTATCGAGACACCTGATCTACTGAAAGATAGGATAGATGTCGAGAAAGCAGAGGATGAAGAGTACGATAAAATTGAAGCTACAGCGACTGACCGTGTATTTGATCTTCCATTAAAAGCAGAAGCAAAAAGTAATCTCAATACTTATTTTGGAAAAGGAAGATTGGCAACAAGTACGGTGGCTATACGTCCTCGTCATTGGTATGAAGTTGAGCTTATTGTCCCAATAGAAATAACTACAGCCGAAGGTTATCCAAAACGTGATTCTGTTATCCGTGTTTACACAGATGATGGATGGCGATTTAACTGCAAAATTCAGGGAGATTACGGAAAGAATTTTAGATCTGAAGGTGACCTAAAAACTCTCGGTAGATGGATTAAAGGTAGACTTGAAAGAGCCGGGTGCCTTAAGATTGGGAAACCAGTAACTAAAGAAGTGTTGGATAAATATGGCCGTCACACGATCTCTCTTAAAGAGACCAGTGATCCAGAGGTGTGGCTTTTGGATTTTTCAAAATAATATATGAGCAAATTTTTAGATAATTATTTAAGACGAGTAGGTGCTACAAACCCAGCCCTTGTTGATGCTCTGACAAAAAGTGCAGAAGATTTTGCAAAGAAGCATATAGATACTTTTGACCATAACAGCCATGTTTCTGGCTTACTTTATGGGCATGTACAAAGTGGAAAGACTGGGCAAATGCTTGCCATTGCTGCAACTGCCGCTGACAGAGGCTTCAAGTTTTTTATACTGGTAACCACTGATAACGTCATTCTTCACAAGCAGACATTAGAACGCGCAAAGAATTTTCTTGGCGGATTCATGGCTGGTTTTAATGTGCTTGGGGAAACAGATGAAGAAGCTTTTCTAACACGCGGTCTTTCTATGCCGACAATTCTCGTGCTCAAGAAAAATCCTGGTGTGCTTAAAACATGGGCAAATAATATTTCTACCAACCCTATCTACAAAGATGAGCCACTCTTCCTTCTCGATGATGAAGCTGATGCATCGAGCCTGAATACGAAAGTAAATCAAAATGACCAAAGTACGATTAACATGCTTCTCGAAAAAATAAATAAACAATCCCCATCGTCAATATATCTCCATGTTACCGCCACCCCACAATCTCTTGTACTGCAAATCGAGATGTCTGGATGGAAACCTCAGTATTCTTTTTACCTACCTCCAAACAATAGGTATCTCGGTGGGGATTTCTTTTATGGTGAAGACTCAAAGAATCTTATTGAAACAGAGGACAACGAGCGTGACGATCTACTCAATGCAGAACATGTACCAATTGGTCTTCGTAAAGCTGTCCTTCATTTTTTAATTGCAGCATCTGACCTTTTTCTTAGTAAGGAGAAGCCAGTGTGCAGTATGTTGATCCATCCTGGATCAAAAATAAGTGAGCACTCAACTGTGCGAACAAAAGTGGAGAAGTTTCTCGAGGGTGTGAAAACTGACCTTATCGCAAATTCTTCTACCCTTGAGTTTGATCTTCGTGATGCATGGGAAGAACTTTCAAAGACAAAAGTGGACATCAAGCCATTTGACGAAGTTATGCGCTTTCTCCGTGCTGACATGCCAAGCGTAAACATTACTGTTTTGAACTCAAAAACGCCTGAGGGGTCAGTGTACGACAAAGGTCTAAATATTGTAATTGGGGGAAACACTCTCGGTCGTGGCGTTACATTTCCTGGACTACAAATAGTCTACTATTGCAGAAGTGCTAAAACTCCGCAGGCTGACACATCATGGCAGCATGCTCGCATGTTTGGATATGATCGCGATCCTGGGCTATGTCGCATATTTAGTCCTCGACCACTTATAAAACTTTTTCGAGAACTGAATGATGCAAACAATGCACTGTTCAGCACTCTTAGAGAAAAGGGGCCACAAGCCGTTAGTATCCTGACACCGAAAGGAACTCGCCCAACACGCATGAGTGTAGTTTTGAAAGAAGAATTGATGGTTATCGCTGGGGGTGTTAATTATTTTCCACTTAATCCTACGCATTCAAGTCTCGCTGTTTTGGATACAGAGATTGGAACCAAAGATGATGAGCGTGACATCTCCCTCGCAAGTGCAGAAAAGATACTACGCCTTGTAAGTGTGGAAAAAACTGATCTATGGAATCAGCACTCTTTTGCAGACTGTGTTGAAACTCTAAAGAAAACTGCAAAGTTTAACTGTCGACTTGTCATTAGAACTGAAAGAAGTATCAGTAAAGATACGGGGACTTTATTGTCGCCAACTGACCGTGAACTCGGTACTCACTTTAAAGACCAACTCGTGTTGACTATGTACAGACTCAAAGGTGAGGCTAGCAAGGGCTGGGAAGACCGACCTGTTTGGGTCCCCAACATTAAATTTCCTGACGGAACGTATTTTTATTATCAATTAAAATAACTGTATTTAAATACAAAAAACCTATGGCCATACCGAAATTTAGATACATTATCTTACCTTTTTTAAACCAGCTATCTGATGGAAAGGAATACACTCTCAAGGAAATTGAAACTGCGCTTGCTACTGAATTTAAGCTAACTGATGATGAACTCGCGCAGCGCACCCCGAGTGGCAGGATGAGTATTTTTAGCAACAGAGCGGGGTGGGCAAAAACATATTTGAAAAAGGCGGGGTTAGTAGATGCTCCCAAAAAGAGTTACATAAAAATCACGAAACAAGGGTTGAAGGCATTGGAGCAAAAGCCTGAGGTTATTGATACACATTTTTTGGATCAATTTTCTTCCTTCCGCGAATTTCAATATGGTAATGATGGTCTAGAAACAGAAGGCAAAGAAGACGTCTTAGAAAATACTCCCGAGGAATCTCTGGAATCGAGTTACCAGAAGATTCTAAAAGATCTAGAGGCTGATTTGTTGACTAATTTAAAAAATTCTTCGCCTGCTTTCTTTGAGCAAGTGGTTGTTGATTTATTACTGGGCATGGGATACGGAGGCTCAAGAAAAGATGCTGGGCAGGCTTTGGGTAAAACAGGAGATGAAGGGATAGACGGAATTATTAAAGAGGATAGATTGGGACTCGATCTGATATATCTTCAAGCAAAAAGATGGAAAGGTACGGTTGGGCGCCCCGAAGTTCAATCATTTGTAGGAGCATTAAATGGCAAACTTGCTAAAAAAGGTATATTTATTACAACGTCAAACTTCACACAGGAGGCTATTGATTATGTGAAAAAGTTAGATTGTAAAGTCATTCTTGTCGGAGGTACAGAGTTGGTTGGGTTGATGATTGAACACAGTATTGGAGTATCTACTTTAGCCACATACCAAATCAAGAAAGTAGATTCCGATTACTTTTTTGAAGATTAATAGCCTCCATATTGTTTTGTGTTGAAGCATTTAAAACCAAAACAATACTATATCGACTTGTATGACAAAGGCACTGTGCATCAGTGTCGTCATTGGCTCAACACTAATCTTCCCGATGATTACTACAAAGAACAAGCGAAGAAGCAGGGTGTCTCAGAAGAGATGGCAAAAAATGTTCGCGGAGTCGCCGACCATTGGTATACCTACTACCACTCAGGCGAAAGATATATCAAAAAAGATGAGACTGTCCAAAAGTGGATGGAGAGAGCTGAAGAGCGAGACCGATTCTTTGAAACAGCAACTGCTCCCGAAGATATAACCTGTCTAACTTGCGGTCGGTTGATGTTCGTCAGCTCCAAGCATTTGAATATCGCTATCAACGACGATGAGAAAGACACCGTGCTGTTTATGTACGACTGTCCGCTCGAACATATTCCTCGTCGTGCTTTCTATGACAATGGGAAAGAGTTTCGCAGAGAACCAACTTTGTGTACGAAATGCCAGACACCTGTTACAGAAGAAAATAAAGACACGAAGAAAAAATGGCTCACCATTTTGACTTGTCCAAGTTGTAAGCATGTTGAGAAGAGAGAAATAGAACGAACAGCTAACAAGGAAGAAGAGCCTGACCCAGACTATGAAAAAGACCGTGTGCGATTTTGTATTTCAGATGAAGAAGGTAGAAAGTTTATTGAGTTCAAACACAATCTGGAAGAACTCTCCAAAATAATGGAGAAGCACAAGGAGCGAGAGAAAGAGAAGGATGTGTACGATGCCGTTGCCGAACTCAAGAAGTTCAAAATCATTGAGTTGGAGGTGTACATCCGACCCATCTTGGAGCAGGAGGGGTATATCAAGCTTCAGTTCAAGAACCCTGAAATAACGAAAGATGTTGTAGTCCCATTTGTGGTCTATGAACAGCGTCCAGACCGAGAGGGTCAGGCAAGCACATACACCCTTGAAAAGACCCTTCGGAAAGCTTTACGAGGCACGAATTGGCGCCTCATGACCGATGGAACAACCTACCGATTAGGCATGCTAGAAGGTCGTTTACATGGGTATGAGCGAGAGGAGGACTTAGCCAATCTGGTACGCCAAGAAGAGAAGAGGTTGTCAAAGCTGTCAAAGTCGTAAATGCTCCCACGGTCACACAAGACAGACCCCCAGCTCTTTTTATAGTGTCTATCGTGTCTATTGAGACCGACCCACATGCCTCAAATCCGCTAGTGTTAAAGTCGCTCAAAAACCCTTACAATGATTGGTAAGCACGGGCACTTAACCCGAATGCACCGAAAAATAATAAGCGAAGCGAATATATTTTACGAGTGAGGGAGGGATTCGAAAGCCGGAATAATATTTTTGTCCGACAAAAATATTATGAGGCGGGGTCGCGAAAAATTGCGTAGCAATTTATTTGTGACCGAATCCCTCCCTCACCGCCAGATGTCCAAGTTAGAACGAAATTATTAGATATTCCGATGGAGGATTTGGTAAAATGAGAATATAGAAA
>JBBTTM010000094.1:0-10939 GCA_038064255.1 Patescibacteria group bacterium | reverse complement strand
AGTTGGTAAAGAGGCTCAGATTGAAATTTCTTCCGGTATCGCGCTTCTCATCCAGAGTCGTGATGAATAATATTAGAAATCTGTATACAATTACTATACATGGATAACAATATTGAGCAAAATTTAAAATTGCTTCTTGAGACAGATATTCCTTTTCAATTCGTCACAGTTACTGGATTTCCGGTCATTCAGAAGTTATGCAACGAATTAGGATTACCCGAGCCAAAGATTATTGCTGGCAATATAGTTATTGGAGACATTGGGTCGTGTGATCTGTTATTGACATCACATCTCGATGAACTTTCTTTTGGTTTTAAAAAGCTTGATGCCGCTGGCGGATGGCTCGCCCCGTATCATAGCTATACGCCGACAAAAACAAAACCGGAGTTAACCATCCTCGGGATTCGAAATAAAAAAATATCTGCTGTTGGACGGGGTGTTTTAATTGATAAAGATAGTTCAGTATACTGCGAGACAGATGTTCACTTAGAAGTTGGCGACCGGGTCGTTTATCATTGTCCAGTTACTATTTCTGGAAACCTCATACGTGGAAAAGCAATTGATGATAGGACTGGGGTATTAATCTGTCTTTTGTCTTTAAAAAATCTTTTGGAAAAAAGATTATCTGTTGCTTTGGTGCTCACGGATGGGGAAGAGCATATTCCTGAAGGTTATTTCAGCCGATATTTTCCCCATGTGCTTTCGTATTTAAAAGGGGGATGTGAAGTATGTTTTGTAGACGGATTATATAAAGAGGGATTGATTCCGGTTGGCATCAAAGAATTACCGTCATGTGCCTTGGTAATTCCTCATTCTAGTTATGGTAAAGGATATATAGTTCCGCCTTTGACATGGGGTTGGTTAAGAGATGAAATGGTTCCTCAGGCAAAAGAGGAAGGTATCGACGTACAAATATGTGAAGCGTATTACAGTCGGGGTGATGATTGGGGACTCGTCACAAATCCAACAACGCGAAATAATATTGAAGGCTTTTTTATTAGTTACGGAGCATGGGGTGATCGCGGATATGAGCCACCGCTCACAGTCAATTTAAAATCCGTTGATAATTGCGTCAAATTTACTACGTTTGTCGTCGAAAAGAGACTCAATTCATAGCTTTTTACCTCATTTTGAGTTAAATGTCCGAATCTCGTTTCTCATCCAGATATGGGATGAATGATTGGGGCAGAGAATGAAGGGTGGATAAGAAGAATAAACAGTTTTAATATAAGAAAAATATACCAAATATCAAAAGCAAGATTATTTTTATTATAATCGCAAATATTAACCACAATCTTTCAAATTTCGTAGGATTTGGTTTTACCTACGCATCTTGATCCTTTAAATCAAGAATATGAAAATTTAATCTCCATCCCTTACTGTAATAATTTACTTCAATAATGATCAGGATCAGAAATATTAGAAGAAGACCGATTGTGAAAATATTCATTATGAGCTTATACTAGTAAAGTTAGAATCTTGTAATGCAAAAGTAATTGCGGAGAGGGTGGGATTTGAACCCACGAATATCTTGCGATATTGGCAGTTTAGTAGACTGCTACCATAGACCACTCGGTCACCTCTCCAATAAATATGGCGGAGGGGACAGGACTCGAACCTGCAAGCCCTTGCGGGCGCCAGTTTTCAAGACTGGTTCCTTACCATTCGGAGCACCCCTCCATTAACTCACTTAGCCTTGAACAATTTTAATTTAAGGCTAGACAAGTATATCATTATCATAGCCTGAACCGTAGCTCTAAACGCTGAGTAAAGGAAAAATTGATTGATAGAAAACAGGTTGATATGACTGTATAATCAGATTCATCTTGGAGGGTGACTCAGACGGTCACGAGAATGGTTTGCTAAACCATCTCCGGTGTGAATCGGAGAATGGGTTCGACTCCCATACCCTCCGCAGATCAATATTTATCATATGATTGAGGCTAAATAGGTAAATTGTTTACTCATTATTTACCTATATTTGACTTGACTGGTTTAGTTTATTAGAATAGGTAAAGTATATACTCGTAGTTTACCTATTCTTTACTTATGGAATTATTTACACTTGATAAGCCAGACTTGACTTCAGTAGACCCGGTTAGAGTTTTGGAGCATTTTTCTAAACACGTACAAGAATATCTAGAATCAGTAGAAAAAGCATCAGAACCAAATTATTATTATTGGGATACAATTAAGTATAAAGTACCTCCAGGCTCGCTAAGTATTTTAGAATTTTGGTATTTAATTAAACAAGTTCGAAAAATTTCATCTAGAAAAACTTTAATTAAAGTAGAGGCAGGAAAGAATTTTTTTTGGAGAAGGCCTGTTTCTACTGACGAATTACTCCACAAAATAGACGTTAAATTAGGTGGGGAAATATTTTCTCATTATACTCAAATAATAACTTCTTATGGAAAGCAAAGATTATTAACAAAAAGCATTATTGAAGAATCCATTGCCTCTAGTCAACTTGAGGGAGCGGCTACAACAACCCCAATTGCCAAAAGAATGTTGCTTGAAAATCGATCTCCAAGAGATAAATCGGAACGTATGATTGTAAACAATTACAGAACAATGCAGGCTCTTAATGAAAAATATAAAGATAAGAAAATGTCAATAGATTTGTTAATGGAGCTTCACGACCTTATAGCAAAAGACACTTTAGATGTAGATAAGATTGGCAGATTGAGGACAGATCAAGATGGTATTAGCGTCAACGATGGAATTAGTTATATTTACCATATACCACCCAAAGCCTCTTTTGTAAAAGTAGAACTGTCTCGGTTAATTGATTTCGCTAATGATGAAGATGGGGAGGGATTTATCCACCCAATTATTAAAGCGATTTTCTTACATTTTTGGGTAGGATATCTTCATCCTTTTTACGATGGAAATGGTAGGATGGCACGCGTATTATTTTATTGGTATCTTTTGAGAAACGGTTACTGGGCGATTCAGTACCTGCCGATATCATTGGTTATTAAAAATGCATATTTGCAGTATGGTATGGCTTTTGTATATTCAGAACAAGATGATTATGATCTTACATATTTTTATGACTTTCATATCCATAAACTCATTTTAGCTATGAAAAATTTTGATGAATACATACATCGAAAAGTTGAAGAAAATACTCTTATTGAAGGTGCGCTTGACGCTAAGTATCAATTAAATGATAGGCAAAAAGAATTATTAAGATATTTGCTTATAAAAGGTCAAGATTACTTTGTAACGCCTTCATCCTACATTGAGTTATATAAAGTTAGCAAGGTTACTGCATATAAAGATTTACAAGTATTAGTAAGTCAGAATCTTATTGTCAAAAAAAAGGTTGGGAAAAATACAAGATATTCAGGTACAGAGAAACTTTTTTTACAAATAAAAACTAATAAACTGAAATAAGTCTATCAAATATCGTTCACCATCTGCTTATGTGGGATAGACATGATGTTTTTATATAGAGTTATATGAAACCGGGAATTGATTATATCGGTGTTGCGGTGGGAGTATTTATCATCAATGATGAGGGGAAAGTGTTTTTGACGAAACGAAGCAAGAACGCGACGAATGAGCGCGGGACATGGGAAATTCCCGGGGGAAAAGTAGACTTTGGTGAAACGCTCCAGGATGCGGCAAAGCGGGAGGCGAAAGAGGAATACAATATAGATATAGAAATTATTAAACAATTTCCTGCGCAAAATCATCTTATCCCAGAAGAAAAACAACACTGGGTGCCTACAAGTTTTCTCTGTAAAATCATCGGTGACAAAGAGCCTAGAATTATGGAGTCTGACAAATGCGATGAGATCGGCTGGTTTTCCTTCGATGCTCTCCCGTGTCCGCTATCGATAATTACGAAAATTGATATTGCGCAATATCGGGGAAGTGTTGGATTGAAATGATTATGAATCTGAAAATAGCAAGCTCTGTTTGACAGTATGTACAGAATTATGTACTATATGAAATATGATACAAACATTGCCTATCTCAAAAGCGAGGGAGGACTTAGCGTCATTAGTAGAGAACGCCAAATCGCACCTTGATGAATTTGTCATCACAGTGAACGGTTACCCTGCGGCTGTGCTGATGTCTGTCGCTGAATACGACTCACTGAAAGAGACGAACGAAATTTTGGGAAATCCGCAACTCATGCAAGCTATAAAAGCAGGTGAAGAAGATGTACGATTGAACAGAGTGTATGATTGGGAGAAAGTTAAAAAAGAATTAAAGATAGATGTACAAAGTACAACTTACAGCACGAGCCAAAAGAGAGTTAAAAAAAATCTCTAAGCGGCACAAGGTTGCTATTGCTTCAATGGTCGAAGAACTTATGGATAATCCCTTTATTGGTAAATTTTTGACGCGGGATCTCTCGGGAAAATATTCGCTCCGCGTTGGGGTCTATAGAATTATATATACGGTGAATAAAAACGATAAGGTAGTACATGTTTTAACAGCTGGGCACAGGTCAACGGTGTATAATTAGTTGTTGTTTTATGATAACGATGGTACGAGATTTTTATAATATATAAAAATATATGAACTATCGCACTCTTGGTAAAACAGATTGGAAGGTAAGTGAATTGGGTCACGGGATGTGGGGCATGGGGAGTTGGACGGGGTCGGATGATAAAGAATCATTGAATTCGCTCCATCGATCGGTAGAACTGGGAGTAAATTTTTTCGATACTGCGTGGGTGTATGGAAATGGGAGAAGCGAGAGCCTCCTTGGTAAACTTTTAAAAGCGTATCCCAACAAGCGATTATATACCGCAACAAAAATTCCTCCGAAAAGTTTTCATTATCCCATGAAACCGGAATATAAACTTATCGAAGAGTACCCATCGGATCATCTCATAGAGTATGTGCAGAAAAGCTTAAAGAATTTGGGTTTAGAGAGATTAGATTTAGTGCTCCTTCATGGGTGGGACGACGTATGGGCGGATGACGAAGAATGGCAGAAGGCCGTATTGGACCTAAAGCGAAAGGGGCTTATTCAGGCGTTTGGAATAAGCATAGACCGCTGGGAGCCGGAAAATGCGATAAAAGCTATACGTACTGGTTTAGTAGACGTTGTTGAAGTTATTTATAATATTTTTGATCAAGCACCAGAAGACACATTATTCCCTGTCTGTCGTGAGTATGCTGTTGGAGTCATCTCCCGGGTACCGTTTGATGAGGGAACGCTGACCGGTACACTTAAACTCGACAGTAGTTGGCCGAAAGGTGATTGGCGAAATAGTTATTTTAGTCCGGAAAATCTCAAAGCAAGTGTCAAGCGTGCAGAATCATTAAAAAAGATAGTCCCACAGGATATGTCGTTATCGGAGATAGCACTTCGTTTTATTCTTTCAAATCCTGATGTCAGTACTACCATCCCCGGCATGCGAAAAGTAAAAAATGTTGACACGAACGTCATGGCAAGTGGAAAAGGATCATTGAGTTCTGAATTAGTTGGAAAATTAAGGAGTCACAGATGGGATAGAAAGCCAGTTCCATCAGCAGGATGAGTACATAAGAAATATTTATGATCAAAGGTTTAATTCTTGATGTGGATGGAGTATTGGTAGGAAGTAAGAAGGGATTCAATTGGCCCATGCCTCATTCCGATGTCATCCATGCGTTAAAAACACTTCGAGAGATGGGAATGTTCGTGAGTCTTTGTACCGGAAAAGGGACATTTGCGATACGGGAAATCGTAGAGGCGGCGCATTTAGATAATCTTCATATAGGTGACGGCGGGGCGGTGGTAATGGATTTTCTAAAAAATCAGGTGATAGAAAAACATATACTACCTTCAGATGAAGTCGTTCGGATGATACAGCTCTTTCAAGAGGCTCATGTGTATGTCGAGCTTTATACAGTGGATGGGTATTATATTGAAGATGTAAGTGTTTCTGAGATCACAAAAATTCATACAGCAATATTAAGAAGAGATCCCATTATCGTTCCATCCCTGTTGGAAGCAAGTAAAACTCTTGAGGTGGTTAAGGTTATGCCCGTTGCGTGGGACGAGAAGGACAAAGAGAAAATAATACAATTATTTCAAGATTCGAAATCTCCACTGTCCCTTCAATGGGGAGTGCATCCGACTGCGCTTCCGCTTCAGTTTGGACTTCTGACCCTTCCTGGTATATCAAAAAAGCAGGCGGCGATGACGATTTCAAAAAATACTGGTGTGCCTTTAATAGAGACTCTGGGAATTGGCGACGGGATGCAGATTGGAATTTTATGGAAATCTGCGGGTACGCGGGGGCAATGGGAAACGGATCAGCAGAGCTAAAAGTGAAAGTAATTACAAAAGGCGATAACGGATATGTGGGAACATCTGTGAATGAAAATGGTGTGCTGGATGTATTAAAGCACTTTGATGTTTTGAAAGAGTAATGTTTATGTCCTGGCAAAAAATATCATCAAAAACCGTATACAAAAGTCCATATCTTTCGCTTCGAGAAGATCGAGTGGTTCAGCCTGATGGAAATGAAGGAATATACAACGTCCTTGAGCGTGTGCCATTCGTCTGTATCTTTGCATTGAGAGGGGAAGATATATTTCTCGTTTTACAGTACCGCTATCCTCTCCAATGTATCTCTCTGGAAATTCCGGAAGGCGCGTTGGAGAAAGGCGAAACTCCGGAAGATGCAGCCAGGAGAGAACTAAAAGAGGAGATAGGGAAACGTCCCGGAAGTCTTGAGCAGATAGGGTTTTTATATATAGGTCCCGGTTTGACCTGTCAGAAGATGTTTGTTTTTGTTGCAACAGAACTTACAGATTGTGAAGTTAGGCGCGAATCTACAGAAAAAGATATGGAAGTAGTGAAAATTTCATTTCGGGAATTTGAAAGAAAAATAAATGAAGGAAAGATTTTTGATGCTCCGACTGTCGCTTCTTACGGACTTTTCAAAAGCTGTAGAAGTGTCGGATGATCTAGTGTATAGTTAGAGGGTATGGATACTCCTGCCGGGATGCCAAAAACACAAAAAGAAGAAGTCTATCTCACCTGGTCTTCTCCGTCCCGATTGTTTAAAAAGCGGAATAAAGAGTATTTTACCAATATCGGCGCAATTGTATTTCTTCTGACGATTATTTTGGTGTTCGCCCGTGAGTTTCTTCTCGTGGCAGCAGTTCTGTCTATCGTATTTCTTATCTATGTCCTTTCTACCGTCCCCCCGGAGGAGGTGGAGCATAGGATTACCAATCTAGGCATAGAGAGTGCGGGTCATTTTTACCGATGGGAAGAGTTGGTGGAATTTTGGATGGAGGAACAGTGGGGACAATATATTCTTGTGCTCCGACCTTATTTTGGTGCACGCATCATACTTCTTCTTGGAGAGCAGGAGAGGCAGATGGTTCGGACGTTTGTGGCCAAACACATTCCGTTTCGCGAGCACCCGGAAAAGACATGGGTAGATAATGCTGCCACGTGGCTTACCAAAAAAATTCCCCTGGAATCGACGCCTTCATAAGTCTTCTTGAATTTTTTCAATTATCCAATTAAACTAGATATATAGGTCATGTTTCTCGTTCGATATGAAACGACTAATTCCCTCTGAAATTAAGAAAACTGCACAGTTATTGCGTAAAAAAGGTTTTTCTATCGGTCAAATAGCAAAGGAGATTCAAGTTTCAAAAAGTACTGTTCATGAATGGGTCAAAACTATAAAAGGTGCGAATCGTTATGCGCAAATTGGTAAGGATAGATGGATTAGAGAAATACAACCATTGGGAGCGATAGGTCAAAAAAAGAAACGAGAAAAGAAGATTGCTCTCATCGAAGAAGATACACAAGCTGAGTTATTAAATTTGACAGTTACTCCTGAAATTCTAAAAACAGTACTTGCTGCATTGTATTGGGCAGAAGGAACAAAAGGGAGAGGTATGCTTAAATTTACCAATACCGATCCAAAACTCATGTGCTTGTTTATAACATTATTGCGGCAATGCTATATGCTTGATGAGAGCAAATTTAGGGTTAGATTGCAGTTTCATTGGTATCATAAGGCGCAAAAAGTGAAAAATTATTGGTCTTATTTACTCAAAATTCCTCAAGAGCAATTCCGCAAAACATATCGAAAGAAACGAAGTAAACAAAAAGTCTTTCGGAAAAATGTTGGTGGAATCTGTTTTTTACAGTACAATAGTGACCATCTCCGAGAGCAACTATTGCATTATTCGTATGCTTTTGGGGAAAAAATAACTGGCAAAATAGAAGCACCCGTAGCTTAATGGATAGAGCATCAGATTGCGGATCTGACGGTTGCGAGTTCGACTCTCGCCGGGTGCGCCACGTAATCCCGCCCTTGGCGGGAAACGTGGTTTATTATTATGGGGAGGGTTGGCTGAGCGGTTCAAAGCGATAGTCTCGAAAACTATTCTCCCGAAAGGGAGGCACAGGTTCAAATCCTGTACCCTCCGCAAGTTGACGATAAAATAAAAACAGCCTATATTGACGATGCAGAGCGTTGCAAAAGCACGTTCGAACGTAATATTGAATTGTGGCTGAGAGGGAGCGGGATTAGAACCTAAGAAGCCAACATTGCCGGATGGAAAGATAGTCTATGACTTGGTCCACAATGCCCGAGTTCCTGTGTGGGTCAACCGATTAATTTTTTAGTGCCACGATTTATCCAACAATATTAGTTGGGCTATGAGAAATCCAGGCGTTGATGGTGTCAGTAGTTGTCGTGAGTATCTCCGTAAGCGCTTCCTGGCTGTTGAAGGCATTGTGCGGCGTAATGATGACATTTTGGTTGGTCAGAAGTACGTGATTGAGAAGTTGAGTCTTAAGATCGCACGTTTTGAGAAACTCCTGTGTTATGAGTTCTCGTTCTTCTTTGAGAGCACGCTCCTCCTCTAATACATCGAGGCCTGCACCCATGAGAATCCCTTGTTCGAGTGACCATAAGATTGCCTCTGTTTCAACTATCGCGCCGCGGCTGGTATTCACGAGCAGCGATCCTTTTTTCATCAGTCCGATGTTTTTTTTGGAAATAAGGTGTCGAGTCTCGGAAGTTAGCGGCACATGGAGGCTCACGACGTCAGAAGTTTTGAGAAGTGTCAGCAGGTCGACAAACGTAATACCGAGTTGCTCTGCTAGATGAGGATCCGGATGTCTTGTGGTTGCTATGACGTTCATCCGAAATCCGCGGGCGATCTGAGCGACGCGTTTCCCTATATGACCGAGCCCCACTAATCCAAGCGTTTTGTTGGCAAGCTCAAACCCGCGCAATCCTCCCAGTGTAAAATCGCCACGGCGCGTTTTTTCTACAGATGGAATGATTTTTCGTGAAAGAGCGAGTATCAGTGCAAACGTGTGTTCGGCAATTGTATGTACGCCATAGACAGGGACATTAGAGACGGCAATACTATGTTTTCGGCAGTAGGAAAGATCAATGTGGTCATATCCTGTAGATCGGGTGGCAATAAGCTTGAGGTGTGGCCTCTGGAAAAGGATGTCGTCTGAAAGTTGCGAATAGATGAAGGTCGAGATAATCTCTGCCTCTTTAGCAACGTTGAGTGTTTCCTGTGTGAGCTTGTGTTTTGAAAATACCAATGTATGGACAGCAAGCGTTTGCTGTAGCAGCTCCTTTTCCCACTCTTCAATTTCAAAAAAGGATATGATCATGTTTCTTTTATTATAGAGTTATTGATATAGGGTATCTATACACTATGATATTCACTTGACAGACTCCTCCTGAGCTTCTAAACTAATGTAAAGTCTACTTGACATTTTAAATGATATGCGAGAGTATGTTTATAGCAAGGTATCTATGCTTCGAAAAATAAAAGGGGTAACCCAGGAAGAGCTAGCAGAAGCTTTAGGAGTTTCAAGGCAAACAGTCATAGCCATAGAAAAAGGGAACTATATTCCCTCGTTGCTACTCGGTTTAAAAATGGCCAAGTTTTTTAAAAAACCAGTGGAGGAAGTATTTAGATATACATATGAGAAATAATTTTGCTGGCGAAATAGTCATCTCAATTTCATTGATTGGACTCTTAGTCTTTTTTATAAACCCCCTTGATATTCTCATGCCTCAGCCTCTCCACCCATTTATGGTTCCATTTCTGGTTGTTTTGTTTATTATATTTTCCGGGTTTATATGGAAAGAAGCACCTGGAGATGAAAGAGAACAACTCCACAAATTTATTGCCTCCCGCTTTGCGTATTTTGCAGTTATTTCAGCTCTTATCATTGGTATCGTCGTGCAAAGTTTCAACGGGAAAGTAGATCCTTTTCTTATCATCGGAATTTGTATTGCTCTTTTGGCAAAAACTTTTGGACTTATTTATGGACATATGAAACATTAGTATGATTGGAGGTGAGAAATAATGAATAACAAAACAATAGTTGTAGGTATCGTTGTTTTAGTTATCTTTGGAGGATGGTGGTTTGTTTCAAACCAACAGTCTCAAAAAACAGAGCAAGCAAAAATGGCGCAGGAAAAAGCTGCAATGAAAGCCAAAGAAGACGCAGTGATGGGACAAAAGGAAACACCTGAACAACAGGAAATGGAGAAAAAAGCTGCGATGGAGAAAAAAGATGGCGACAAAATGGTGAAATCAAATTCATCCCGCTATGTTGAGTACTCAAAAGCGGTTTTAGACCAGTCGGCGGATAAACGTCGAGTACTGTATTTCTATGCCACATGGTGTCCATCATGTAAAGTGGCTAACGAGGATTTTACGGCAAATCCAAATAAAATACCTGAAGATGTAGTAGTACTCAGAGTAAATTATAACGATCCGGATACAGATCAGGAGGAAAAAGATCTGGCCAAAAAATATGGTATTACCTATCAGCACACTTTTGTTCAAGTGGATAGTACTGGTAAAGAAATTACCAAATGGAACGGTGGACAAACAGAAGAGTTATTGACAAAACTTAAGTAGTCTGTGGTGTGGTTTTTTCCTTTAGGAATAAACCATATCAGAGGTTAAT
>JBBTTM010000093.1:0-7892 GCA_038064255.1 Patescibacteria group bacterium | reverse complement strand
CTTCAGATTTTTTATAAAATACATCCGCGAGAGGAGTGACAAAGGGTAAAAATTTTCCCTGATCATCGAGCGTCGGAACCCTTGGCAGATCCAATTCAACGGCAAGTGTATAATCATCTTCACCATAAATTGCCGCAGTATGCACTATGCCGGTACCATCCGAAAGCGATACAAAACTTGCCAGTGCCACATAATGCGATTTCTTCCCGTCTAGAGGCATATATGTATAAAGTGGTTCATATTCCATACCTGCAAGCTCTTTTCCTTTGACTTTTTGTACTACCAGATTTTTTTCGTTTTTACTTAGCACATCATGTACCCTCTCTTCTGCCATCCAAAGTTTCTCCTGTCCCGTGTCTACGAGTACGTATTCTGCATCAGCTGAAACTGCAAGACCAACGTTTCCGATGAGTGTCCACGGAGTCGTCGTCCAAGCGACAAAATACTCATCCTTTTTACCTCTGACTCTGAATTTTACATAGACGGAATTATCTTCGACGTCTTTATAGCTGTTATCCATCGCAATTTCAAAATTGGAGAGTGGTGTCGCACAGCGCGGACAATAGAGTATGACTCTTCGTCCTTCATAGATCATTCCTTTTTTATAGAGTGTCGAAAACGCCCACCAAACGGATTCCATATATGTCTTGTCCATGGTTTTATATGAATGTTTAAAATCTACCCATCTGCCAATTCTTCTGATCACTTTTTCCCACTCGCTGTCAAACCGGAGTATTGCGGATCTGCATGCGGCGTTAAATTTATCTATACCAAGAAGTTCTATCCCTTTTTTCCCGCCTTTTAACTCCAATTCCTTCTCAATCATGTTTTCTATGGGTATCCCATGGCAATCCCACCCCCATACCCGCTCTACTCTGTATCCTTTCATGGTCCAGTATCGGGGAATCACATCTTTTATCGTGGAAGCTAAAATATGGCCGTAATGCGGAAGTCCTGTGGCAAAGGGTGGGCCGTCATAAAACACATATTTTTTACTTTCCGGCCTCGAAGATACGGATCCTTCAAATGCGTGAGTTTCATCCCAAAACTTAAGTACGTCAAGCTCACTCTTGGCGATATCCAATGGCTTCTGAAATGAATAGACTAAAAGTGCTTTTCCCATAAAAAATATACCTTCTTACTCAGGTTTGCAGCTTTCTTAAGCGAAAAAGCTGATTAGATGGGTATATACTCGAACACGAGGGTTGCAAACCCGAGTTTTCTGAGTATCCTCCCCTGAAAAATAGGCTACAGACATAGTAATCAATTTCAATCTATGGTGCAACTTGATACTTATCAATCGGAATAATGAATACTATAAAGTCGTGCGTCGCCTACAGAGGAAACTTTTTTTATTTTCCCCATCTTCTCCATATTAACCAATGCGCTAAGCACATGATCATTCGTTTCAAGTAGCTGCGTCACCCATTGATTTGGATGAAGATCGATCAATAAATACTCTGGCCTTCCACCAAAATCCAGCCACCAACAGCTTATCTTCCCGCAGGGCATTTCTGGAAAATCATGTTCTCTTGGCCATACAAGATATATTTTTTCCCTATGACTCAGATGTGAAATCAAACTTTGCTGCGTCGCTATACCTGACGAAATCGGTATCTCCTTTATAAGTTTTTCATTATCTCCCATCCAATTTTCATATTTCCAATACTCATATTTAGTGAGCTTGTTTAACGGAAAATGATATACAAACTGAAAAACGAGCGTCATGACAACAAGTACAAGTGTGACCCAGAAGAGTGAAATCTTTTTTTTACGAAAAAAATCAAATGCTTCAAGAGCTCCGAGACACACAAAAAGAGCGAGGATCGCCCTATGGTGCATAAACGGACTCCACATCCGCGAAAACTCAGGACCGGTTGAAAAATATTGTGCCAAATCCAAGACGATCGCCGCCATGGCACCTGGTGAGAGTAAAGACAAAAAAGAAAAGGAACTGAGTGTATACAGCCAAACCTGTCTCTTTTCCTCTGAATCAAAAAGCGAAGTCACAATTGCTATGGGGTTGAATGAAATTTTAGGCCAGTATTGAAATCCTACAGGCGAGAACCATGTTACAATTTTCGATGCAAGAAGAGAAACTATCACTCCTCCGATAAAAAACCAGATGCCATATTTCCGGTGTTCTCTTCTAAAAAAATATATACAGCCAAGACTTGCAAGAGCCAAACCCATATTTTCCTGAGTAAGAAGTGCAAGTGAAAGAAAAAGTATCCAAAGAGTTGTCTTTTTGATTTCAAAAAAATAGACAAACCATGCGAGCAATGCGACGCCAAACAGTACCGGATGGAAATCAAAAAATACCCCGTACTGTATCCCGTAAAAAAGACTGTATGCCCATGCGACTGCAAACGCAACATATGCTGGAAACTTCCGAATTTTTGCCAATAGAAATATCGCTACCGAAGACGAAGCGATTGCAACCGCCTGAAATACAAGTAAAATTCTTACATCATCCCAGAGCCAGAATAATGGGGATAACAATGGAAGAGTGAGTGTCAGGTGATCACCCAAGATAAATCGATCTTTAATGGTATTGTACGGCCATAAGAATCTGGAATATTGCCACACAGTTTGATCGTATAAGCCCAAATCAAACCCACCGGATTGAAAATGATTATGTCGTACGATGGAAAGGGTGCTATAAAGTACAGAGAGCACTATTACCCAAAGAATGAGAATCTTAAACGCAAATCGGTCAAAAAAATGAATAATCTTTTTCATCCGGGTCATAAAATTCCAACGTAATTATTATATGCAAATTTTTATTCAGCGTTTTCAGTCACCGTTATCATCCGGTCTGTAGCAATATTTTTAACTCTTTGTACTATTCCACTTGGCCATGAAATTTCTAAAGACTCTATCACCTTATGCGATCCAGTACCGATAATAAGCGGCATAGAATACTGAGAACGAAAAGATGTGCCGTTCACAACGGGTATTTTTCTGACAAAATTTTCTATAGTGACTTTTACTACCGCGCCGATTGCATCTCTGTTTGATTTCGTTCCAACGAGCTTGAGCCTGAGCGAGTGCAATCCTTTTCCTTTATTTTCATACAAACTATTATATACACCGGGTATATGACGATTTGCAGTGACATATGCATCGATATATCCATCGTTGTTATAATCTGCAAATGCAGCTGAATCCTTTATCCAATTGCCTTTCAATCCTGATATTTTTCCGGATGGAATAAACCTATTTTTCCCGACGTACTCATATATTTCGTCTTCATTTCTGAGATCAACATCCGATACGTTTCCTATGGTATCTGCGTGTGCTCCGTTTACTACAAATATATCGTCATCCATGTCATTGTCAAAATCAAGTAAAGCAGTGCCCCATCCCTGGCCTTTATTGTCTACGCCTAATTTTTGTGCTATTTCCGTAAAAGTACCATTGCCGTTATTTTGCCAAAAATAATTACTTCCGGTATTGGTAACATAGAGATCAAAATCACCATCAGTATCATAGTCACTAACTGTTACCCCCATACCGGTACCGGGTACGCAGAGACCTGCGTCATACGTGACATCTTCAAATGTTCCGTCCCCGTTATTTTTATACAATGGGCTGACCCAGGAATCAGTTGCAACAAATAAATCTTGAAGCCCGTCATTGTTATAGTCAAACCAGATAGGCTGATATGAATTTTTTAAACGACTCGATACAAACGACTCAGGTGGATAATTTGGACAGTTTGGGATACCTAGTACCTTTGCCGTATTAGTGACATTCGTAAAAGTTCCATTTCCGTTATTTTTGTATAGAATATTATTTTGGGCTTCACTATTCGGATTATCTTTATCATAGAGCCAGTTCGAAACATATAGATCCAGAAATCCGTCATTATTATAATCAGCCCATGAAGCTCCCATACCGGAATCGTTATCCGCTATCCCAGCCGTTGCAGATATGTCTACAAATGATCCGCTACAGGTATTTTTTAACAGAATATCGGAATAAGACCGTAAATCGGGACTGTTGTTCCCTACAAGATATATATCCTGACATCCATCGTTATCATAATCCGCTATAGCTACTGATGATATCGGTATATTATGGGTATATTTTCTCAAAGAATATGCATTTGTATACGCATTATTTTTTTGATAATATATCATATCATTCGTTATCAGATCGAGATACCCGTCGTTATCCATATCTGCGAATACAGCGTATCCGGAATCAGAAACTTTAGGTCCGACTTTTTGCGAAACATCCTCAAATAAAATTTTTGGTATCCTCATGTTTTGCATTAAATTATACATATATGTATAAACGTATTCATTAAATCTCTTCAGATATAAATGCTGCAGCCCAAACCATGGCAATTTTCGCGCCAAATCTATCTCGGTATTTTTGTTTATTTTCTTATCAAATAGTTTATATATAATGTTTTCACCTATGATCCTCCCCAGTTGCTCTCCTCTTTCGTTATCAACATCAAAATTTATTCCCCCTACTAAACTTGAATTTCGTGCACTTTTATACAAGCCTTTCCAGAGCGATACGTCATTTGGAAAATAATAAGACAAGAGAATATGCGCGGTCTCCGAAACTGTTGCAAGTTCAGACACGTAACCGGGACTTGGTGGATCGGGCAAAAGACTGGATAGTTCTATAATTCTCATAGAAGGGCGCTTTGTTCGAAACATAAATTTTACTTTCCAGCTATAAATATATGCATCTGCTATACCTTGTGAAAGACTTTTTTGCATAGCCGCATATGTTTCATCGCTTATTCCACTCTGTTTCTCAACATATAAAATATTTTGCCAAATTCCGGCGTATGTTATATTTTCTTTTTTGTTCCCTACCGACTGGGTCGGAGTACCGTTCCAAAATTGCACTGCTTCCTTTTGTTCAGAAGTTTTACGTTTTGTTACATACATAACTTTTTCATTTTCTAATCGATCAGTCATCGATCCAATATTCGGTGGCGAAGGCACCATCGGATCATTTGACTCATCCGCTATCCAAATCATCCAATTGCCTACCGAGGCACCGTCGTCCTTGCCTTTTGCTTGATTTGTTCTAGGTTTTTGCGATGTTGATACTGCAAATAAATCCAGAGAAAAATTATCATTTTTCGCCCGTTCTGAATAAATATTCAGTATCTGAAGAGTTACAGGCAATTCTATAATTTCTTCATTTTTTGTTATCATTCGTAGAGCTTCTTTATGTTTGGTGAATTTTTTGGATCAAGAATCAATAATAAAGAATAGACTGCCTGACTTGCTTGTCCGGAATTGTTTGTTTTTCCAAGAACATCAGAGTATATAGATGCAATATATGCATATAGTCGTGAAGCTGTCGGAGCATCAAAGTTATAATTTTTCACCATTTCCATCGCATAATTCATCCATCGTCGTGAAATTAATTCCGTATCCTTTGATTCCGCATTTTTATACTTTTCGAAGTCCCCTACAATGTGCATTTTGTCTGATAGAGGATCGGATAGTACGATGAGAATAACCCAGGCGATACAAAAAAATGATAGAAAAAGAAAAAATAGTCTTCCTATATTATATGGAAATATTCTCTGCCTTTTTTGCATAGTATGTGTACTGTACCCGATTTTTGAAGGAGAGTTAATACCCGATTAATGTTTTTGACGGAGAAACGCGGGGACTTATAGGACAGGATTATCTTGAAGCTTCAATCTATTGGAACGCACCGCATGTGGAATCGTGATTTTCTAGGTCTTCCAGGAGAATGTAACAACGAAAATCCTCGAAGTCAACAAATCGCACATTCAGACTGCAGCTTGCATGTATTCTACAACTATATTAATAATATTTTGAACATTTTTATTACAATTTTTGAAATATATATTCTCTAATATTTCATTCCCAAAAACTCTAATTAATTCGCTTATCAATGCATGTATGAAAGATTGAGTCGTTGAGTCTATACCCTCAAAATCTAATATTATCTCTTCATTTTTCTCTAGAATTGGAGTTATATCCTTTATTCTTATCTCCCTTGCTACGTCTTTATTTTCTGCAAATGCACTGGTTTTAGGTAATAACTTTATTATGTTCATATAAATTTCGCTTTATAATATACTTTTCTTTGTTCTTTAACAGCCTTAGAATAACTTTGTCGGATATGATTAAGTAAAAGTGAAAACTCTTCTGTGCTATCTAAGTTTATATCAATGCCAACAGCAGTACCTTGCCAATGTGGAAAATCCTCTCCTTTAGAATGCTTATCCCTGAAGGGATCACCATGCAATCGTATGCCTTTTCCACTACTAGCTTTTAATAGCTTGAACATACCATTCCCAGAATAAATAACAAAAAAATCTTTATTTACCGTAGCGATAGATTTAATAAAAAACAAACCTGCTCCAGCATTGTAATCTGTACCGCCTATTCTTTTTGTAGTTCCAGTAATACCCGGTGTTAATGCAAGTCTAATAGCTTCTAGGTCAGTTTTTGTTCTATGCAATGCAGAGATTGTTCTTTGTATCCCAACCCCTCTATCAACGATACCAATCCTTATTGTATTGCTTTTTTTATAATATTGAGCACACATTATTACCCCAATTTCTGATTCTGCGTGTTCAAATACATTCCTCATTAATTCACTCAGGATGTATCTAATTGGTTCTGCATGTTTAGACTCTAGGTGTAACAATGGAACTACATTTGTAATAAATTCAGTTAATTTTTCACTGTTTGTTATTTTCTGTAGTGGTATAAACCGACCTGAGAGCTCATGTTCAATTATTTCAATTCCAGAATCTACCTTCAAAAAATCAAATAAGCCCATTCGCTTGAGATAATGCTTAGACCTTGCCTCCATAGGCTCACATTTTATTTTTTTTGGCTCAAGAGAAAGTCCTAAAGCGGCTATCATAGAAATAACCATTGGGTGTATGGAAATCCATTGTTTATTTGCAGTAATCTCAAGCTCTTCTGGATTTGATGTATCAAAATTCCTCAAAAATGGATCAATATTACCCAAAAATGCACTATTTGGTATATGTATTTTCATATATGTATATTACCAGCATTCCCGGTAATATGCAATAACTACCGGGAATCCCGGTAAATGCGTATTTATCCAAAAATCCCGGTGATACTGTCTATTGAGTCCCACAGTTATTGTTTTTGTGGCATCTGAGTAAGGAAGACGCTTCGTTTAGTGTTTCTGTCTTAGGAATGCGGGTCTACCTCGCTCGCCTCGCAAGGCTTACGACGAAGCGGGCCGGATTTAGTCTAGTGTTTTTGTCTTAAAAAGGCGGGCTTGCCTCGCCGAACTTCACCTAATGCTTCTGCCTTAGGAAGGCGGGGATGTCAAATTCATCTTCTTCAGGCGGCACCTCGTCCGAAGGCGAAATAGGCTGTACCGTCTGCTGTATGACAGATTGAGAATTCTGACTTCGAAATCCGCCCTGATGTGTTCCGCCCTGATGCAGAGCTGACTCCTGCATCGTCCCATAGATAGTTCGTCCGGTGAGCTCACGAAGACGTTTTTTGGCCTCATCAAAACCAGTCGCAATGACAGTGATACGGATCTGATCCACCAGTGTTTCGTCTATGCTCGCGCCAAAGATAATATTTGCATCCGGATCTACCGCAGAAGCGATCATCTTTGCCGCCTCATCTACCTCTGACATGGTCATATCGGATCCGCCGGTAATGCTAAACAGTACGCCTTTCGCGCCCTCTATCGAGACCTCAAGAAGCGCAGAGCCTATTGCGGTTCTCGCCGCTGTGGCGGCTCGATTTTCGCCAACCCCGGTTCCGATACCCATGAGAGCCGACCCTGCATTGGTCATTATCGCGCGTACATCAGCAAAGTCTACATTTATAAGTCCAGGGAGAGTAATAAGATTTGAAATACCCTGCACTCCTTGG
>JBBTTM010000092.1:0-8316 GCA_038064255.1 Patescibacteria group bacterium | reverse complement strand
AATACCCTGCACTCCTTGGCTCAATACTGAATCTGCGACCCGAAACGCTTCAAGAAGTGTCATTTTTTTATCGATTACTTCCAGAAGCCTCTGATTTGGAATCACAATAAGCGTATCCACCTTATCTTTCAGATTCATGATCCCCTCTTCCGCATTGACCATTCGTCGTGCCCCTTCAAATTGAAATGGTTTCGTCACGACTGCGACAGTAAGAGCTCCGAGATCTTTTGCTATTTTTGCTATCACCGGTGTCGCACCTGTCCCCGTTCCCCCGCCTTCTCCGCACGTCAGGAACACCATGTCAGCATCACGGAGATATTCTTTTATTTTTTCCTGGGATTCTTCCGCGGCCTGTGCGCCAATTTCTGGGTTACCACCAGCACCAAGGCCTCGAGTAAGCGTCTCTCCGATCTGAATTTTCGTCTGAGAGAGACACGCGAGGAGCGCCTGAGCATCAGTATTCACCCCCAGGAAATCAACTCCTGCTATCTGGTTTAGGGTAACCATGGAGTTTATGGCATTACATCCGCCTCCGCCTATTCCGACTACTTTGATCTTTGCAAACCGAGCAACATCTGGTTTTATAAGCATAACTCTATTCTATCAGGGGCAGCTCGTTTGCGTGTTTTCCGCAAAAGATATCTGAAGAAAATATTATATTAGGGCAATAATGACTTTACCAAATCCACTACCTTCCCTGCAAGTCCTTTTATCTGAAAAGAACCCAGTTTCTTAAAAGACCCAAACCGGGATTCAGTTTCTTCTTCCCGATCGGATACACCATACAACAGTAAGCCAACGCTTGTAACAAATGCAGGTGTCAAAATTTCATCGATGAGCCCCGTTATATGAAGCGGCGATCCTATCCGTACCGGCATAACCAGATGTTTCCGTGCACTATCGATAGCCCCGACGGTCATAGCACCTCCGCCTGTGATTACAACCCCGGACGGAGTCATACCACCAAACCCGCTTCTCTTTATCTCGAGACCCACCATGGTAAATATTTCGTTCAATCTGGGTTTTATAATTCCTTCTACCAATGTTTTCTGAGAAACAGACCGAATCTCCTCAGGAAGCATGAGCGTTGAAATGTCCAGGTCATCAAGTTGCAAATTTCTTCGTCTGTTTTTTTCCTCAAGATTTTCAGGAACGACCGGTTGTTTTGGAGTCTGGCCTAAAAATAATTTAATTTTTTCAGCGCTTTCCAAAGACACTCGAAGGCCGGCAGCGAGATCTTTGGAAATATTTATGGCTCCTACAGGAATAACAGAAGAGTATGATAGTGCGCCTTCTACGAAAATCGCAACATCCGTTGTCCCCCCGCCGATATCAACCAAAACAACACCAAGTTCTTTTTCTGTATCCGAAAGACAGGCAAATGAAGATGCATACCCACTAAACGCAAGAGACAAAACTTCAACACCGAGCTCTTCTACACATTTATATAAATTCCGAATTGCAGTCGCCCCCCCTGTCACGAGGTGTGTATCAACCTCGAGTCTGACTCCGGTCATGCTGATCGGATCCACAATCCCTTCCTGTCCATCTACGATATATCCTCGCGGGAGCACATGTAAAATTTCACGGGATGAAGGAAGTGATACCGCTTTGGCAGCGTCTATGACTCTTTTTACGTCACTCTCCGTGATTTCTTTTTCAGGGTCAGCCACAGCGACGACACCATGAGAGTTGAGCGAAGCAATATGGTTACCACCTATGGAAATGACTGCTCGTCCAACCGAGGAACCAGACATCCTTTCAGCAGCATCTATCGAACCGGAAATTGCGGTAGTCGCTTCATCAATATTGACGACCTGCCCTTTTCTTAGTCCCCTACTGGGAACAGTAGAAACTCCAAGTATATGCGCCACTCCTTCTTCATCTACTGAAGCCACAAGTGTCGTAATTTTAGATGTGCCTATATCGATACTTGAGATAATATTGTCGCGGGCCATATGGTACTTACTTTACCGCACTATTGGTTTTCCAAACCGAAGATCTATATGCGCGGGCAATACACCTTTTATTCTAAACCCCGTAAACAAAGTTTGTAAAGTACGTATATGCTCTACAATGTCCCCATCTTGAGGAAAGAATATATCTAATTGTTGTATTTCTACACGTATTGACTGCATTTCGGATTCTTCGATCTTTGCAATAGTATACTCTGTCGGGAAGGAAATAAGTATCTGCAGAGCCCGAGTTACGCCCTCACTCTTCACTTTCTCTCC
Source organism: Patescibacteria group bacterium (assembly GCA_038064255.1). Classification (GTDB taxonomy): domain Bacteria; phylum Patescibacteriota; class Microgenomatia; order UBA10105; family UBA927; genus JACREM01. Next base: position 6,082 of record JBBTTM010000092.1, on the reverse strand, counting down.
GATTTGTTGCATGGGCACATCAAAATATAGCGGGACCAGAGTTTTTGTAAATTTATCGGGCACTCCTATGACATACCCTTCATCATCTATGATATAAATCTGGTCTCTCGTTACAAGACGCGCTTTTGGAATTCTCTGTATGACAATAAATTTTATAGAAGACGGATATATTTTCCGTATTTGTATATCTTTTACCAAAGGCGATTCTTTTAAAAGCATCTGCCGAACTTTTTCGCTCGGGAAAAAAAGTAAATTTCTGGTAATTTTTGACTGATCTATATCAAACGAAACATGCTCTCCTTCTATATATATATTCTGTATTCTGAACCCATTCAGAAGAGAAAGCGTCACTCCTATGCTGATACAAAAAAACAGAACAAAAAAAAGCAGAGTCTTTAGCGCTTTATTTTCAGCTATTTTATGCATCATATATGCAAAGGGCTCATTCGTAAATAACTTCATACGTATTTACGATTATGGCCCTTTGTGCCGCATCGATGTATTCAAGTTATTGCCGAATGCGGCCAAATATTCTTTTTCGATCACGTCAGCATATCGCGATGCGCCGTCTATGGGAAATCGTGGAGAAATTTTTATCATCTGCATTTTATACCCTGATATATGTGCGTAAAATGAACGGACTATTGCAGGTATTTGCTCAGACCGAAGCGCATTCTGATGTACGACTATTGCGCCTCCGCATTTTTCTATATACTTCGCATTTTCCTCCTGTTCACTCCGGGAAGACCATGGAAGCGGAATAAATATAGACGGTATGCCAAAAACTGCAAGTTCATAGACACTATTAGCACCAGATCTTCCCATGTACATTGAACACTCTTTGTATACTTTACTTAATACCTCGGTTTCTATGTATTTTAGTGGAATATAGTTTGCCTGTTTTTCATCTGGTAATAAATTTTTTATTTCAATAGCTTTCTCATACGATTGACTCCCGGTCTGATGTACTACCTGAAAATCTTCCAAAAGAAAAGAAAGAGAATCAAAAATCAATCCATTCATGCTGAAGGATCCGGTAGTCCCTCCGCCTATGTACAGTAACGGTTTGTCTACACGCTTAAAAGGTACCGTATTGTTTTTTTTGGACAACAGTTCGCGTCTTAAAGGTAAACCTGTGCAAATGACTTTTTTTGAACTAAATTCTTGCTCCATTTCCGAAAAACTGACGCACATTGTACGAACAAAAAGTGCAATAATTTTATTCGCAAGTCCTGGCGCGCGCGTCTGCTCATGAGACACAATCGGAATACCAAATATCCACCCTGCCACCACCACCGGCAAAGCAATATACCCGCCAAATGAAACGATAATAGACGGTGTCTCCTTCATGCACAATAAAAATGCCTGAATAAAACCAAACGGAATATACAGTGCCCACAAAAAAGTCTCTATGGAAACCATCCGATTGATCCTCCCGGCAGACAACGGGTAAAACGGTATCCCGAGACTCTTTACCGTGACAGATTCCTGAGACTCTTCTGTATCTCCGGCAAGAGCTTTGCTTCTCCCGATCCAAAAAAACTTCCAATCAGGATGCCGTAATCGCAATTCATCTATTGTAGCTAGTGCTGGAGTGAGATGTCCGCCGGTGATACAAACCTTCATATATTATATTTTACGATATCTGCTGATATTTAAAAGGATTCCGATACCGGAAAGTAACACTATCAGACTTGAACCTCCATACGACACAAGCGGCAATGGTATTCCGGTTAAAGGCACAAGGGCTACAAGCGCTGAAAAATTGAGAGACGACTGTATGCCGATCCATGACGAGATACCAAGCGCGACAAGTCTCCCGAATGATTCAGGTGCATTTCGGGCGATAGCAAACGCTCTCCAAAGAATGAGCAGATACATACCTACCACGGATGCAGTACCAATAAACCCAAGCTCCTCACCGATTATCGCAAATATAGCATCGGTATTCGCTTCCGGAAGATATTCATATTTTTGCCGTGATTTCCCAAGTCCTATTCCAGTCAGTCCACCACTTCCAAACGCTATCAGGGATTGACGCATCTGATAGGATGACCCTAACGGATCTTTCTCCGGATGAAGAAACGATGTGAGTCGGGCAAATCTGTATGGCGATATCACAGCGAGTAAAAGCACGACTGCAACAAGGATTGGAACAAGTATTGCAAAATGTCTGAGAGGAGAACCGGACAGAAAATACATGAACACTCCGACGGATGTTATGATCATTGCAGTCCCAAGATCCGGTTCCAATACGACGAGTCCCACGACTAAACAGAGAAGTGTCAGAAAAGATGATAATCGTCCATTTTCCCGGGAAGTAAACCACGCAGAAAGATAAAAAATTAATGAGAGTTTTGCAAGTTCGGCAGGTTGAAAAACCGTAAATCCAAGACTAATCCACCTTCGAGCACCGAGCGCACTTACACCTATTCCTGGAAGAAAAACTGCAAACAAAAGGACAAGAGTACCTATAAGTATCGGTACCGCAACTTCCCGCCAAAACGTATACCGCACGCGGGAACAGATATATAAACTGATAAATCCGATGACAAGCCATTTTATCTGTTCTTTTACATAATAAAGAGGATCAGAAAAGTCCCGGATAGCAAGAGCGACGGAAGAGTTATACACCATGAGGACGCCAAACAGCGAAAGTGCGATAACCATGAGAAGAAACGGCATGTCGACGGTTGCTCGGGTGTTTCTCTTGTCAAACATCGATTGACTGGATGATGTTCTTTTAAATCTTGAGAAGTGAAACTTCATGTCTTATTTATTGCCCGTATTTCTTCACAAATTTTTGAAACAGATCGCCTTTCTCTTCAAAGTTTTTCCACAAACTATAGCTTGGAGAGGCGCAAGAAAGCAAACAAATGGTATTCATAGGCGTATTTTCATAGCATATTTTGACTGCATCCTCCATACTTTCTGCTCGAAAAAGGTTAGTCGTATTACCTGAGAAACTCTTTAAAATAGATGCAATAGTATCTCCACTTTGTGGAAAATATATGACATTTCCAATATTATGCTTCACGATGGTTTCAGCTAACGAAATAAATTCGTACCCTCTATCTTGTCCACCAACTAAAATCGTACCAATATTTCCAAGCGCAAGTATGGCCCTGATTGTAGATTCTGGGGTCGTCGAAATTGCATCATCATAAAAAGTTATTCCTTTGTATGTGCCAATATTCTGAAGGCGATGGGGAAGAGGTTTAAAATTTTTAGTTGCACTATGCATAACATTTTCAGTCACACCAAAAATCTTACCTACGGTAATTGCCGCTCTCACGTTATCTTTATTGTGTTCACCAACCAAAGGTATATCAGCATCTGGAAATGGAAGAGTTTCTACAAACGGTATAGATTGCGCTTTTGTTTCCTCTGCAATCTTCCTGAGTTCACGAAATATAGGATTGTATACAAAATAGTCTTTCGGTGTAGAAAAGGCGACGATATTTACTTTTGCTGATAAATATTTTTCAACAGAACCATGATAATCCATATGCTCCGGGAAAAAATCAATAAAAACTGCAACATGCGGGGAATAATGTATATCGCTTAACTGATAGCTTGATAACTCGCAGACATAGACATCATCCTCACCATGTTCGCCGAGAAGTTCCTCAAGCATTGGTTTTCCAATATTTCCAACTAGATGAACTTTTCTTCCGTCTGTCTTTAACATCTCATAAATGAGAGACGCAGTCGTACTTTTTCCTTTTGTTCCTGTTACGCCTACGGTCAACCCTTTTGTATTCGCAAAAAAAATATTGCTCGCTGTTGTATAGAGAATTTTTATCAGATCACTCTTTACACCTGGAGACTTTATCGCAAGATCATATTCATATTGTTTATCTAAATATCTTGATCCATCTTTTTGGTCTACTCCATCTATAACCGCATACGGGAATGTGTGTTTCAAAAAATGCATCGATGCCTTACCTTCAAGACCCAGGCCAACGACAAGTATCTTTTTGTTTTTTAGCTCTTCAAGTTTCATATATTTTGAAGTACAGCGCCAAACTCTCTTGGAATATTATGAATCTCTGATACATTGCTCAAATTTCGCTCCAATGACATTACTGTATCCTGATCAAATGTCAGTTCATGCGATAACTGTTTTACTATCTCATCGTCAGTATATTCACCTCTTTTCATAACAAGATACAACGCATACTGAGACTCCTCTGGCGTGCCTACGCACTCAAATGGCTTAAACCCCAGAAGTCCGGTAAGCTCACGGAACAATGAAAGCAACCGTCCATCTGAAAATAAATTTTTACCAAATATTTTTACTACTTCATTTTTAGGCAAAAACGCACTTAACGATAGAAAAACAAATGCACATTTTGGACAACTTCCACACCACAATAAAGTATCCGACCCGTGTCGAATTCTAAAATTCGTATTGCAACTGGAAAACTTTTGAAAATATTGCTTGTATTGAGTAAATAATTGTACAATTTTCAATTCTCGAATAGGACGAAGCAAAGAAAAATATTGGATATTCGTTGCAATATAATCATTCATATATTTCTGGAATAGTTGTTCGAATTCGTATGACTTGCTCCATTGATGATTAATTTCCTCTCCTCTGTAAAAAACATTACCATAATTTGCACTCTCTTCATTTGAGGTAATAATATAAGAATATTCATACAATGCGGAAGTTAACAGCCCTACAAATGCATAGATAGCTGAAATAGGTACGTGGCCATTAAAAATATCACTGCGCATATTCAATTCAAATAGTTTCACATCAATCACTCTTTTTACATTTATAACTTCTTTGCCAATTACACCTGCAACATTTTTATGAACTTCTTCTTCATTTAATACAAATAATGAAAAGTCTTTATTATATATTTTTAAAAGTTCTGCAGATACTATAGAATCTTTTCCTCCACCAAGCTGAACAAGAACACGATTTTTTAAAGCAAAAATCGACGGAGAGGTATGGGAAACCTTTTCTTCAAAAGGAAAATTTATTAAATGACGAAAATCAATATTATTCTTGAAATAAAATTCGCCAAGTCCTTTTGTATAAATAGTATTCCAAAAATCTGCTTCTTGCTTTGAAAGTGAAAAAGGCTTTATCGCAATATTTTTCGCACAATAAAGTTTCCAGTAACTTATGCCAAGCATAAGAAGTAGACAGTCTAAGATTGGCCGAATTTTTTCCCTCTGTTCAGTAGTTAAGACGATCGGTTGTACGTGAATAGTTTCAGTAAAGTGAAACACTTCGCCATCATGGTGCAGCACATAAAAAAAAGAGACCCGTCCATCTTGAAATTTTTCTTCGTACCCATCAAATATAAAGGAGGATAATTCTGTGACCATAAATCTGTAATCGAATTAAAGAGTCGCTGTTTTGGTAAGAAGTGCCATCCAGAGACCAAATATTGCAAGTATGATGGCGATTATCCAAAATCTCATGACAATTTTTGTCTCCGGCCAGCCCTTATACTGAAGCCAGAGATGAAGAGGGGCTACCGCAAATAATTTTCTCCCGAGATATTTTTTCGACAAAAGCTGAAGCAAGGAAGACAATACTTCGGCGACGAATATGCCGCCTATGACGACCAGAGCAGGAGCCTTCCCAAGCATGAGCCCTACGACAGCAAACGTCGCACCAAAAGATAGCGCTCCAACATCTCCCAAAAATATTCGCGCTGGAGAAACATTAAAGTAGAGAAAAGATACGAGCCCTCCTATCCAGATAGCTAAAAATATTGAAAGCGGAGTGTCGAGGATCGTCGCAGAGATAAACCAGAAAGCTACAAGGGCGATAGTGAGTACGCCGGATGATAATCCATCCAGGCCATCGGTAATATTAAAGGCATTGGCAAAGGCGATGATGACAAATGCAGCAAACGGAATATAAAACCATCCCATACGGAATACTCCGAAAAACGGAAGATAAAATATATCAATCTTTAACTCATAGACCATCCAGAAAGACAAAATCACGGCAAGAATAATCTCTACGATAAGTTTATGCCGGAGCCGGAGCCCGAATATTCCACGGGATCCATTCCATGCAAATGTTTTTTTCATGTCATCCACAAGTCCTAAC
>JBBTTM010000091.1:1955-28172 GCA_038064255.1 Patescibacteria group bacterium | reverse complement strand
GCTGGTCTTGGGGTATTTACTCTGGCTTCTGTTCTCCAGACACTTCGCAATCATTCGTCTCTTCCGATATAAATCGTGTAAAATATACTCATGGAATCAAAACAGATCATACTTTCCGGTTCATATCAGGATACATATGATCTGGGAGTAAACGTTGCCGAAAACTTAAAAAGCGGGAAGTATGGTCATCGTCGGGTCGTGTGTCTAAGGGGAATTCTCGGGAGCGGGAAAACAGTATTTGTAAAAGGATTTTTAGAAGGATACGGCGTTTCATCCCGGATTCTTTCTCCGACATTTACTATTTCAAGAATGTATGAGATACAAAATAGGATCCTGTGGCACTATGACCTCTATCGCATGAAGGATGCATCAGAGGTCATAGCAATCGGAATAAAAGAGGTTTTGTCGGACGAGACAACGATAGTACTCATCGAGTGGGCAGAAAAGATTCAGGAATTATTACCTCAAACACGCATAGATATATATCTAGATGTCACAGGAGACTCATCCCGTAAGATTGAAGTACATGTTTTAGGAAATATATGAGTCAAAAAGAAGACATCAAAAAAGCAGTAAAAATCCTTCATGATGGGGGGATAATTATATTTCCGACAGACACCGCTTTTGGCATCGGATGCAGGATAGACAGCAAGGAGTCGGTAGACCGGCTCTTTGCATTGAGGAAACGGTCCATAGATCATGCGACACCCGTGCTTGTTTCTTCTATTGATATGGCGCTAAGATATTTTGCCGAACACAAAGAATTGGTATTAAGCCTCATGAAAAAGTATTGGCCCGGAGCGCTCACTATCGTTTCAACGTGTCATACCGATCAGATTTATTCGCCTATCAGGGGCGGTAAGGAGAATATTGGACTTCGGATGCCAGATCATCCTGTCCCTTTGTTTATTATCCGCGAACTTGGTGTTCCGATACTTGGACCTTCGGCAAATTTTCATGGAGAGAAAACACCGTTTTTATTCGAAGCATTAGATCAAAGACTCATGGATCTAGTCGATTTTGTCGTTCCCGGGGACTGTGCGGTAAGAAGGGCATCGACTGTGGTAGATTGTTCTACTATTCCTATTTCGATCGTGCGTCAGGGTGCAGTACAATTATCAGAAGATGATATGAAAATATGAAACTACGGATTGATACGGGTGATATAGTGGCTACAAAAGTCACCCTATATAAGGGAAATATGGTAGTCGGTGAGGTAGTCAAAGAGAGGGAAAAACGCTCTCAGGTCGTACTAGAGGCAATCCTAGAGATGCTCGTATCACAGAAGATGCAAATTGTTGATATAGATGAGCTGGAAGTTCATCTGGGACCCGGGTCTTATACTGGGCTACGCGTGGGAGTATCTGTTGCAAACACACTTCAGTTTCTTCTTGGCATCCCGCTCAACGGAGACCTCCGTCCCGTCATGCCTATATATGAGTGATAATGTAGAGTCACTTGTTTCGCGATAGCGATATAGATATGATGAAAGTACATGAGAATTATCGATCACATCCGTCATTATTTTACTCCGCATCACTCAAATAATTTTAAGCCAAAGGCCCTCCATTCGAAGTATCTTTTCGTGTACGCACTGTTATTTGTTGCCGTGTATTTTTTCATTGATTCTTTTCATCGTACGTTTCCGAATATCTTAGGATACGCTACGGATATTTATGTTCAGTCTCTCATGGAGGATACGAATCTTGAGCGGGAGAAAGCCGGACTTGCACCGGTAGTGCTAAACGAAAAATTGTCTCTCGCGGCGTATAAAAAAGCAGAGGATATGTTTGCCAATAACTATTGGTCACATATTAGCCCGAAAGGAGTGACACCGTGGGATTTTATAGTCGCTCAGGGATATCAGTATACTGTGGCAGGAGAAAATTTAGCGAAAAATTTCACTACAAGTAAAAACGTCGTCGATGCATGGATAGCTTCACCGACACATAAAGCAAATATAGTAAAACCTACCTATCGGGAAGTAGGATTTGCTGTCGTAAACGGAGCGCTAAACGGGGAGGAGACGACGCTCGTAGTCCAGATGTTCGGTGCTTCTTCTTCTCAGATAGTTGATTCTGCAAAAAAACAGCTGCCGATTATCGTTGATTCTTTCGGTGCTTCCATAAAAGGAGAGACTACGACTCTTCCAAATGATGCTTTACGCGTTTTTTACGGAGCAACAAATAAGCCGCTTGTGAATATTCCCACTCTTACCCGGTGGTTTTCTCTTATCATTATCGCCGGATTTATATTTCTACTCATCGTAGATGCATGGATTATTTCTACTAAAAAAATTATCCGGATATCAGGTCATAATGTCGCTCATATTTTATTTTTTATTACACTTGCGATTGTTTTTACCAGAATTTTGCCTGGAGGAATCTTATGATGAGTACCGGAAAATATATGCTCCATTATTTTGTGCTCGTGGTTATGCTCCTCCTCAGTGTTTGGATGTTCTATCTTTCACAAGGGAATCATGGGTTTCAGCTTATTGTCGGGATCATTACCGCATGTCTGTATGTCGTATGGGGAATAGTGCATCATAGTGTTATCGGCGACCTTCATAGAAAAGTTGTGATAGAATATGTACTTATCGCGGCTATTTCAATCGCTCTATTTGTGATAGTACTGCGATCCTAGTTTCTTTTTGAAAGGAGTGTCTGTATGAAAGGTGTTATCCTTGCCGGTGGACTTGCTACAAGACTTCGTCCGCTTACGTTTGTTACCAATAAGCACCTGCTTCCCGTGTATAACAAACCGATGATTTATTATTCATTGGAATCCATGAAGCGGGCAGGAATAAAAGAGGTGCTTCTTACGACATCCGGGGATCACGTCGGGGATTTTGCCTCGCTTCTGAAATCCGGGGAAGATTTTGATCTCAGGCTTTACTATGCAATTCAAAAAAATCCGAAAGGTGGCATCGCAGATGCCATCTCTTTGGCAGAGGAGTTTTCAAATAATGATTCGGTTTTAGTCCTTCTCGGAGATAATATTTTTAACTATGATCTTAAAAATGCAGTGAAGACATTCGAAAAAAAATCGCTTGGGTCCATGATTTTTGGCGTCAGAATGCCGACAAAATCCGGCCAGTACGGAGTCATAGAGATCGATTCATCGGGTCGGGTCCTCACCATAGAAGAGAAACCCGCAGAACCAAAATCAAATATCGCTCAGACCGGTATATATATGTATGATCACAAAGTATTTGAATACATAAAAAAACTGACTCCTTCGGAACGTGGAGAACTAGAAGTGACGGATCTGAATAATTCATATCTTTCAGAGAGAAAGCTTGGGTGTGAGGTGCTTGATTGGTGGGTAGATGCGGGTACGTCATACGATGAGTTGCTCCGGGCAAACAACGAAGTTGCCCAGATGGTAAGAGAGGGGAAGCTTGCATGAAAATAGTCGTGACCGGTGGTGCCGGATTTATCGGAGCAAATTTTATTCTCTATTGGATGGAGAAGCATCCCGATGATACGATCGTAAATTTTGATGTGCTGACATATGCAGGAAATTTAGAAAATTTACGAGCAGTTGAAAAAAAATCAACATATTCGTTTGTTCAAGGGAATATCTGCGATGTCGATGCTGTATCCCGTGTGTTAAAAGGAGTAGATACGGTAGTACATTTTGCTGCAGAAAGTCACGTTGATAGATCAATTCACGATCCTGCAAATTTTATTACATCAAATGTTTTAGGTACTCAAGTGCTCCTGGATCAATCAGTAAAACTAGGAGTCAAGCGGTTTCATCATATTTCAACAGACGAAGTTTTTGGCTCTTTGAATTTGCAGGAGAACACCCGCTTTTCTGAAGATACCAGATATGATCCACGTAGTCCCTATTCAGCTTCAAAAGCCGGGTCAGATCATCTGGTTCGTGCGTATTTTCATACCTTCGGTCTTCCTGTTACAATCACAAACTGTTCAAATAATTACGGGCCATATCAATTTCCGGAGAAAGTGATACCGCTTGTTATAACCAATGCTCTAGAAGATAAAAAAATTCCAGTATACGGTGATGGCCTGTATGTCAGAGATTGGCTCCATGTGGAGGATCACTGCAGGGCAATTGAATCTGTTTTAGAAAAGGGCACAATTGGCGAGACGTATTGTGTAGGCGGACTTACGAAGGATATCTCAAATATTGATGTGGTCAAGAAAATTTTACATATTTTAGGAAAAAATGAATCTCTCATTTCATTTGTTACCGATCGACCGGGGCATGACAGACGCTATGCGGTAGATTGGTCAAAAATCAATAAAGAACTCGGATGGTCGCCGAAATTTGATTTTGATACGTGGATTAGCGATACGGTGAAGTGGTACAAAGAAAATGAAAACTGGTGGAAACATGTAAAATCAGGCGAATATAAAGAATATTACGAGCGGCAATATCACTCCAAGACATGAAAATCCTCGGCACTGGTTTATCAGGACTTCTCGGAACGCAGGTCGTAGATACTCTAAAACAAGAGTTTTCATTTATCAATTTAAGCCTTGAGACAGGAGTAGATATTACAGATCCAAAGACGCTTGAAAAAGCGTTCGCATCATCTGACGCTCCTTGGGTTTTCCATTTTGCGGCTCGTACAGATGTCGATATCATAGAGAATGAGAAAAATCTGAAAGTACAAAGTCCGGCATGGAAAGTAAACGTGATAGCCACGGAATCGATCGCGTCTTTATGTAAAAAAACCCAGAAGCATATGCTGTATATATCAACTGATTATGTATTTTCGGGGAAGAAAGACAGATACACAGAAGAAGACATTCCGGATCCGGAAAGTTTTTATGCGATGACAAAATATGAGGGAGAAAAGTGCGTGCTTCGGCTTGGCGATCATGGTCTTGTCGTTCGGATTGCAAATCCATATGGACCATGGGAGAGCGGTAAAAAAGATTTTGTACATAAAATCGTAGATGAGTTACAGAAAGGATCAGATATTAAAGCTCCGGACGATCAGCTCTTTGTTCCGACCTTTATTCCCGATATAGCTTCTGCTATAGAGCGTCTTATTAGAGAGAATGCCTCCGGCATATATCATGTCGTCGGAGACGATGTATGTTCACCATTTCAGGTTGCGTCCAAGATAGCGGTGTACTTAGGAGCATCAGATGCCATGGTACAAAAGACCAGTTTTGCGTCATTTTTTAAAGGACGTGCACCCAGACCTTTCCATGCGGTGCTTGGTAATGATAAAATAAAAAGACTTGGTTTAAAGATGACATCATTTCAGGATGGACTTCAAATCATTTTTTCAAAAAGGAAAGATACAGTATGAAAATAGCATTTATCGGACATGGATATGTAGGGCTTGTTACTGCTGCAGTTTTTGCGGATCTCGGGAATACCGTGTGGGTGGTTGGGCGTACGAAAGAAAAAATAGAAAAACTCAAAAAAGGGATTGCCACGTTTTACGAACCAGGTCTTTCGGAGCTGGTAAAAAGAAATGTTGACGCCGGAAGACTCATATTTACCCTGGATTATCATGAAGCAGTCGTACCTTCAGATATTATTTTTATCGCTGTGGGCACTCCACCCAAAGCGAGCGGTTCAGCCGATCTTTCGAGTGTATTTAGTGCGAGTGAGTCTATAGCAAAAGAACTCAGAGGGTATAAGGTAGTCGTTACAAAAAGCACAGTCCCTCCTGGGACAAATAAAAAAGTTTCTGAGATTCTGGAAAAATTTAAACCGACAGGAGCATCGTTTGCTATCGCTTCCTGTCCGGAGTTTTTACGTGAAGGGTCGGCCATTTCAGATACCATGCATCCGGACAGAATCATAATTGGAACTACGTCCGAACGGGCTCAAGCACTTCTTCTTGAACTACACAAGACTATTGATGGCAAAGCAGTATTATGCAATGTTGAAACTGCAGAGCTTATAAAATATGCGTCCAATTCACTCCTTTCTACAAAAATCTCATTTGCAAACGCGATAGCCATGCTGTCCGAAAAAGTCGGCGCAGATGCAGAAAAAGTTTTAGAAGGTGTTGGTCTTGATAAGCGGCTCGGGAGAAGTTTTCTCTACGCAGGCGTGGGATACGGGGGCAGTTGTTTCCCAAAAGACGTAAAAGCACTCATAGCGTTTGCAGAAGAGAAAGGATATGATTTTAAACTTTTAAAGGATGTGGACGGTATAAATAAAGAGATGGGAGAGCATTTTGTGAATAAAATTATTAATCATTTTCATGGTGATATTTCAAAAAAAACCATTGCAGTACTCGGGCTCGCGTTTAAGCCGGATACCGATGACATGCGCGAAGCTCCGTCTTTACTAGTCATTTCTAAATTACTTAGGTTAGGTGCAAAGGTAACTGTATTTGATCCGATCGCTATGGAAAATGCAAAGACAATTCTTTGCGATACTGTAGCGTTTGTGTCTGATGCATACACTGCAGCCGTAGGGGCAGATGCAGTGTGCATAGTCACTGAGTGGAATGAGTTTAAACAGCTCGATCTGGTAAAATTAGCACAGGGCATGAAAGAGATGGTGCTTTTTGACGGGCGAAATATATATGAACCATCGGATGTAAAAAAATTAGGCTTTGCATACTATGGTGTCGGAAGAATGTAAAAACGGTATTTTTATATATGTGTAGTAAGGAGGAAGTATGGCAGAAAAAAAGAAAGCATTAATCACGGGAATAGCAGGATTTGTCGGGAGTCATCTGGCTGAACTGCTTTTGTCGAAGGGGTATGAGGTGTATGGTTTTTGCAGGTCGCGGACAAAAATGGATCATATAGATGAGATAAAAAATAAACTCATCCTCGAGGATGCGGATCTCATGGATTCCCATAGCCTCTATACTATAATTTCCCGGATAAAACCGGATTTCGTGTTTCATCTGGCAGCACAGTCGTTTGTTCCGACTTCTTGGATATCTCCCTCCGTGACTCTTGAGGTAAACGTGTCAGGATCAGCAAATTTATTTGAAGCTATACGTCAGGCGGGGATAGATCCTGTTGTCCAGATAGCGTGTTCCTCCGAGGAGTATGGGCTCGTGTATCCGGATGAGGTGCCTATAAAGGAAACAAATCCACTGAGGCCCCAGAGTCCGTATGCGGTTTCTAAAGTTGCTATGGATTATCTTGGATATCAATATTTTTCATCGTATAAGATGAAAATAGTGAGAACCCGCGGATTTAATCATACGGGTCCGAGAAGAGGAGACACGTTTGCAGAATCAAATTTTGCAAAGCAGATTGCTTTAATCGAGAAAGGGAAGCAGGAGCCTGTCATTCATGTCGGAAATTTGGATGCGAAAAGGGATTATACGGACGTACGGGATATGGTGCGTGCATATCTTCTAGCAGTCGAAAAGTGCGAACCGGGAGATGTGTACAATATCTGTACCGGAAGCGCGATTGAAATCGGCAAAATGCTGGAGCTTCTGTTGTCTTTTTCAAAAGTGAAAGTGAAAACTCAACAGGATCAGTCCCGCATGAGGCCGTCCGATGTACCGATACTTATCGGAGATAACTCAAAATTTGTCGCGCAAACGGGTTGGAAAGATGAGATTCCATTTACAAAGACAATGGAGGATCTTCTCAACTATTGGCGCGAGAGAGTGTAGGTCGCGACAGTATGAGGATATCAGTCATAATACCGACGTATAATGAGCGGGAAAATATACTCGTTCTTCTTGATGCTTTAAGAGAATCAGTATCAAAAATAAAGCATCATACATTTTCCTATGTCGTAGTGGACGATACATCCCCTGACGGTACGGGTGCCGCAATAGCCGCATACCAAAAAACATATAGAGATGTTTTTCTTATTTCTGGAAAAAAAGAGGGACTTGGAAAAGCGCTTCTTCGCGGACTTGTCTATGCGATACGCGAACTACATGCGGATATACTCGCCCAAATGGATGCTGATCTTTCCCATGATCCTGGTGTATTTCCAAAATTTATTGAAGCGATAGATAACGGAGCGGATATAGCTATAGGCAGTAGATACATTCCAGGTGGTTCTATTCCATACAATTGGGGTACACACAGGAAAATATTTAGCATCGTCGGAAATGCGGTTGTACGATATGGTCTCGGGTACGTGCATATTCATGATTGGACCGGCGGGTACAGAGCGTACAAAAAAGATTTTTTTGAGCGTATAAAGAATGAATTATCCAAATATAGCGGGTATGTGTTTCAGATAGCGCTCCTTCATAAAACATTAAAACTTCAAGCCAAAGTTCAAGAAGTGCCGATACAATTTACTGACAGGAGATACGGTAAATCCAAGATTGCACCAATGGAGTATATAAAAAACGTATTTTATTACGTGGGCTCCGAGAGAATCAAAGATATATATACTAGCTCATTTATAAAATTTCTCGTTGTAGGGGGCTTTGGTTTTACTTTAAATGCATTGGTTTTGAAAATTCTTCATGAGTCATTTGGGATTTCTCCGATACCGGCAAATTTATCGGGAGCGGTACTTGCTATCTTTTCTAATTTTAATTTTAATAACGCATGGACGTTTAAAGACAGAAAGATTGAATCCGTGTACCAGTATTTCAAAAAGCTTGGACAGTTTTACCTTACGTCTGCATTTGGTGTGATTGTGATACAGACAGGTACTATATATCTTGGTATATTACTATTCGGAAAAGAAAGTTACTTTGTATACTTTTTGTTTGGTACATCAATTCTGCTTGTTTGGAACTATACACTGTATTCTCTTGTTATCTGGAGAAAGCATAAATAATCTCTATTTCTATGCATAATTTCGTATTGCTTGTGAAGCAACACAGAGTATTTTTTCAATTTTTACTTCTCGTTGCAGTACTTCTGCTAAGTGCGTATCTCCGGCTCTATAAGATATCAGAGTACATGACGTTTTTAGGCGATGAGGGGAGAGACGTATTGGTCGTAAAACGGATGATCGTCGATCATAAATTTACTCTTTTAGGTCCTACTGCTTCGGTCGGAGGATTTTTTTTGGGTCCAATATATTATTATTTTATGCTTCCGTTCCTGTGGCTCTGGAAACTGGATCCGACCGGCCCCGCGGTCATGGTAGGACTTTTTGGTATAGCAACGGTATATCTGGTGTACAAAGTCGGCAAGGATTTTTTTGATTTTCGAACAGGTATCACTGCCGCATTACTCTATGCACTTTCGCCTATAGTTATAGCATATTCGCGTTCTTCCTGGAATCCGAATGTCGTTCCTTTTTTTGCTACCCTTCTTGTGTATTTATTGTTTAAATTTTCAAGAGAATATAAAAATACATATGTTTGCCTCGCCGGGGTGTGTCTTGGTATCGGTATTCAGTTGCATTATCTTTTTGTTTTTATGTTTCCGTTAGTATTTTTGTGGATTTTTATTTTCCGGAAACATTCGTTTATAAAGACGTTTTTATGTCTTGGATTTGGTATCCTTGCAGGGGTATCACCTTTTCTCCTTTTTGAGTTCAGACATGGATTTGCAAATATCCGGTCAATCACAAATTTTATATTTGAAGGAAAAGATACCGGGTTTAAATTTGACACATATATAGCAACTCTTTATGACGTATTTTTTAGGCTTTTCGGGCGTTTGGTGATCCGTCTCCCGCAGCGGGATATATTTGATAATTTTTCTAAATCGCTCATACAATTTTGGGTATTTATGAGTACTGTATCGGCATTTATTCCGACTCTATTTCTGCTCTTCATAGTACGGCCAACAGCTATAGCTTCCAAAATTATCCCAAAGAGTTGGAATAAAAACGGGATTCTTCTGTTGTTGCTTTGGCTTTTAGTACCGCTCTTCATGTTTGGTTTTTACAAACGTGCGATTTACGAATACTATTTCGGTATCTTTTTCCCAGTGCCGTTTCTTATACTTTCACTCTTTTTGTCTTGGATCTCCAGATTTCGGTATGCTTGGATCATTTCAGGACTTAGTGTCCTAGTTCTTGCGTATGTAAACTGGCTTGGCATGCCGTTTCAATATCCTCCCAACCGTCAGCTGGAACAGGTCCGCAAAATTTCGTGGGAGGCATATCAGATGACAGGTGGAAAACCATTTAATTTCGCTCTCATCACAGGACAAAATTCCGATCATGGATATAGGTTTTTCCTTGAAGTGTGGGGAAATGCTCCGAAAACAATAGAAAATATTGCGATCGATCCGGAAAGAAAATCCGTGACCGGTCAGCTGATAGTTCTCTGTGAAATAATCGATTGCAAACCGTTGGGTCACCCTCTCTGGGAGATAGCGGGATTTGGAAAAGCGGAAATAGTAGAATCTAAATCAGTTCCATTTGTTACCATACATAAGCTCGTTCATAGCAGTGAGCTTTAGAAATACAAATGAAAAATCCAAAAGTATCTTTTATTATTCCTGCATATAACGAAGAGACAAATATACGTCTTGGGGTTTTAGAAAAAGTTTCAAAATACCTTACGACCCGGTCCTATGCCTGGGAGGTGATTATAGTGGATGACGGATCTACGGATTATACCCGGAGTCTTATCGATGAATTTGTAAAAAATAACCATGGTTTTGTTGCTTTATACTGTCGTCATCAGGGAAAGGCATCTACAGTGATATCCGGTATTAAAGCGGCGAAAGGTGAGATAGTGTTATTCACAGATTTAGATCAGGCCACTCCGCTAGGAGAAAGCGAAAAATTACTTCCGTGGTTTGAAAAAGGTTCAGATGTGGTCATAGGCTCCAGAAACACCAAACGGGAAGGCGCTCCGTTGCTTCGGCTTGTTATGGCGCGTGGATTTATGATTTTACGGTCAGTGTTTTTAGGCCTTTCTGGAATCAAGGATACCCAATGCGGATTTAAAGCATTTCGAAGAAGCGTAGCGCTTGATATCGTGAGCAGGCTAAAAATTTACGGTTCCAACAGATTCGTCTCCGGTTCCATGGTGACTGCGGGTTTTGATATAGAGGTTCTCTTTGTTGCCAAACGATTAGGTTATAGTATCCGGGAAATTCCGGTGGAGTGGCATTACGTAGAGACGAGACGGGTAAACCCGTTCATGGATTCATTTCAGGGCCTCTTTGACATCCTTACAATCCGCTTCAATTCATTTTTAGGAAAGTATGATCTAAAAGGAGTATAGGATGAAGACATGGAAGCGAGTAGTTTTGATAGTTCTTTATATCCTGGCATCCTTGGGCCTTCTTTTCTATTCATTTACTCAGATTGATCTGGGGCTCACAGTCTCTAGAATCGGAATTATTCAGACTGCTCAGAGATGGTTTGCACATTTTGGGTATTTTGAAAGACCTCAGTCTACTTTCGTATACATAGGTTTATTATTACTCTGGTTTTCATTGTACGCGCTCATGCTGTATCTTTCACACAGGAAAAAAATATCTTTTCATTTTATCTGGACTATTATTTTTGTCATCGTCAGCATTTCAATTTTCAGTTATCCGGCTTTTTCGTATGATTTTTTTAATTACATGTTCACTGCAAAGACCGTCGCTTTATATCATAAAAATCCATACTCGGTTATTCCGCTTGATTTCACCGGTTTTGATCCCTGGATTATGTTTATGCGTTGGACTCATCTGCCTAGTGCGTATACACCGCTGTGGATTTCTCTCACAATTCCGCTATATCTTCTGAGTTTTGGCGTATTTCTTCCGTTTTTATTTCTTCTCAAGGGAATTTTTTCTCTCTCCTATGTGCTTTCCTGTATTGCTATATACCTGGTGTCGCGTAAAGAAAAGTTTCTGTATCCTGAAAAAATTCTTGTCGCTTTTGCGCTAAATCCTCTGGTTATCATAGAATCGCTCATCAGTCCTCACAATGATATTGTGATGATGGCGCTTGTTTTGTGGGCGTATGTTTTTTTTATAGATAAAAAACATTTCGTGTCGGTATTTTTCTTTGCTTTATCCATTGGTCTAAAATTTATGACTATTTTTATATTTCCCATGTATTTTTTACGGTGGAACAGAAAAGGATTGATGATGTGTATGCTTTTCGGATTTTTCCTCGTACTCATGCAAAGAGAAGTCCTCCCATGGTATTTTCTGTGGCTTATGCCTTTTGCCGCGTTTCTTTCTGTGTATACGGAGGTCCTTGTCATACTTTTTGGAGCGTCTCTTGGATTACTATTACGATACGCTCCATACCTCTATCTTGGAAATTGGGATCCACCGGCTATGCAGTGGAAGTCACTCCTCACACTCGTTCCGCTGATATGCTCAATTGCTCTTGCGGCTGGCATATTTTTAAAACGGATCGCAAGGAAAATCTGATTTTTGCTCTCATAGTCTATATACACGTATAATAGAGATATGAAATCGTCAAAGACGAAAAACTGGATTGGCAGTGTTATTATTCTTCTCTCTCTCATCCTTGGCTATTTTTCTGTGCGGTTATACGCGCTTACCAGTTTACCGATTTTTACGGATGAAGCTATATACATCCGTTGGTCTCAGATAGGCTCAAGAGATGCGAGCTGGCGGTTTATCTCCCTTGTGGATGGAAAGCAGCCGTTGTTTACATGGATTATGATGGTGTATCTGAAGATTTTTCATGATCCTCTTTTTGCCGGAAGGTTTGTCTCGGTCTCGGCAGGATTCATGACGCTTTTGGGCCTCATGTGTCTTTCATATTATCTCTTTAGAAACAAAAAAATTACCTGTATCACTGCCCTGTTGTATCTCGTTTCTCCGTTCTCCCTTATGTATGACCGGCTTGCGCTCTACGACTCGCTCGTCGCTGCACTTTCGGTATGGAATTTATTTTTGGGAATTCTGCTCGTAAAAACAGTGAGGCTCGATGCTGCACTGCTGTTTGGCATGACTCTTGGTCTTGGAATGCTCAACAAAACGTCAGGTTTTTTAAGTCTGTATCTTCTGCCTCTCACGCTCATACTTTTTGACTTTAAACAAAAAGCATGGCAGAAAAGATTTGCTTTATGGATTGGCTTAGCGCTGATAAGTGCGGTGATATCCCAAGCACTGTATGGCGTACTGCGGTTGTCTCCGATGTTTAGCATGATTTCTCAAAAAGATACGGTATTTGTGTACCCTCTTTCCGAGTGGATATATCATCCGTTCCGATTTCTGGAAGGAAACCTATCAGGCATGTTTGACTGGGTGAAGGGGTATCTCACCTGGCCGATAGTCGTATCGATTGGTGTTTCTTTTTTTGTTTTAAGAAAATATATAAAAGAAAAAACATTGCTTTTTCTCTGGATGCTTACACCGTTTGTTGGCCTCGCCCTATTTGGCAGAGTATTGTATCCGAGGTTTATATTTTTTATGGTCATGCCTCTTCTTCTGCTTTCGGCTGTTACCCTCGGATCGGCATATGAAAGGGTGAGAAACAAGTTTCTAGCGGGATTTATTGTGTTTCTTTGTATTCTGCCGTCTCTTTACATGGACTATTTTATTATTTTTTCTCCTACCACGGCTCCTATACCGAAGTCTGATAAAGGACAGTATATAGATGATTGGCCGTCAGGGTGGGGTGTTCCGGAAGTGAATGCATTTCTTGGAAATCAGATATTAAAAGGAAAAATAAACGTCTATACGGAAGGTACATTTGGACTCATGCCCTATGCAATCGAGATTTATTATGTTGATAATCCAAATATAAAAATTAAAGGTTTTTGGCCTGTACCAAAAGAAATTCCTCCCGAGATACTGGAAGATGCGCAAAAAGAGCCAACATACGTACTTTTTTATCAATCTCAGGCAGTTCCTTCGGCCTGGCCCTTGAAACTTATATACGAAAAACAAAAAAATGAGGGCAAAAGCATACCCCTTCGGCTGTATGAGGTGATACCGCTCAAATCTCCTTTGGAAACCTTATGAAAAAATATGCGGTACTTGTATTCGTTTGCATCTTGTTTCTGGTCGGAATTTTTTTTTCTTTGTGGCCTCTTTTTCATTCCGGGTTTTTCGTAAGCGATGATGGGGAATGGATGGTCATACGGTTGAGCGCTTTTTATCAGTCGTTTCGGGAGGGTCAGTTTCCTGTACGATTCCTCGGTAGATTAAACCAAAGCTACGGGTATCCGGTGTCAAATTTTTTGTATCCGGGGTTTCTGTACTTCGGTACGCTGTTTCACGGCATCGGCATGTCCTTTGTAAATTCAGTAAAATTTATTTTCGGTTTTTCAGTCTTAGGTTCTTCATATTTTCTCTATAGTATCTTACGCAAACGTTTTAGTTTTTTGAGCGCAAGCGTCGGGACGTTTGTATTTTTAGTTTCACCGTATCTTTTATACGACATGTATACGCGGGGATCCGTCGGAGAGGTACTCTCATTTCTTCCTTTTTTTGTTTCCCTTTGGGCTATAGAATATTCACTTCTTTGGGCTTTGCCGCTTGGCATTGCAGTGTTGATTGTAAGTCATAATTCTCTTGCGGTTTTGTTTTTTTTGGTACTCGTTAGTTTTATCGTGTATAAAAAGAAATTTTATCTTTTGCCTCATGTATTCCTGGGACTGGGACTTGCAGCGTTTTTCTGGATGCCCGCACTTTATGAAAAACAATTTGTTCAGGTAGATGCGATCGTCGTGTCCGATGTCTCAAGATATTTTGTAAAGCTTTCAGAATCGTATCTCTATGGCGTAGGGATCATCGGGCTTATTGTACTTGCGTGCAAACGGGTAACGCATTCTCTGTCCGATACTAAGTTTTTCATATTTGTATTCATGGTTGGATCTGTTTTATCACTTTCCCCATCTTTTTTTATCTGGAATGTACTTGGCCTCGGATTTTTCTTTCAGTTTCCATTCCGTTTTCTTTCTCTTGTCGTCATATCTACTCCTTTTATCGTGTCGTGGATCATAGATCAGTCAAGTCGAAAAATCATAGTTTCAGTATGTTTTATCGTTCTCGCACTTCTTTGTGCACTTCCGGTGATGTCCGGTATCAGGTTTGTAGATAGGCCTGAAGGATATTACACCACCAATGAAGCTACCACGACAGTAAAAAACGAATTTATGCCAAGATGGGTAAAGAAAAATTCCGTTTCCCGACCATCAAAGCGGCTTGAACTGTACGAGGGAAAAGGGATCATAGAGATAAAAAGCGAGTCGACTCAGCGGGTTACGGTTGAGATAGAAGCTAAAGAGCCGCTTATTGTGCAGCTTAATAGCGTCTATTATCCCGGCTGGGGAGCTTCACTTAACGGTCAGAGTGTTGCCATAGAGCCGTCCGAGTCTCTTGGGCTTTCTCATATACAAGTTCCTCAGGGAAAATATACTTTAGTGACAGAGTTTCGGGAAACACCGTTTCGTTTCGCAGCAGACAGCATTTCATTTATTTTCCTTGTTATATATGGTTTTATGAGAAGACCGAAGAAAAAAGGTGTATGAAACACTCTCGAGTAAAAATATTAGTTTTTGCATGCATTGTCTTGGCGCTTTCTCTTCCTTCTATATTTCCTCTGATGCAAAAAGGGTATTTTCCGATGCATGATGATACGCAGGTCGCAAGAGTCATTTCTATGACTCGGGCGATACAGGATGGGCAGTTTCCTGTCCGATCGGTAAAAGACCTTGGATACGGATTTGGATACCCTCTCTATAATTTTTATGGACCACTGCCGTACTACGTCGGTTCGTTTTTCTCTCTCATAGGATATTCTCCGCTAGATGCGACAAAAATCATGATGGCGCTTGGCATGATTCTTCCGTCTCTCACGATGGGTTTTGTCCTGTATTCGTTTTTCGGTTTCACCGCTGCTGTATTGGGGACGGTGCTTTATATATTTGCCCCGTATCATGCAGTTGAGCTCTATGTCCGAGGAGCTGTGGGAGAGTTGTGGACGTTGATTTTTTTACCTCTTGTCTTCTATGGATTCCTGAAAGAGAAAAAAACAGTATATACACTGCTGGTTGGAGCTGTCGGACTTGCTGGGGTCATCGTATCACATACGATTATCGGATTTATTACGCTCCTATTTTTGGGTATGGGATTATTTCTTGCCGTAGGCAAAGAATTTATTACTAAAAATAAATCTTTTCGTCAATCCATATTTCCAAACATATGTATGGTTTTATTGGGTCTTGGGTTTTCAAGTTTTTTTTGGTTGCCTGCGGTTTTTGAAATGGGATATACGAACGTATCGTCCCAGGTTGGAGGCGGAGCGGACTTTAAGGATCATTTTGTTTGCCTGTCTCAATTTTGGAACTCGCTTTGGGGTTTTGGAGGATCTACCAAGGGCTGTATAGATGGTTTGTCTTTTAGACTGGGGAAAATATATGTGTTCACATTTTTCCTCGGATTATTTTTTACATTTTGGAAGAGAAAGAATAAAACATGGATACTGTCTGTATTGGCTATAGTGCTCGTCATCGTGTCATTATTCATGATGACAGAGGGATCTGTATGGTTCTGGGAACATATACCGTATTTCCCATATATACAATATCCATGGAGATTTCTAGTGTTTGTCGTATTCGGAATATCGTTTCTTGGAGCCTGGAATTTTTCTTTACTTAAAATATCAGCGTTAAAGCAAAGTATTATCTGTGCCGGTATTATTAGTGTCGTCATCGGTGTGTCCCTAAAATTATTTTCTCCGCAATATATATATGATTTTCCTTCTACGGGGACACTTACCGATGAGGAAATTCGAACAAAATACTCCCGGATTTCCGATGAGTATCTTCCCTCGGGATTCAAGAGGGATGCAGAAGACGTCGGTCTCTCTCATGGTACCGTTGAGGGTCTTTCTGGAGAAGTCGCGAAGTATTTTTCTTCGTCTACATACACACAATGGAATGTTTTAGTAGATACAGAGAGTAGGGTACGCTTGGGAATAGCATATTTTCCCTGGTGGAGTATTTCCGTTGACAAAAAACCGGTTCAGGTTCTGGTAGAAAAAGGTATGCCAGTCCTTGTACTCCCGAAAGGAGAACATATCATAGAGGCAGATCTACGCAGTACTCCGGTTCAGCTGATAGGGAACGTTATTTCACTCGTGAGCGTGTTTTTGAGTATAATATACTATGGCAAAAAACAAATCGCTTAACGTTGTTTTACCGGTCTATAACGAAGAAGCGGAGCTTGCAGATTCTGTATCCCGCTTACGGTCGTATCTTCTTTTACTCCCTAAAAAATATACATGGAAAATTACGATTGTAGATAATGCTTCGACTGATTCTACTTTGGATATCGCGCTGTCACTCGCAAAGAAAGATAAAAGAATCACTGCTCTTCACCTGGATGAGAAAGGTAGAGGAAGGGCGGTAAAACATGCATGGCTACATTGCAAGGATGACATACTTTCTTATATGGATATAGATTTGTCTACTGATCTAAAGCATTTTAAAAACCTTCTACATTCTTTGGAAAATGGGTATGATATCGCTATCGGTTCGAGAAATCTATCCGACTCTCATGTATTAAACAGACCCTTGCTCCGGACGATCACATCAAAAGGGTATATTTTTCTTATAAAAATGTTTTTCTTTGTTCATTTTTCAGATGCCCAGTGTGGTTTTAAAGCCGTAACGAGAAACGCAGTGCATGCCATAATTCCAAAAATTGTGGATAACGAATGGTTTTTTGATACGGAACTCCTCATTATGGCAGAAAAAATGGGATACAAAATTTATGAAGAACCGGTGACGTGGATAGATAATCCTGGGTCTACGGTAAGAGTTATGAAAACTGCAACTGGGGATCTACTGGGGCTATGGCGTCTTTTTACCGAAAGGCCATGGAAAAATCAT
Source organism: Patescibacteria group bacterium (assembly GCA_038064255.1). Taxonomy (GTDB): domain Bacteria; phylum Patescibacteriota; class Microgenomatia; order UBA10105; family UBA927; genus JACREM01. The sequence continues at coordinate 10,498 of JBBTTM010000091.1, read as the reverse complement.
GAGTGAGCTTGATATAGCATTGATCAAAAAAAGATCCGTATCAGGAGTTATAGCTCTGACGAGCAGAACGTTTGTATTACAGATCATAGCGTTTAGTGCGACGTTTCTTCTCACGATATTCCTCTCTCCTTCTATATTTGGGGTATTTTATGTTGTGTCTGCGGTCATATCATTCCTCGGATATTTTTCAGACATTGGGCTCGCTGCCGCACTCATACAAAAAAAGAGCGAGCTTACGGAAGATGACCTTATCACTACATTTACCATACAGCAAACGCTTGTTACCATAGTTGTGAGTCTCGCGTTTTTATTCTCACCGTTTATAACAAGCTTTTATGCTCTGGAAGACGCCGGACGGTATCTTTTGTATAGTCTTCTCATCTCATTTTTCCTTTCTTCGCTTAAGACTATACCGTCGGTTCTGCTTGAGAGAAAACTTGAATTTCATAAGCTTGTCCTTCCGCAGATACTGGAAACGCTCGGGTTTTATCTTGTCGCTGTGTATCTGTCATGGAAAGGCATGGGGATTTCAAGTTTTACCTACGCGGTGCTTGTCCGCGCAGTGGTTGGTCTTATAGCTATTTATTATGTATCGCCGTGGCGTATCCGTTTGGGTTTTTCGCTCAAAACTGCCAAAAAACTTATGACCTTTGGTCTGCCATTTCAATTTAATTCATTTCTCGCGTTATTAAAAGACGATTTGTTGACGCTTTTTTTAGGGAAAATACTGCCGCTCGCCGAAGTTGGATATATAGGATGGGCAAAGAAATGGGCGGAAGTGCCGCTTCGGCTTATCATGGATAGCATTATCCGCGTCACGTTTCCTGCCTTTGCGAGGCTGCAGCACTCTAAGGGATTACTGAGAAAGGGCATCGAGAAAACTCTCTTCGGCCTTTCCGCCGCTATTTTTCCGATTTCCATAAGTCTCTTGTTTTTTATCCGTCCGCTTATAGATCTTATACCCCGATACGAAAAGTGGGAGCCGGCGCTAGTATCGTTTTATTTATTTACCATCGCATCGGCCATAGCGAGTCTTTCGACTCCTCTTACCAATGCGCTCAATGCCCTGGGAAAAATAAAAACGACTCTCTGGCTTATGGTGTTATGGACAACGAGTACCTGGGTACTTACTGTGCTACTTGTCACGCTTATCGGATTTAACGGGGTCGCACTATCTCTTCTTCTTATTACCAGTACTCTTGTTCTCGTCGTGTATCTCGTCAAACAAGTCACGCCGTTTTCATTTTTCAAAAGTATTCGTTTTCCGGTAATTGGTGTTGTCTTTCAGGGTGTATTCTATGCGGTCTTTGTACAATATGTTCATGGATTTATTCTTCTTTTTACAGTTGGAACTGTGGGAATTATGCTTTACGCATTTATTATTTGGATGTTTGAAAGAAAAAATATAGCTTCAATGATGGAAGGAGCAAAAGCATAATATGAAAACTCTTGCAGTGGTAATATCAGCGTTCAATGAAGAAAAAAAGATCGAACGGACTCTGGCTTCTGTACGTTTTGCAGATGAAATCATAGTTGTAGATAACGGATCTGCCGATGCTACTTCGAAAATTGCAAGAATTTATGGTGCGAAGATATTTAAAAAGAAAAATAACAGAATGCTGAATGTAAACAAGAATTATGGTTTTACAAAGGCACACTGCGATTGGATACTCTGTCTTGATGCAGATGAAGAGATCCCGATTGAACTAAAAAATGAGATACAACTGGTACTAAATTCAGAAGATGAGATCAACGGATTTTGGATTCCGAGGAAAAATATTATTTTTGGAAAATGGATACAACATGGTCTCTGGTGGCCGGACAAACAGCTTCGTTTGTTTAGATCCGGTTCAGGGACATTTCCCTGTCAGCATGTGCATGAATATCTCGCTGTAGAGGGGAAAATTTCAGAATTAAAGACACCGTATATTCATTATAATTATGAATCTATATCCCAATTTATACAGAAAATGGATGCACTATACAGTGAAAATGAAGTAGATAATCTTATTCGTGTTTCCTACCAATTTTCTTGGTTCGACGCGATTCGATTTCCTGTTTCAGATTTTATAAAGATATATTTTGCGCAGTCAGGCTATAAAGACGGATTGCATGGGTTAGTGCTGTCGCTATTACAAAGTATGTATTCACTCGTGGTGTTTGCTAAGCTTTGGGAACGAATGAAATTTCGGCAAGCAGATGTCAGTTTGCAACAATTAGATCATGAGTTAGTAAGAAATGCAAAAGAGATTCGGTTCTGGTTGTTAACGGCTAAAATACAGCAAACAAAGAATTTTTTTCTAAAAAAATATTTTCAATTACTAAAAAAGTTACTGTGTATATGATAAAAGTCGCTATCATCCTTGTGGCATGGAACAATTGGAAAGATACAGAAGATTGTTTATTATCTCTTCAAAAGTTAGATACAAAGGGGCTAGATATTGAAGTTATTGTTGTTGACAACGGGTCGTCGACACATCCGATTTCACGTATATCGAAAAAATTTCCGAAAGTACACATCATAGAACATCCTACAAATATTGGATTCTCCGGCGGAAATAATATCGGAATAAAATATGCATTGTCAAAAGGAGCACTGTATATCTGGCTTTTAAACAATGATACGTTTGTGGATCCTCAGGCATGTTTGACGCTCGTTGATAGCTTAGTGGAAAACAGAGGCGGGGTAGTCGGATCAAAAATATATTTTTCTCCGGGGTATGAATATCATCGATCACGATATAAAGAAAGCGAGCGTGGGAAAGTGCTCTGGTACGCCGGTGGAGTAATAGACTGGGAAAATATGTATGCGTCCCACAGAGGCGTAGACGAGATTGACACTGGTCAATTTAAACATGCAGAAGACACAGCGTACGTAACCGGTTGTTCTATGATGTTTTCCGCGGATGTTGTAAAAAAGGCTGGGATGCTAGATGAATCATATTTTCTCTATTATGAAGATGTAGAATTTTGTCTTCGGTCAAAGGCCATGGGCTTTACGATACTGTTTGAACCAAAGTCGCGGATTTGGCATAAAAATTCCGGTTCTTCAGACGGTCCCGGTGGGATAGTGCAGGAATATTATCAGACGCGAAACAGATACAGAGTCGGTATGAAGTATTGTTTTATGAGAACAAAATTTGCGCTCCTTCGTGAGTGTATGAAATTTTTATTTCTTGGAAGACCGGTGCAAAAAAAGGCTGCATTCGATTTTTTGTTTCACCGATTTGGGAAGCAGATATGAAAAAAAAGTTATCCATCGTTATTTCTGCTGTTGTCTTAGCTAAAAATGAAGCAGTCCGCATACGGGAATGTCTTGACTCATTGGCGTGGGCAGATGAGATTATCGTGGTAGACAATAATTCAGAGGATAATACAGTTGAAATAGCACAAAAAACCGGCGCAACTGTTGTTACAAGTAACGCGACTAATTTTTCTATACTCCGAACGATTGGCATGGATGCGGCTAAGGGAGAATGGGTACTCTATGTTGATGCAGATGAGATTGTGTCCACTCCGTTAGAGCTTGAAATTTGCCGTCTCCTGCGGGGCTTTTCTCGAGCAGTAGATCCTGTATGTTATTTTATTTCAAGAAAAAATTATTATCTGGGCGTTCTGTGGCCTGTCGGAGATAGAATGCAAAGACTCATATATAAATCATCGTTTGTACGGTGGGTCGGATCGCTTCATGAAACTGCCATAGTCCGGGGAAGTACAGGCATATTGAAGCATGAATTGATTCATCATACTCATAGGAATCTTGAGGAGATGACGGAAAAGACAAATACATGGTCAGATGAAGAAGCACGTCTCAGGATTGCCTCAAAACATAAGAATGTTCTGACATGGAGATTTTTTCGCGTGTTTATTACAGGGTTTATCAGGTCGTTTTTCAAAGAATCGGGATGGAGAGCTGGAGTAAGAGGGTGGATAGAGAGTTTGTACCAGGGATTTAGTATGGTAATAACGTACATAAAACTATGGGAATTGCAGCAAAAATCATAAAACAATACCAGAATAATTTAGTAGCAAAAGTTCTAATTCCTTTTTTGGTTTTGCTTGTAGCTTGGTTTCTTTTTTCATTCCCATTTTTTATACGGGGTTTTGTACCTTTTCCCTCTACCTACTTAGTCACATTTTTTCCTCCATGGAGCGCCGCCTACGGTATGCCGGTCAAAAATAACGCCATGCCCGATCTTATAACACAGATATACCCGTGGAAGAAATTAACTATAGATGAATGGAAACAAGGACGCGTTCCGCTTTGGAATCCGTACAGTTTTTCCGGTACGCCGCATGCAGGAAATTATCAGACTGCGGTATTTAGCATCATAAATTTGCTTTATTTTATTTTTCCTTTCCTGACAGCATGGAGTCTTTCTATTTTATTGCAGCCACTTCTGGCTGGAATTGGTATGTATTTGTTTTTAAAATCATTGCATCGGTCTATGGTGGGGTCTCTCATATCGTCCGTATCTTTTATGTTCTGCGGATTTATGACAGTGTGGATGGCGTACGGAACGCTTGGATATGCAGTTTTATTTCTTCCGTACACATTTTTTGGAGTTGAAGCTCTTATTCAATATCGAAGATGGTGGGGAGGACTTTTGATTACGATCCCTCTCGCTCTTTCATTTCTTTCCGGTCATTTCCAGATGAGTCTGTATTTTTTTGGATTTGTTTTTTATTATCTCTTGATCCGGGGATGGTATCTCAAACGATTCGCTGAAATGTTCTATGCGCTTTTCTTCTTAATTCTCTCGATCTTTGTCGTTATGCCGCAACTATATATAACATATAAATCGTTTATAGAGTCAGTCCGCAGTGTTTCATTTGGGAGCGGAGAGATAATTCCCTGGAAATATCTTTCAACACTTTTTGCTCCTGATTTTTACGGAAATCCGGTAACGAGAAATGACTGGTTCGGACACTACGCCGAGTGGTCGAGCTACATAGGGATAGTTTCGCTGGTGTTGGCAGTTTCTGCTTTTTTTACTAAAAAACGCGAGTCGTTACTGTATTTTGGAATTCCTGCAGCGGTGGCACTTCTACTTGCGACTCCGTCGCCATTGTCATGGGCTTTATATTGGTTCAAGGTTCCTGTGCTTTCTACGAGTGCAGCGTCTAGAATTGTTGTGCTCTTTAGTTTTTCTCTGTCTGTGCTTGCATCATTTGGATGGGATGAGTGGCATGAATCATGGAAAAGTAAGAAAGCATTTATGTCTTTGAAACAGTCATTGTCTGTTTTCGCGGTGGTGTCCGGGTTGTTTTTTGTGACGATTTTTCTTCTGTATGGCACGGGTGACAAGCTCCAGATTGCTCTGAGAAATAGTATTTTTTCATTTGTTTTGCTTGGCCTTTCTTTTCTTTTTATCTTTCTCGGACGATTTACAAAGCATACGTACCAAAGAACTCTCATCAGTTTTTGCGTCGTACTCCTGGTCATACTGGATATGGCAAAATTTTCAAAAAAATGGATGCCGTTTGATCCGCCTGAATTGGTGTACCCACAGATGAAGGTGCTGACGTATCTCTCATCGCTGAATGGAATAGATAGAGTATTCGGAAATTACGGAAATGAACTTTCGACTGCATTTCATATTCCTGGCATCGAGGGGTATGATGCTTTATATAAAAAACGGTACGGAGAATTTTTACAGGCAAGTTCAAACGGATTTTTATCTCTTCCCGGTAGATCTGTCGCCGCTATGGATAAGAACGGAAAATTTTCGGAAAAAATATTATCGCTTTTAGGAGTGCGGTATATACTGCAGAGAAAAAGCGACGGAAGAAATGTCTGGGCGTATCCGTTCTGGAATTGGCCGGAACAATATATCAGGGTATATGAAGATGAACATTATGAATCGTATGAAAACAGAAACGCATACCCCAGGGCTTTTCTCGTTTCGAAATACATAGTTGAAAAAGATGATGATGAGAGTATCAAGAAATTATACTCAGAAGAATTTAACGCGCGATCCACCGTACTTTTGGATACTAGGCCGGAGTTTGAGCCCATGGAGGGTGAGGGTGAGGTACGTATACAGAAATACAATTCCGGTTATGTAGCGCTATCAACAGAATCGGATGTAGCGAAGATTCTTGTATTGTCCGATGCATACGATACGGGATGGAAGGTATATATAGATTCCAGAGAAAGCACGATCCTTCAGGCGGATTTTGCACTGAGGGGTGTGTCGGTTCCGCCGGGGAAGCATACTATAGAATTTGTATATCTTCCAAGAGAATTTATTTGGGGTATATACGCTTCAATTGCAGGATTCTTATTTTTAGGTTTTGGTATGTTTATGTTTCGGAAAGGTAAAAAATGAAAATTGGCATATATAGCCCGTATCTTGATACTCTGGGTGGCGGAGAGCGGTATATGATTTCACTGGCTTCTCATTGGTCTAAGTCACATGAGGTGTCTGTCTATTGGGACTCAAAAAACATCATATATGAAGCGGGGAAGAGATTTGATCTGGATGTATCAAAAATTTATATTTGTCAGAATATTTTTTCCCATGGTTCATTTGTCCAGAAGCTTTTGGAGACGAGAAAATTGGATCTTCTGCTTGTTCTAAGTGACGGGAGTGTCCCGTATTCTTTGGCCAAAAAAAATATCATACATTTTCAGGTACCGTTCGAGACTCTGGAATTGGGAATGATAAAAAATCATATATATTCCCGTATAATTTTTAATTCTAAATTTACCCTGGATCATACTGATTCCCGCGTACAGAATAAGTCACAGGTTATATACCCTGGAGTTACCATGCACCACATGGGAAAAAAAGATGAACAAACAATTTTGTCTGTTGGCCGGTTTGAAGAATCGCACACTTCCAAAAAACAGGATGTCCTCATCAGGGCGTTTATCCGGATGAAGAAGAGAGGATTAAATAAGAGCGTAAAGCTTGTGTTGGCAGGCGGTTTACTTGAGAGAAACAGGAAATATTTTGAAACACTACAACGTATGGCACAAGGGGAAAATATAGAGTTTTATCCGAATGTCTCGTACGAAGATTTAAAAGCTCTTTACGGCAAATCGAGTTTATATTGGCACGCAGCAGGGTTTGGAGAGACTGATCCAAGGCATATGGAGCATTTTGGAATATCGACTGTAGAGGCTATGTCAGCCGGATGTATTCCGGTTGTTTACAATGGCGGAGGGATAAAAGAGATAATCCGAAGTAAAGACGAGGGAATGCTCTGGAATACAGAGAATGAACTTATTGAAAATACCCTGGAGCTATTATCCCGCCCGGTTTTAAAGACTATGAGAACAGCTGTAATACAAAGAGCCATGGATTTTAGGGAAAATATCTTTTTTGATTCGTTTGATGCGCTTCTAAGGGCTCGTTCGCTAATTACTTCATAGGAATTCGCGAATACGGCCCTTTGTGCCGCATCTTAATCTAACATGCGTATGAGATAATTAATGAATGCGGCCTTAGATCAGTATGAAAAAATTTACATCTATTTATTTTTTGTTTCCATTCTTTTGCAGTTTACTTATTGCTGGTATTTTTTTCTGGCAGACCATTTTCCGGGGTTTGGTTCCGGTTCCGACCGATACGCTCGTTGGGTTATATCATCCATTTCGGGATTACTATGTAAAAGAATATTCTCGGGGTATGCCCTTTAAAAATTTTTTAATCACCGACCCAATACGGCAGCAAATACCGTGGAGAAAAATTGTGGTAGATGAACTGAAGGAGGGAAGTATCCCCTGGTGGAATCCTTTTTCATTCTCAGGCGTAAAACTAGCAGCAAATATACAATCCGGCGCATATTATCCATTGAACGTTCTTTTTTTGCTCTTGCCATTTGAAACTGGATGGACCGTTCTTATATTGTTGCAGCCGTTTTTGGCAGTGTTTTTTATGTTTCTTTTTCTTCGTAAAAAAGGAATTTCAAAGAGTGCTTCTCTTATCGGTGCAATTTGTTTTGGCTATTCTGGTTTCTCTATCGCGTGGCTCACTTGGGGTACGATAGGTCATGTTGTGCTCTGGACTCCTCTTATTTTATATGTCATAGATGAGCTTATTTCTAAATCTTTTACAGTAACAAATCATAAATTCCAAGCCTTGTCATTGCTTTTTATTTTGCTTCTTTTATTTCAAATTACAGCCGGACATATACAAGTTGCAGTGTATTGTATGATTCTTGAATTATCGTATGCAGTGTATATGTCCGGATCGCTCAAACTTTCGTTCAAGGAAAAAAATGTACGATTATTTGGAATATTTTTAACATTCGCAGTATTTATAATAGTCAGTTCTGTAGTATGGTTTCCAATGCTTCAGGAGATTCTTGCTTCAGCGAGGGTGGGAGATCAGAATGCATGGAATATTCCGGGATGGTTTCTTCCATTTCAGAACCTGATTCAATTTTTAATTCCTGATTTTTTCGGAAACCCGGCAACGATGAATTACTTCGGTATATGGAACTACGGAGAATTTATCGGATATATTGGAATTTTTCCGATGATAGCAGTATTTCTTAGTATGTATACTCTCAGAAAATCCTGGTTTTGGTGG
>JBBTTM010000091.1:0-1855 GCA_038064255.1 Patescibacteria group bacterium | reverse complement strand
TTGGCTGTTGTGTCATTTCTCTTCATTATTGTTTGGTCGTATATAAAGGAAAAAGGATATCGATTGCGAAGACTTTTTGTTGTGCTACTTGTTTTTATTACCCTCACAGATTTATTTCGTTTCGGGTGGAAATTTACACCATTTGTGAGCGGAAAGTATTTTTTCCCACATACAGGAATTATCTCATTTTTAGAAAAAGAACCTCAGCCATTCCGCGTGGCAGTACTGGATGACAGAATTTTTCCTCCCAATGTATTGTCATATTACGGCATAGAAACCGTAGATGGATATGATCCGGTTTATAGCAAGCGGTATGCAGAGTATTTGAAAGCCTTGGATACAGGTAAAGTAGGTCCGACAGGATCTCCGGGATTTCAGCGGATCGTATCGGTTCACAATGTGTCGTCTCCATTGTTAAAATCATTAAATGTGAAATTTTATATTACGTTTAATGAATTAGTTCAACCGAATTTTAAGAAAGTTTTTTCCGAAGGGAATACGCTTGTATACGAAGATACATCGTTTGTACCGAGGGTCTATTTTGCCTCTTCTGTGCGATATTCCGCTTCTGATTCCAATACTCTCAGAATGATGCTAGATGTACTTCCGGTCGATCCATATATGGCCATACTTGATGAGAAGGATAAGAATCCAGAGAGTAATGCAAGGGATTTTTCTCAAGACAGCATGCAATTCATGGAGTATTCCGGTTATTCGATGAAGCTGAAAACAAGAACGTCTGGTGATCGCCTGCTGGTGTTGTCACAAAAGTTCGACCCGTCTTTACGCGTTACGGTAGATGCTAAGAAAGTACTTCCTTTACGGGTAAATTATTTGTTTACCGGTATACGTCTTACTCGCGGAGAACATGTTATCTCTTTAAAGTATAGTCCAATATGAAAAATTTGACGTGTAGCATAGTCATTCCAAATTGGAACGGAATCAAGCTTCTTCAAATGCATCTTGATGCTGTGGTTCAGGCATCAGGCGCACGCGAAATTATTTTAAGCGATGATGCATCGACGGACGGATCGGTCGATTTTGTCTCAAAATCGTATCCGGGTATAACCATAGTAAAAAATTCTACTCATAGGGGGTTTGCATCAACGATAAACGCTGGGGTTTTGCGTGCGTCAGGCGATATAGTTTTTTTGTTAAATACAGATGTAATTCCTGAAAAAGGGTGTATTGATTTTCTTTTGCCGCATTTTACGGATGAAAAAGTATTTGCCGTAGGGAGTCTTGAGAAAAGTCATGAAAAAGATGCGATTGTCTTACGGGGGAACGGTGATGCATGGTGGGAAAAAGGATTTTATCTTCATAAGAACGGCAGTACCACAAGAGAAAGTACAGCATGGGTTTCTGGCGGAAGCGGTGCGTTTCGAAGAAACGTGTGGGAGCGTTTAGGCGGGATGGATCCACTCTTCAATCCGTTTTACTGGGAAGATATAGATCTGTCGTATAGAGCAGTCAAGGCAGGATATGCACTCAAATTTGAGAAAAAGAGTATCGTACATCACTATCATGAGAAGGGTAAAATATTGACGTTTTTCTCCGGAAGCCTCATACAAAGAATTGCTTTTAGAAATCAGTTTATCTTTATCTGGAAGAATATGTCAGATAAAGACATAATTTATTCTCATTTTTTCTGGTTACCCATACGATTTGTTCAGGCGGTGTTTCGATTAGATTTTTCCTTCATCCTGGGCTTCTTCTCGGCATTTTTCATGTTCGGAGAAGTGCTAAAAAGTAGGTCAGTAGCGCAAAAAAGCATTATTCTTCGCGACCGAGATGTTGTCCCGGTAAAATAATATCCATGAATAAAAAATATACTTTATTTTTTGGACTCATTATT
>JBBTTM010000090.1:0-4939 GCA_038064255.1 Patescibacteria group bacterium | reverse complement strand
TTGACGATGAAGGAAAAACTGTGTTTGTCCAAGGAGATGAGCTAAAGCTGATGCTCGCAGTAAGGTACGCTTATAGCGCATTGCAACAACAAATTCAAAAATACAATTTAATTCTCGGTGTGAAAGATGTACCGAATCAAAATGATTTTAAAATGATATCGCAAATTATTACAAGCATAGGTATTCAGACACGCCAGATTGCTGTTTTGTACTCTCTGGCGTTTGAAGCAAATGTATTTCGTGCAGGTGATGCTGAATCAATGATGAGAAAATATGTTGAAACCATTGCGCGCATGCAGCATTTATGGGAGGTGGCGCTAGCAAATCCTGAAAATTTCAGACAGTTACTAACAGATGAATTGAAAGATATGCCTGGTGTAAGTCAGGAAATCCTCTCGTATATGGATGGCACTCTAGCCAATGATGCGCAGAGGGCGGATTTAGACGGAATGTTTTCTGGAGCGAGTAATAGAGTATATGGTTACGGTGCTATTCCACCTGGCATCATGCGCGGATTGCTTCTTGCTGAGCAGGCAATCATACGGGAGTATGTGCCTTCTGAATACCAGAAATTTTATCTTGAACACATTCAAGCGTTAAATAATGCGATGCATGAGGTAGGTGTTTCGAATTTTGGAGAAAAACGGTGGACGCAAGAGGGCGAAGAAGGGTGGTATTTTAACTTGAATCTGCGGCAGGGAACTGAAACTGCCATACATGGATTATCCAGCGGATTTATTTCTATTGCAGTGCCAAAAGATGGAAATGGCGTTGAATATACAAAAAGTCAGTATGCTAAAAGGATTGCTCATGTAAAAATGCACGAACTACTTCATCAATTGATCAGAGGAATTTCGCGTCCGGATATAAGTAAAAAAGGCACAACGGAAGAGGCTTTTGTCGAACTCTATACCAGACTTCTTGCAGGTGAAAGCCCCATGGAAATCGGTTCGTATGATCGAGAAACAAGGAGGCTTTTTGCGCTAATCTCTGAAGCAGCAGCACTTCATAAACGAACACCGCAGTCAGTTCTTTCAGAAATTTTAAAATATTTATCCACAAATGATTCAACAATTACGCGGGCAATCTCGATGAAGGTATCTGAGTTATGTGATGGAAAGTGTATTTCTTTAAAAGGGTATGCTGATTATTATGCATACATGCAGGGATACTTGGATTCAGAGACTGAATGGAGATTGACTCAAGAAGTAAATCAAAGTGCTTCACAAAAAATACATGATTTCACATTCTTAGAGTTTCTAAGGGCGTGGTTTAATCCTTCGACCCGTCCTGAGGCAGAAGCGTGGATGCAGGAAAGATTAGCATATTTTAATTCTTTACTACCCAAGGAAGGTGTCGGCGGGACGTCAAACGTCCCAGCCGCGTTTGACCGCGGCGGAGGAGGAGGAAATATTCTTTTATTTGAGGAAACCCCGGTAGGTCAGCGTCTTGGTGTTTCCCAGTGGCCTATTTCGCTTCGGGCGGCTATAAACGATTTATTTGGAAGATTTTTTAGTTGGGAACTTGGCAAAGAACAAAAGAAAAAGGAGGAACAAAGCCAGGGCAAACCCAAGTCCGATATTCGCTTTCAAAACATAGTCGCTGATATCTATCATAATTCCTCTGCAATTGTTTCTAGTTTAATAGCCGATATTAAGAATACGATAGCAAATACAGCATCTAAAGTCAAAACCGGAATATCATTAAATAGCGTAAAAAGAAGCAGCCAAAGCCCGGCCGCGATGTTCACACAGAACGCTGATATAACCCGAAGAAACGATGACCGAACCTCTATCTGGTACCACATATCTACTGTTGTAGCATGGGTAAGACAGATTTTCAAATCCACGTCAGATCATGCTGTGCCGTTTGGGACGGAATCCGTAAATACCGATCCGGTAGAGCGGGCGTTTGGAGAATTATCTGGTGCAATCACTGATTTTAATACATCTGAACATATCGGCGGGTGGGAAGAGTTTATAAAATTGCAGGCATACAATGACGCAGTTGCGACATTGCCTCCAGCATTAGTATCAGAATTGAATAAGAAATTGAGAGATGTGTTGGGAGCTGGTGTTGGAGGCGGGGGAGGTGGAGTTTTCCCTTCGTCTACACAAACAGAACCTCAAGAGGTGAGACCGTGGATACCATTTAAAACCGCGACCGATGAATTGAACGTCATAATATACAAAAAGTCTTCTCAGCAAAAGCTTGAGGAACAATACGACCGAACAGCGACGGTATATATATCAGAGGAAGCGAAAGCAAAATTAGATCTGCAGGGTAACGAGTCATTGGCCCAATTGATTGAGAAACTTCGTGAATCTGGTATACGAGGAGCTCTCTATGGCGGCGGTATATCTTTTCGAGGAGATATTGTCAATGAAGAGACAGAGAAACCGATAGATATTCTTCCGGGAAGAAAAGTCGTCACCAGTGTCGCTGAGAAGATTGGAAGGAAAGCGGGAGAGATTATCAATCAGAGTTTGAAAGATGCCGGTAAATTGGAAAATGATCTCTCTGCGTTAGATTTTCTTGCAAGAGATGGGTATGGATTCGTCATCACCCTCGACCCTCAGGTATCAAATTCAGGAGCATCAAGTCTTCGCGCGGACATGGCTGCGGAATTAGCGATAACTCAGACGATGAATAGACATCGTTTTTCTTTGGATGAAGTGACGTTTAGTAATGCTGGAAATAAAAAATTACAAACAATTATGGATGCATTTTTGACTCTATATAAAGCATTAGGAGAAATGAAGGAGAGGGGTTGGATTGGCGACGGTACAAAAAATATAGATATTTCTAATTCTCTTATGAAACTTTATGTCGCGAAACAAAACGAAGGGGGAATAATTCCAAGAGATACGACAAATATACGTCAACCTCTCAGAGATTCTGTTTTTCCAGATGCTTTAACCGCATATGAATATCTGAAAGGAAAAGCAGGCGGAAAAATCATGATGGGTGGAGTGCCGCTCAACTGGAGTGAGCTTGCATTTTTGGGTCCGCTTTCTATACGTGATGAAAATCCCAGAACGAGGATAGTACGGGAGTTTATGTTTAAGTATATAAATCGATTGATCAATTTCGTGGGTGAACATGAATCAAATCCTGTCATCATGTGGATAGCGTCGGAACATGTGTTTCCAAAGCCAATAGCCATATTGGTGTCCCGATTACTTGAAATGGGCAGAGCGAGACGAAGTGTCTCGGACGTAGCTAATGATCCAATACTCTTTGAACGAACACAAAAGATAGTGAGGGATGCAGTAGGGGATCTGACAGTTGTCAACCTAATGGACAGAAGCAGGCAGGTGGTCGATGCCTCTCGTGGTGGTGCGACGCTCTTACTTGAAGAAATTTTTGGTAAAAATAATGTACAAACTATCCAGACGAGACCCGGTGTAGAGCATATTGCGTGGGATATTGCGATCGAAACTCCAGTGTCGCTTCCAGATTCGCATAGCGAAATAAAGACGGTCAATTTCGATGTACTCCGCGCATATATCTCTATGAAAAAGTTGGGGTTATTATCCCCTACGGGACGCTTTACCTGGGGTATCATTCCGTCCTTGCTTCCACAAAGTGTTCATACAAAACTTGCATCGAGATATGTACCGGTTGAAGTAGTTCCGGGAAAAGAAATGCTGGATGAAGGTGGAGCAGCGGTATGGCCGGAATTGGAACTTGATTATGTGCGGTATAAGTCGCTTCAAAGCATCCAGGAATGGGTCGGGGCATTTAAAGATGTAAAAAAGACTATGATAATACGTGAATTTATGAATCTGGTCGCAGAGAGATATAGTGAGACATCTGAGAGACGTATAGATGCTCCTCCGGATGCCCTGCTCGGACCAGTAGCTCAGATGAGCATCAATGAACTTGAAAATTTACTGGTGGATGTTGAAAAAGGATTTAGGACCAAAGAGATAAAAAGAGTGGGGGATCCCGTTCTTTTAGAAAATGATGCGACTGCGGTTATCGAGAGGCAAGGAGGAAGCATTCTTATCCGGGGAGTGAGAAATCCAAAGCCTTTACTTGAGAGCTTGATACAAGCCGAAGCAATAACATGGAATTGTTTGACATCGCAGCTCATCCCCAGAGCGTATGCAGTCGGGGAAGGGGGCACTTCAGGTTTTTGTCCCTGGTTTCTCCGCGCACCATGGAAGACGACTTCAGGCATTGTCAAACATGCGCTGAAGTTATTTGATAATTGGCTCCATACTGATAGTACTGGACAGTATATACTTTTGCCTCAGCAAGCTATTGACGTGGAACACATGAAGCCCAACGCAGGAATGCCGATAGATCCGGATCGACTTTCGGAATTTGTAAAACGATGGCAGGACGATAAGTATCCCATGGATATTTTGCGTACGCTTTTGAAGAATATACGGCATATTGGAGAGAAAGAGTTCGATGAGGCTCTTGCTGAGATGGCAGATCATATTGAGCAATTTGTAGGAAAAGAGCCGTTTGTATTAGTTTCTTATAAAATTGAGGAAAGTTCTGGTGGGCTTGTTACACAAAAACTTATTCAACTTCTCGCTGAGAAGTCGTTGATTCCCAAACAAATACTTAGTTTTAAAGAGAATCTCCTTTCGGGTGAAAATGTAGTATTAATCAAAGAGTTGCGTGACAAAGGATATAAGATTATCTACGTTGACGATGCGACGTATAACAACAGAGGACAGGTTGTCGAAGTATTAGATGTATTAGATCGTCAGAATATAAGCCTAAAGAATGTTGGTGGCTTTTTTGTAGGATCTACAAAAAGAGCCCGAGCTTCATCCGCGCCTCGTATGGGAGTATTTTGGTCAAAATATCACATTCCTGTCTTAAGTGATGTGCTTACTTCTTGGGAGATATCAAAACTTAGAACTTTAAATCGACCTGGTGCTGATGCTGACATAAATTGGAAAATGCATATAGATGG
>JBBTTM010000089.1:0-1271 GCA_038064255.1 Patescibacteria group bacterium | reverse complement strand
TTTTGTCGTCCTGAAATTTCAGAATCACACGTTCGATATCTGATTGGCGACGCGGGAAATACTTTTTGTAAAAAAAACTCTTTGTCAAAAATACCCCCTGTGCCGCCAACCACCACATCATGTGCTCATCACGTCTTCAATCTCGCGCTCATCACGTGCATTTATCATGTGCTCATTTCTTCACTCGTGATATACTGCATCTATGAAAACGACAGCTCTTCGCTACTCAGTGCTTATCAAAAAAGAAGGCAAACACTATATTGCCTCTGTTCCCACGCTTGGCATTTCTGACTTTGGCGATACAAAAGCAAAAGCGCTGTATAACGTCAAAGGTGCTATAGCCTGTCATATCGAAGGCCTCGCCAAAACCCATACCACCGTGCCGCTTCACGCGTAATGAACGAACTAACGACGTAACGAAATAACGATACTCAAACATTCGTAGGGAGACGATCCCACGGCGATACGCCGAATAAACCAATAATCAAATAACCAATCAGCAAATGAAAAGCATGTAATTATTAGTTTACGGCTTCGCCGTAAGGTACCTCCCTACGATATTAAATTGTCAAAGTGCTTTGCACTGCAGACCCTTGTACCTGCGCTCTTCGAGAGTGCGAGGCTGTAAAGCCTTAAGCATCGAAGCAAGTATGGTAGCGGGGTTAAGGTACTTTGTTCTTCAAGGCCAGGCCTTGAAACGGCCTGTCCCCGAAGGGAAGGCCTGGCCTTATAAAATTCTTGGCCATATAAAATTCTGGTATCGTATAAAAAGATGAGGAAAAAAAGGAGACTATAAATATCGCTGAAACTCTCCAGGAGTCATGCGTACATCCTGCAGTATTGCTCGAAGCAGACCCTTGCCTATATCTCTTCCCCGATGAAACGGAACCACTGTCGTCCGTCCGTCCGGGTGTTTGAAAAGATGTGGCTACCTGCCTGTCGAATCTTCATAAATCCCATGTTCTGCAATACGTTGATAAGTTTCCTGGAACTTAAAATGGGAAGCTGACTCATAGAAATACAGGTCGTGGAACACTCAATTCAGTAATGCCTACATATCGTGGTCGCGCATCTTCTCCAAAATCAATTGTATCGCGATATGCCTCATCCGTTTTTGCCACCTCTAAGCAAAGGCGGATCGCTTCTTTTATATGCGTCTCTGCCTCTTCATATGTTTTGCCCTTAGAGTTACATCCGGGTATAGCGGGACATGACGAAACAAAGACACCTTCTTCATCCTGAGTCACGATAATAGTAAAGTTGAGATCTGA
>JBBTTM010000088.1:0-2132 GCA_038064255.1 Patescibacteria group bacterium | reverse complement strand
ATTAATGTTTGTTTTCCCGTTATGAGCAAAAATTCTCGATATTTTCAAAGCTATATCATATACATCTCTATGGATTTTATAATGCTCCAACATCATATGAAATTTTTCATACTCTAGAAACTTTAATTTGTCTGTTAAAAAATGTTCTTGAAAATCTCCTCTCAAAAACTCTAATTTTGCAGTTGGGTCTATGAGGATATCTGCTTCAGCGGACAAATCACAAAACAGTTTAAAAAAATCAGGGTCATAGGACATAAGAGAAAGAACATTTGTATCAGGCACGATATACCCATGTATTGAATTTTTTAACGAGGGATCAAAATAAGCGGACATTTGGTTGTGGATATTGGAAAGCTTGTCCTTTTTTCTCTAGTTCATGGTATTTATTACGAATTTTATTTATCGTTTTAACCACTTCTTTGAACGATCTTTTACCAGACTGTGTCTTTATAGATGATTCATTTAGTTGTCTCGTTTCAATATTTTTATTTATCATATCTTCTTCATAATATTCTGAAATAATTCGTAAGTCAATTTTACGCCACGCCTTCGTGGCCGCGATACTGAAGCGCTTCGGCGATGTGAGCGACAGTGATCTCCGACTCATGGGCCAGATCCGCAATGGTTCTCCCGACTTTGATAATCTTTGTAAACCCACGGGCGGAAAAACCAAACCGATGAGACGCGTGTTCTAAAAATGACAGAACAGATGAAGACAATGGACAAAGCGTTTTTAATGCCTTGGATGACATCTCCCCGTTGGAAAGAAACGGCGTACCCGCGAGTCTTTTGAGAGAAATTTTGCGAGCACTCTGTACACGCGCTTTGATATCCTTGGATGACTCAGAAGAATACGAGCGAGTAAGTTTTTCTATCGATACGGCCGGAACCGAAACATGCAGGTCGATCCGATCAAAGATAGGACCAGAAACACGAAGCTGGTACCGTCGAACCTGTCCAGGTAAACACGTGCACCGTTTCAACTCCGATCCATAATTTCCGCACGGGCAGGGGTTGCTCGCCGCAACGAGTAAAAATTTAGATGGATATGTCACGGAACCAGCAGCACGGGAGATATGAACCTCGCCATCTTCAAGCGGCTGACGGAGCGCTTCCAATACGTGACGGGGAAATTCCGGAAATTCATCTGCGAATAATACGCCTCGATGAGCAAGAGATATCTCTCCCGGCATCGGATGTGCCCCACCGCCAATAAGTCCGATCCGTGACGTGGTATGGTGCGGTGCACGAAACGGACGAAAGAGTATAAGTGACTGCCCTGCCGGTAGGTTGCCGGTCACGGAATATATCTTTGTCACTTCCAAACACTCTTTTTCGGTAAGAACAGGAAGAATAGATGGCAATGTACGGGCAAGGAGTGTCTTACCCGATCCTGGAGGACCGTGGAGGTATACATTGTGTCCTCCTGCTGCAGCAATTTCAAGAGCGCGCTTCGCTTGCTCCTGACCCATGATATCTGCCATATCAAAATCAAAAACCTGCTCCGAGAGAGCGTCTTCAAATGATTCATGCTTCGTAGGCTCAATGCGTGTAAGAGAGTGTAAATGCTGAAACAATGTGAGAAGTGATACCACAGGGATAATCTCTACGCCCGAGACTATCGCCGCCTCACGGGAATCGATTGATGGGAAAAATACGCGTGGACAACGGAGCGATTGAGCAAGCAGAGAGTAAGATAAAATCCCGTTCGTGTGCCGTAGTGTTCCATCAAGCGAAAGCTCTCCTATATATAATTCTTTTTCAGAAACTAGCGGAAGCTGACCGGATGCGATAAGAATTCCAACAGCAATCGGAAGATCATATGATGGGCCGACCTTTGGCAAATCCGCCGGAGCAAGATTGACGGTGATGCGCTTTACCGGAAACTCAGCGCCTGAATTTTTTATGGCACTTCTCACCCGCTCGCGGCTCTCCTCTACCGCTTTGTCCGGGAGACCCACGATAGTAAACGAGGGCAACCCTTGAGACGCAATATCCACCTCGACCGTAACAGGAACGGCTTCAAGACCAACGACTGCACCAGACAATACCTTGGCAAGCATTAATCCTACGGTACAAAATATAAAAACAGTTTGCAAGAGAACTTGTCATTGCGAGCTTCGATCCAATCG
>JBBTTM010000087.1:0-5179 GCA_038064255.1 Patescibacteria group bacterium | reverse complement strand
CCGTTTCGCAGGAGCTGTTGGTAGTCACGGAGAAGTTTTGGGAGGTACAACGGAAATTGGGTTTTATGGGTGTGAAGCGCGCAGATTTTTTTCAGTGTTTCGTGAAGCGAGAGCGTGAGGCGGATATCGGGGTGGATGGGCCGGAAATCTTTTTTCTTTGCCATAGTTCGTGAATGCGGAAAGTGATAGTTCGTGGTGACGGTGAGGTAGAGAAGCGTGTGGTGTTTTTTTGTTTCTTTTACGACTGCTTTTGTGAGTGCTATGTGATCGGGGTGGCCGTATACACCATCTGGTTCGATGGTGATGATGTGAGTGGGTTTGTACGAAGTAATTTCTCTGATGATAGTGAGCGAAAGTTTGGCAGACTCTTCCAAACCGCCGTCGGGAAGTGAGTGGGCAAAAAAATCTGAGATACCGAGAAAGGTTAGAGTGTTTGCAAACTCGATTTCCCGTAGGTTTTCTAGCAGTTCATTCTCCTTTAGTCCAAATCGAAGCGTGCTTTTTTCTCCTCTCGTGAGAGAGACGACGCGGGTCTCTATATTTGATTTCGAAAGTTTT
This sequence comes from Patescibacteria group bacterium, assembly GCA_038064255.1. GTDB lineage: Bacteria > Patescibacteriota > Microgenomatia > UBA10105 > UBA927 > JACREM01. Next base: position 4,621 of record JBBTTM010000087.1, on the reverse strand, counting down.
TGAAGAAGTCCGGCGCCGAGAATCGTCTCGTCATCCGGGTGAGGCATGAGCATGAGCACACGGCTATCGGGAGAAATTTTGAGGTGATGTATGGAGCTCGTTGTTATCACAAGAATTTATTTTAGTCCAATGATCTGGAAATAGTTGCCATCCGGATCGGTAAAGGTGGCAAAGTATTTGTCAAACGTTGGTGCCTTGAAAGGCTCCGCAATCACAGTGACTCCTTTATCCTTTAAGTATTTGAATGCTTCGCGGACGGAGGCGACGTTCATGTTAAACATGATGCGCGCGCCGTCTTTATTTTTCCCATGTATCCCGCTATGCTGGCCTATCCACAGCCACACGCCGCCTTCGGGAAATTCAAAACGGATACCTGTGTCGTTTGGGTGGATAATGGTTTCCGCTACTTTAAGGTTGAAAGTTGTCTGGTACCAATCTGCAAGTGCTTTGTAGTCTTCGCTCCAGATTAATATTGTCGAGATTTTGTCAAACTTCATGTTTTCCTCCGTTTATTCGTTTTTAAAATATCAAACTTCAATTTCAAAATCACGAGGGTAATAGCATGAAGGAATATAACGAAATTTGCAATGATGATCGGCGTATCTTTTTTAAGTAGCCCGTATGAAAACCAGAGAGAAGAGGCGACGGTGATGAGGGCGTATGTCGCTAGAGATACAGATTTTGCGTTTTTCGTCTTCCATGTTATGACGACCTGCGGGGTAAACGTCACAAGTCCCAAGATAGTTGCGATATAGGCGAGTGTATCTGCGAGTTCCATACGTTATTCTACCATGTGAAGTGTGTAATTTTGAAGCAAAGTACTGTACATAAGGTAGGATTCTGCTCGCTCTTCTGTGAATTGTGGATGTTTTTCATGTGATTTGATGTCTGCCAGAATATTTTGAATGTAGGGTTTCATTCTTCCTGTATCTAATCCATGTACCCATCGAAACATTTCATGGAAAAAAACCTCAGTGCTAGATGATTTTTTGTACATCATGTTTGCAACTCTCGCGAGATCATTTGAAAGAGAGCCGATGAGCATTTTTGTTTCTGTCATGGATGATTGAAAAAATATTTTGTCAACTCAGTAAACGTCTTTTTAATCTGTTCACTTTGTATTTCGTTTTTTAGATTTTTGTCCTGCGGACGGATATTGATAAACGAATTAAAGTCTATCTCATTAGTCTCGAGGTCTATGCCGCCGCCCCAAATATTCGATTGATGAGATCCGGATTCTATGAGAATCTTTTCGCCTTCAAAATGTCTGTCCATGCCGGCGCTACATATTTTTCCCTGTATATCGATGACTGTTTTTACATATATTCCAAATCGCTCCTTTAATTGTTTAATTTGCTCGAGAGTAAATGGAGAAGTTGATGTGACTATCATATTATTTCCACAATGAATATTTTTTGGTGAGCTCGCTTGCACGTGTCCGATCGGCAAAAAAGCAGATGCCATAATATTCTAACTCTATTTCCGGTGTCTCGCTCGTTCTTTGTTTTTGCTCGGCAAACGTGCCGACGGTCATAGTATTGGTAAAGTCGGTGAAGGGGATGGTGTTTACTTTGAGCGCGTTTCGAAGCGTCCGGATCTGGTTTGAGTTATCGCTTGAAAGAATGATAAATGGATTGTCAGATATACTCGCATGAGTGCCGCCGTCTTTGTCTATGTAACTATCAAATCGCATAGAGACTTTATCTGGTACGAGGGAGGATAATCCTGCCGCCATGTGTCCTAATGCATTCATAAGTTTTCCCGTTTCAATCTTTTTATTGAGCACTGCGACAAATTTGTGAGTGGTTGGGTTGGGATTCATGGTTTTTAAAACTATAGAGATTGCACAGAAGATTCGATAAATTTTTTTATCAGTTTTGCACTTTCAAATGCTTCGAGGATTTCATTTTTTGTATAGTCTGGTATACTTGGTGGATAGCGAGTATCAATATAAAATCCAGTAAGTAACTCACAGGAATCGCGCAATTTTTCCATTTCAGGTTGTATCTTTGCACACTCATCAAGTAATTTCGGTAGGTCGTGGATCCTTGAAGGTTGAACAGAATGAAATAACAAAAACCCCTTAAGAAATTTTTCGGCGATTTGTTGAGAAAGAAATGCTACTTGCGGAAAGATGAAATCTTCTTTTAGTCCAATCTCAGCGTAGAGAAAGTCGCTGTTGGCTGAATTAAACCATTCGGTCGCTAGAATTTTTGCGTTATCGCCCATAGACAATTTTTCCTTGATCTAAAATATTTTTTATAAAATAATCACCAAGAGATACACGGTGATCTACTTCTTCTGGCGTATAGACAATTGGATCGAGCGGATAGTCGCTTTTTATGCCACGAACTGCCTCAAATATTTCTTTGACCCGAAACGCCCCTTTTTTTCCACTGTCTTTTATGATGAGCAGATCAATATCACTTTTTGGTGTTTCTTGGCCACGAGAAGCTGACCCAAAAAGAATAATTTTTTCAGGATTACAGTACGATGCGATTTTTTCGACAAGCGCATTGGTTTCTTCGAGAATATTCGTCATACTATCGTAGTATAAAGGATATATGAAGAAATAGGCAAACTTAGAACTTAGGATTTTTCACTAACAATGATTCCCCGAATACGATATGCCAGTGGAGGTGTTTTGAATCCTGGTAATTTCCTAGGTTTGTCAGCACGCGGCACGCACAGTATGTACTAGTAATATCTGACGCAACAGTTTTTATAACCCGAAGACATGCGAGTAGTATTTTGTTATCATCTTCCGTTGCATCGATAAGTGAAGGGATATGTTTTTTAGGGATAACGACAATGTGTACAGGTCAATGAGGCTTGGTGTGGTGAAAGGCGAGGACATCACTGTTATCTTTTATGATATCTATTTTAGTTTTTCCACTTAATATCTCGTCGCAATAGAAATCATTCATGCATCTATTATATTTTCTTTTGGGTATGAAGCAACTTTTGATATACTGTAGCTAATGAAAACAATTCACAGAGACGTGGTTGCGGCGATGATATTTTCGGCAGACGGTAAGCTTCTCATGGCGAGACAAAATCCTAAAAGCGGCGGTGTATACATAGATTGTTGGCATATACCCGGAGGCGGAGTTGAAGAGGGTGAGACAAAGACAGAGGCGATGATACGGGAGATCAAAGAGGAATTGTCGTTTGATGTTTCTTCATATGGCATGGTGCTCGTGGACGAGGACGGGAGCGACATTGCGGAAAAGACGATGAAAGATACGGGTGAACGAGTTTTGGCTCATATGAAATTTAGTATCTACAAAATAGTTATTGCAGATAAAAAGAGCGATCAGATTATCATCACTCTCGACGAGGAGCTTGGGGAGTATCGGTGGTTTACTTTAGAAGAAATTAAAACAGTGAAACTCACCCCACCATCCGTTGTTTTGTTTAAGAAGTTTGGATATATCTAATTTTATATTGGCAGGTCCGCCCCGATTCGAACGGGGAATAGAGGTTTTGCCTGCCCACTATTGATCTGACGATCTATTTCAATCTCGAGGTTAGTTTTCCGTTAGTTCCTCGAGTGTAAGTTTATGTCCGTCAACCAGATTGTACCTTAGTTTAAAAGGGAAGTTACCATTTATTTTGCTCAGATGAACCTTTAAATGAAAAGTATCTTGAAGATTTTGAATGAATTGGATAGAAAGTTTGGTGGGGTTTGTTATCTTCATCACTAGTTTAGATGGTGATATCTTTCCAAGATCTATAATTTCAGACTTCATTGTTATGAGATAACTAGATTGACTTCTTACCCGCACGTCTGCGAATGAATTTTCATTTAGAAATGTATTCACTACTTTTTCTAAATGTCGAGAATCGATATCTCCCTTGTAAAGTTTAAATAAAAGATATGCCATAAAATTTCAAAGTAATATTGATAATTAAGCGATGAACCGCTATCAATTCTTGCAGTGATGTATGAAAAAGTTCGAACCTATTTTCTCGCTGATCACTAGCTCCACCTTCGCTAAAGCTACGGCGGGTAAACCGGCGGGGCTCGCATGGTCGGCGCGTCGCCTTTACACTGAGCGTGCCGAATGTGCCCGCCCGACGCGCAATCAGGCATTGTCTGCGCGCGCGTTTTCTCTCTCCCGACGATTCGTCGGGGATCGAGCAAGGTAGGATTATAGTAACACAAATTTGGTGATATACTTGAGATAAAGTATGCAGATCATGTATATCGATGAGTCCGGTGATACGATTTCCCTTTCACAAGGAGGCAAGAAATTTTTGATACTAACGGGTTGTGTCATCAACGAGGGTGATAAAGTTGCTATCGAAAGTTCATTTCGCGATATCAAGCAGAAGTACTATCAAAATCCTGAAGTTGAGTTGAAATCAAATTTTCTTCGGTATGCAAATCCCGATCTCACCCAGTCTTCGCCTATCAAACTAAACGATCGTCAAAAATACGATGAGCTGGAGGTAGGTGTGGCGACCTTTCTTAAACACATTCCTGTGACTGTTCTTTCTGTGGTGATTGATAAAGTGGGGTATTGGAAGCAGTATCCGTCACAGAATCCGTATGAGATAGCCTACATATTTCTCATGGAGCGGTTTCAGATGTATCTAAAAGAACAAAACGCGTTAG
>JBBTTM010000086.1:20878-23351 GCA_038064255.1 Patescibacteria group bacterium | reverse complement strand
TTTCGGTAATTGAGTACCTCCTGAATATCCCGCTCCCGTCCGACGACCTCACCCCCGGCGAGAACTTGCCCGGCTTCAGAGTAGTTCAGCTCATTTCCTTCTATATGCGTCCAGTGGTGGACAGTGCGGATCATCGCCTCTTCGCGGAATTTCGATTCCCATGCAGGCACGAGCGGCGCATTCTCTATCACCTCTTTAGCAGCCTCGATGATGCCGATATTTTTGAGGATCTGGTTCGTGATGCTAAATTTAGGAGCGTACATAATGACCGTATAACCGAGTAGTGAAACTTCGACCCCGCCTTGCGGGAATTCTATCTTCTCGAGACTCACTCTATATTAGAGGATAACTATTTTAGCTCGTCTATTCAAGTCCCAATCTACTTGTGTCGAAGTTCTACTACCCGGTATAATACCCGCATGAGGGAAAAAACGCAACACCGCCGCGACTTCAATTGGCTATAGTGAAACAGATGGTGACGCTCTCTTCGTCAGGTCTCGGCCTCGTCGCAGCTCTTGCGCCTGCCCCGTATACGCGCCCTTGCGATGCGAGGACGTAGCCCTCGAGAGCAAGTAAGCGTTATACTGGGGTGGAATAATCTCCTCTACGCCCTACTCATTACCATACTCGCCGCCACCGTCACCTTCCAACTCACGAAGCTCGTCGAGAAACTGGAAGAAAAATAATCACACACCAACCCGACGGGTAGACTAGCTTCAAACCTCTTCTTTATTATTAATTTTTACTCCGCAGATACTGCAATATCTGAGCCGGCGTATACACGAGAATTCCGAACTTTTCCTTGATGAGATCAATGCGATAGTGCTTTATATTGTAGGTCGCAAGAAACGATGCACTTGCAGTCTTTGCTCCCGCAGCTATATGTGAATCATGGATATCATGCACATACTTGGCATATCTCGATCGGACAACCACAAGGGACTCTTTTATTGGTTCGACTGAAAATTTCTTGATCAAGACATTCAAATCTGATTGTTTGAGAGATAGTCTCTCCACTACTCTTCGTAGTTCATCTATAGAATACTGGGAAACAAAACACGTAACCAAGGAGGATTGAAGAAGTATATGTGCGGCTCCCCTGTCAGAAAGAAGCGAAGAAATGACCACATCTGAATCGACAAACACCTTGATATTCATGGAAGACTAGAGATTCACACGTACATCGCGAATCGCGCTTTGTACTTTACCAAGCGATTTTTCATCAACACTTTGTGCCGCAAGCAAATCTGTATCCAGTCCTGTCGTCATAAACGAAAGTGAACTCTCAGGGATCCGGTACACTTTCCCAAGCCTCTTCGCCACGATCTCCCCTTTGTTTATGAGGCTGTAGATCGTATTTTTGGAAAGCTGGAGCATCTCTGCTACCTGCTCTGGCGTATACACTTTGGTATTAATCATGACTCTTTTGTACCATATTGTACCAAACATATCAATATCAAATCTAAAATACCACTATAGGCTTGACTTTTCCTCTCTCTCTCTAAAATCCTCTATACGTATATTCAGACAATACCAACCCGACGGGTAGACTAGCTTCAAACCTCTATTCTATATATCGTGATATACTTTCTTTATGAAAACTCGTGACACAAAAAAAGCTGAACGGCGCTATACATTTCGCAATTGGCGAAGACACATTGGTGCTGGCAAAAAGATACAATTTATAGAAAGCAGAAAAAAGATAACTCCCGATGGCACTGGAAATGAAAATTAAGAAAATCTGAAAACCTCACCCGAAGGGTGCAACACGTTCGTACCTCTTCTTTTTCGTAATGTAGCAATTCAACAATTTAATCATTTAATAACGCCTTCATCGTCTTCGGGATCTGGTCGGCAAGATCAGAGGCATTAAAGTACGGACCAACGGTTTTATACAGAGTATCACCCGCAGCTTTATTTATAAAACTCCCTACAATGGTCGCAAGGAATGGATCATTCATACATGCGAGAGCCGCTATCAGCCCCGCCAGCACATCCCCGGTCCCGCCCTTTGTCATTCCCTCATTTCCACCCTCTATCACCCGGCACTCCGCAGTAGTACATACTTTCCCGCTGCACGATCCGCCTTCGCACGCGATATCCTTCTCGCCTTTAAGTAACACTACGCAGCTATGTGCCTTGGCAAACATTTTCACCCTATCCTCATCAGAGAGCGACTTAGTAGCGTGCGGTGAGCCATAAAAACCTGCCTCGCCGGCGGGCGGGTTTAGTCCGTCTTTAGTATTGAGCGGAGTGAGGGATGAAATATTTTTAGATCGCTTCCCCTAACTTCGTCCGGGGTAAACCCGAGTTTGTTCTGTCTTAAGCGCTTGCCCTGAGCGAGCGAAGCGAGTCGCAGGGAGCAGCGGATCAAAAATATTTCGTCCCGAATGAAGCTCTTTTTGAAAAAGCGTTTCAAACTCCCCATGGTGCGGCGTCAATATCGCCCCAAGCGGTATCAACGCCACATCCA
>JBBTTM010000086.1:0-20778 GCA_038064255.1 Patescibacteria group bacterium | reverse complement strand
AACTCCCCATGGTGCGGCGTCAATATCGCCCCAAGCGGTATCAACGCCACATCCATCATCTGGAGTGCCCCAGCGTCAATCACCCACTGTTTCTTCGAATATTTTTTCAGCAATCTATTGGTTAACTCTTCCGTCTCACTATCCCGGGTCATCCCGGGACCGATGAGTATGACATCATCCTCTTCTATATACGATTCTATATCTCTACGCGAAATCACGATACCATTTCGAAACTCTTTTTTTGCCTGAAGCACGATCTCATTATTTTCTGGCACTGACGCATAATGTACGAGGTCTACGATACGGGATGCCACAGTCAGCGACCAAAGACTTGCAGCATGGAAAAGTGTTGATCCGCCTATGAGAAGAAGCCTTCCATTCTGCCCTTTGTGCGACCCTTTCTTCGGTCTCACTATTTTTCTCACATCTCCAACAGTAACTTTTAACATAGTAAAACAATTATACAGAATTTAGATTACTACCAACTACCCACTACGAACTACTCACTAGTCGTATCACCTCATGTTCTCGCTTCCCCACAATCTTCATAATATCCTCCTCGGCAGAAGTTATCACTGTTTGCTGTCGGTCTATGAGTGACAACACTAATTCTCTATGATCACTATCCAGTTCAGAAAAAATATCATCGAGTAAAAGTATCGGCCTGTCGTGTGTTTTTTCATGTACAAATGAAAGTTCCGCAAGTTTCATCCAAAGTACTGCTAGCCGCTGCTCACCCCTACTCCCATACGCATGCACATCCTTATATTGACCTTCTAAATTGCTGTTAACTGATAGCTGATAGCTGATAGCCAATGGCTGCTGTGTCCCTCCGAAGCTCAAAGCGAAGGGGGAATGACTAATAGCTACCGAAAAATCATCCCGGTGTGGTCCGATAAGAGTCGTATGAGACGCTACCTCCTCCATCGCGTACTGTTCAAGTCTATGCTCAGAGATCACACTTTTATCATAAATCGTTTTGTGGTCTACAGACTGGATCTGATGATCATTCACGTAAGACAAAAATGCGGCCCGCGCATCAGTGATATATCCTCCGGCTTTTACTAAAAGTTGATTCCAAAAGAGTAGCTGATTTCTCTGCGCTTTTCCCTCGGATATTAAAAACAGGAGCCTGTTTCTCTGCCGCAGTCCCCGCTCGTAGGACATCAGATTTCGTCGGTATTCCCGATCTACCTGAACCAGGACACTATCGAGGTACTTTCGCCGTATACTCGGCCCGTCGGTAATAAGCTCCAGATCCTGAGGCCAAAACCGCACTGCCTTCACATTTCCCGCAAAATCAAGAAGTCTTCTGGGGACTCCATTGACGAGAAATTTTTTCATCGGCGCCTTCTGTCCAGACACGATGCCGCGTGTTATGACAATTTCTAATTTTTCTACATCATTACCAAATATTCCTTCACTGCTTATGCGCGATAGCTCTTCTCCAAATGAAATCACCTCTTGTTCGCGATCTGCCCGAAAGGACTTCCCCACCGCGCACATCATGATCGCCTCGAGAATATTTGTTTTACCGATAGCATTCGGACCAACGATCACGGTAAGCGACGGATGAAGGGTAAATGTTCGCTTTTTATAGCTTCGAAAATGTGAAAGAAAAAGGGAAGAAAGTATCATCAATGCATTTTAACATGGGAGAGGAAGCATTCCTCAGGCTACGCATTTCGCATAACGCATAACGCAGTAACCATACCCTATCTATTGGATATCGTCGTCCCGACAAACGGTTCATTGTCGAGGGCTTTTGCGAGATTTTCGAGATTTTTTCCGTTGAGTATCTTTACTGTTACACCGTTTTCGTCTGCGAGTCTTGAAGCTATGGGGTCAAAGGGGAGATTCATGCCGGGGGTCCATTTATCACCTGCCAGTCGTCGATACTCGGTCCAGGTAGTATGGACCATCGGTTTTGCGTCAGGATATTTTTTTGGATCTTTATCATATACCTGGTCAACATTGGTCATGTTGATGGCTGACTTTATCCCGTAGTCTTCGCAGAGTGTTACAGCATCAAAATCCGTACTCCATCCGGGTTTCCAGCCCGCAGCGACTGCAATGGGTTTATCGATTTTGAGTATTACCTCATAATGTTTTATCACCCGGGGGTCTGCTAAATCCTGAAATATGGTTCGCACCATCTGGGCGTTGAGTCTCGTCGCATGAATACCAAGCCAATCTAGTTCTATATTTTCTATATCATGAGCGCGCACCGCCTGAGCAGCTGCCTGATACTGTCGCGTTATCGCTCCTCCACCCACCACTATAAAAAATCTCCTCTTTTTTGAGGAGATTTGGTCTCGTATAAATACATTAAACGCTTTAAGGAATTCAATATCAATACCGGTAGGGGGGTAAACAAGAGAGCCCCCGAGAGAAAGTACAAATGTGTCTGGCCCTATACTCATTACAAGCACTCCTTATTCCGCAAAAATAACGCTTTTTGAGCGTATTCACTCAATACTACTTTACCCTCGGGATTTTGTCAAACATTAGCCTCAATATGGCGCTTCTTATACACATCGTTGACATACGCGCGCAACTCTTTTTTAAACCTCTCTTTTGAAAATTTCCTCGCGTGCTCTTGGCATAGAATTTGCCACTCTTTTTTTATTGACATAAATCGCTTCATCGCTTTCTCAAGCAACTCTTGTGTGGGATCCTGAAACAATACTCCCGTCACACCATCTGCCACTGTTTCTTTTACCCCACCCTGGGCAAGTCCGATTACGGGCGTCCCATGTGCCATGGCCTCAACCGGCACCATACCAAAATCCTCATCCAGAGCTGAAAAAATCAGTGCTCTGGCTCCGGTATACAGCTGTGCCAGTTCATCATCAGACACCCCGCCTAAAAATTCTATCTTACTCGTTTGCAAGGAACTTCCTTGCGAAGCTAACTCTCTCAGACATTCTTCCTCTTTTCCCGTCCCTACAATTTTCAAAGAAACACCGAGCTTTTTACATGCCTCTATCGCCAGATCCACCCGCTTGGCATACGTGAGCCTCCCAACGCTTAAAAAATAATCTCGCTTTTGGCTGACGTCTGACGACTGACGGCTGACGGCTTCGATCGGCGGGCCCGCCCGCCACGCAAGCCGAGCTTGCGAAGGCGTTGCGGGCGGGTATATCACCACCGAGTCTCTCCGATAAAACTTCTCCACCCGTCTTGCTGTTTCCTTGGAATTTGCGACAAAATAATCCACCGCCTGTGCCGAGTCAAAATCGTACTGCCGGAGAAAAAAATTAACAATTGCGGCATACACGCGGACGATCCAATATTTCTGCAGATCACTCCCCGTCGCATACCCATACAGATTACGAGGAGGGTGGTGGATATAGCAAATATGAAGCGGAGTTTTGATTCGGGTGACACGAGCGAGAGATGAAGCATTTTGTGGCGCGGGGAGATCGAACAAATTCGAGTTCTCCGCCGAAGGGGCCTGAGCGGAAGCGAGGGATCGGAGAACTCCTGAATTTGGACGAACGACCTCAGCGCCAACAGATAAACTTGAAGACGAATCTAAATTTTCTAAGTCGACCTCAGCAGAGTTCTTATTTCTTTGCTTGCTAGCCAAGGCCACCCCCCGACACATAAACCACCCACTCGAAGATATCACCACATCATATTCTGATAAATCAAAGCTCTCCCAGATCTTCGGCGCCAAAAACCGCAGAGGAGAAATAAATCTTTTAATAAACCAGTACCGCTGTACCCAGCTCGTCCGTATATCCCATCCGCGGAAGCGCTTCGCATGCTCCCCCATGGATTTCCAATCGACAAACGAGGTATAAAGCGGCGCCTCTGGCCACATCTCATGCATCACTTCAAGCACACGCTCCGCCCCACCATATTCTTTTAGATAATCATGTACGAGTGCAATTTTCATAAAAATTTAAAACAGTGCCTGCTGCTCTCCTATATTCTTTTTTTCTACCTTCTTTTCAATTTTCCTTGGTTCTTCCGCCTCTTCCACACGAAGCAATCGTTTCAACAGTGTATGAAACTGCATGGTCTCCAAAAACTCAATCACTTCGGACGTTTCAAGGGCTTCAATCCGTGCACCTTTTTCTTCAAACTATATCGGTGCATTTTTTCGTATCGTCGCAAGATCTTTAGACAGCAACGCATTTGCTTTATCATTCTTCAATTTTTCCTTCACACCATCAGATACACCCTGAAGCGATCCATCTTCAAGTCGAAGATAGACATCCTCAACGTGTTTCACGTCTTTTAGTAAATCTATCGCAGTTTTGGGCCCTATCCCTGCCACGCCGGGATAATTATCAGACGCATCTCCTGCAAGCGCTTTAAAATCAGCAATTTTTTCAGGCGGCACACCCATCCGCTCTACTACATCCGCCGAACTATATACTTTTCCCTCAGATATCCCTTTCGTCGGCATAAATACCTTCACTCCTCTTTTATCATCAACGAGCTGCAAGATATCCCTATCCCCCGTCACGATGATCACCTCCGGTGATTGATGTTCATCACACACTTGTTTTACAAGTGTGCCGATAATGTCATCCGCCTCAAAGCCATCCATCTCATATATTGGTATTCCAAACGCACGAACTGCTTCATGCACTTTTTCTATCTGCCCTGCAAGGTCGTCGTCCATCTTCGGCCGCTTACTCTGATACCCTTCAAATATCTCTTTTCGAAACGTCGGCTTTGGCCTGTCAAACGCTACAGCCATGTGTGTTGGTGAAAATTCTCGATACAGTCGTATGATGATCGATATAAACCCATACACGGCATTCACAATTGACCCATCTGGTGCCGTCAGCGGAGGAAGCGCATGATACGCACGATGAAGGATCGCATTCCCGTCTACTATAACAAGTCGATTCATATGAATAATCCAATTATCCCATATTATTTGACTATTTGACTATTGGATTATTTGATTATTGGATTATTACTCTGTCTTCTCCTTGGGCCCGCCCATCAGTTGTTCAAATTCCTCTGACTCAACCGTTTCTTTCTTTATTAATTCAGCAGCTACTACATCAAGTTTTTTCTTGTGTTTTTTCACAAGCGCGAGTGCCTTTTTATACCCGGTATCGACAAGCTTTGATATTTCCCGATCAATCGCGGCCAACATCTCCTGTGAGATCGGCTGCTGTTCCATGTACGCTTTTCCCCACTCTGTCACATCACGATCAGGCCCAAAGTTTACGGGTCCAAGCTTACTCATGCCAAACTCCATCACCATAAACCGAGCTATCCGTGTCGCCTGGTCTATGTCGTTGGACGCACCGCTCGTCATCTCATGAAAGATCACCTCTTCTGCCGCTCTCCCACCCATCGTCATCGCAATTTCGTCTATGAGGTGTGATTTTGTCTCGTGAAGTCTGTCTTTTTCCGGAGGAGAGAGAGTATATCCAAGCGCCATCCCACGCGAAACAATGCTTATTCTGTGAACGATATCCAGGTACGGGCTAAAGTACGAGACCACTGCGTGACCCGCTTCATGGTACGCTGTCATTTTGCGGTCAAGTGCACTCTGAAGCCTCTTTTTCTCAGGGCCCAATTTTACCTTCATCGCCGCCTCTTCTATGTCCTTCATGTCTATCTCCGTTTTACTCATACGAGCCGCATATATCGCCGCTTCATTGAGCATATTTTCTATATCAGCACCGCTAAATCCAACCGTCCGTTTCGAGACCTTATCCCAATCAACAGAAACGGCGAAAGGCTTTCCTTTCGCATGAATTGCGAGTATGTCTTTTCGTCCTGCCATATCAGGCAGATCCAGGACGACCCGTCTGTCAAATCTGCCGGGACGAAGAAGCGCACTATCAAGAAGCTCTCCTCTGTTTGTTGCAGCGACCACCATGACCGATGCATTCGGCTCAAATCCATCCATTTCGACGAGTATCTGGTTGAGTGTTTGTTCTCGCTCGTCGTGTCCGCCCATCGCACCCACGCTTCGAGTGCGGCCTATGGCGTCTATTTCGTCTATAAATATTATTGCCGGTGCACTTTTTTTGGCCTGGGCAAATAGATCGCGTACGCGGGCTGCCCCGACGCCGACGAGCATCTCCATAAACTCAGATCCCGCGATACTAAAAAACGTGGTGTGTGCCTCCCCTGCCATGGCTTTAGCAAGAAGCGTCTTTCCGGTTCCGCTTGGGCCCACAAGGATCACGCCCTTCGGGGTTCTGGCGCCAAGCAGTTTATACTTTGCCGGATTTTTGAGAAAATCGACCACCTCTTCCAGTTCCTTCTTGGCTTCATCTACTCCCGCTACATCCGCAAATGTCACCTTCGGCAGATCCTTATTCCAGATCCGGGCCTTACTCTGTCCGAAAGAAAAGATGCTGTCCTGGGCGCCACGGGCCTGGCGGAAGATAAAAAAGAAGAATGCGACTGTCAGAATTAAAGGCAAAATGTTCGATAATATCCCAAGCCACAACTGCGTCGAGCTTAAATCCTTTACTTTCACTTCTACGGATTTTGGATCGGCGCCGCTATTTTCAAGAAGCTTGAGCATCGACTCTTGAGGCTCTTTACGGCTCGTCGCCTTGTCTCCGTTTTTATATTCTATTGAAAGTTTCCCCTCTTCTACTTCTATCACCTTCACTTTTCCGTCTTTTACGTCAGACACGACAGTCGAAAGTGGTTTTTCGTTGAGAGACCCTGCGGCATTACCGAGGCTGCCAAAAAGGGAAAATAGAAGAAATGCGACAAAAAGACCGATGAATATATTTTTAGCATTCAAATTTAAACGGAATTCAAACATCTTCCCCATTTTTTTCGGGAGTCCGTTTCCGTTCTTCTTGCTTTTTTGTGGAGATTGTTTCTCTTGGGATGGCATCGTAGCGCAAAGTATACCACGGTTAGGCTCAAATGTCGCGCAAGAGGCGCACGACTTTCACTTTTTCAAACGCTTTTTTATCAGCAGTCAATACGGGAAGTTTTTCCTCTATGGCAAGCGCGGCAACAAACGCATCACCAAGAGACAACTGATACGTAGCACGAAGCATTCCGACAGTTTTTGCAGTTTTTACTGTTGGTATCATTACCTCTGCACCGTCTATAAGGCTATCGATATATTCCCGCTGTGATCCTTCGTCTTGAGCACTTTTTCCGGAGTACAATTCAGCAACAGTTACCAATGAGAATACCACTGTTCCTATTCGCGAAAACTTGATAAAAAGACTTTCGTCATGAGCTTGTCTCCGTCGAAGATAGTCCACTACTACCGAAGCATCAACAATGACTTTCATAATATTTACCAATTGAGATATTTTTCTTTCTTTCTCATTTTTTCCCGAGCCACATCATCTTCTTTCGTCCAAAGCGGTCCATGTTTCTCCATAGAGCGACTCATTCCTTGGAGAATCTTCACATACTCTTTCCGAGTTACCTTCGGCTTTATCGACCGTGGAGAGTCTATTACCATCGTGTGAAGCGGTTTTATCATTATCGTACCGTCTTCTACAACTAGATTTAAAGGCATCCCCTGGGTGATACCAAGCGCTTCCCGTACAGACTTTGGGAGCGTTATCTGACCCCGCTCCATGGGTGTAACTATGATTCCCAACATACTCTTGCTCCTAACATATTTTCATACTAGTATGAATTACGTATTTTGTCAAGATTTCGCACCAACCCGACGCGGTGTCTTCATCCTATGGACGTCTTCGTCCTGTGGATAGAATAGCTCCTGCCCGCGATGCTAGCGTTCTACGCGTTGCAGGCGGGTCAAACCTCCAGCATTATCGAATCATAGCCCCGATCGGCATGCCTTCGGCTGATACGAAAATGGGCCGTTTGTCTTGACCATCGATAGCAAGGATCATCCCCTGACTTTCTTCATCAAGCATTTTTCGGGGAGCAAGATTGACGACAAAAAAGAATTGTTTCCCAAGGAAGTCCTCCGGCGTATATCCGTATCCGCGTACACCGGTAAAAACCACAATCGTTTTTCCTTCGCCCGCCGTAGCTCGAACGGAGTGAGAAGCGAAGGAGGGGTCAACATCCACCACAAGTCGAATTAGTTTTTCGCTCCCCTCTTTATTCGTCGCCTCGACCACTTTGCCGACCTTGAGTTTCACCTTCGCAAACTCTTCTATCGTTATGATGCCACTATTACTTTCCCCCATTGGTAGTATTTGTTTATTGGTAGTATTGGTAGTATTGGTAGTATTGGTAGTATTGGTAGTATTCGACAGTCCTATCGCCTCCCGCACATCCTGCATCGTCTTTGAAGCGACAATCAATGCTTTTTCCCGACCACGTTTTAATATATCTTGTACGATTTCTGGATGTGTTTTCAATTTCTCATACTCTTCCCTCGCACGCTTAAAGGTCTCCATGAGGCAGGAAAATAAATACTCTTTTACCTCTACATCTGATACCAATCCTCGCTTATAGCGCTCTTTGAGCTCTGATAACTCCCCTGCCCCGCGAAGTCCTGCTCCGCAGGACGAAGTGGAGGCGAAAAAATCGAGGTAGGCGAAGACCATATTCCCCTCTACGTGCCCCGGATCTGTCGCATGTTTTCTCATGGGATCGGTGTAGCAACCCATCACCTGTTTTTTTATCGTCTCTTCCGATTCAAAAATGCTGATGATGTTCCCAAGAGACTTACTCATCTTTCTCTTTCCGTCAGTACCTAAAACTGATGCCACATCTTCCGAAATATACGGCTCCGGCAGTTTAAATATCGCGCTCTTGCGCATCCCGAGCGAAGTCGAGGGACCCCCAAAGATCTTATTAAACCTCTCAGCGATATCTCTCGTAATCTCTATATGCTGTTTCTGATCTTTCCCGACCGGCACAAGGTCTGGTTGATACAGGAGTATATCTGCCGCCATGAGCATCGGGTATGAAAAAAGTCCCACATTTATGTCATCTTCCATCACATCCCCTGCCCTGAGCGAAGCGTTGCCCTGAGCTTGTCGAAGAGCCGAAGGGTTTTGTAGCTTATCTTTATACGCGTGTGCACGTTTGAGAAGTCCCAATGGTGTCACATTATTAAGTATCGACTGGCATTCAGTGTGCATGGGTACATCAGACTGACGGAAAAAAACAATTTTACTAAACTCCGCTTCCGTCAAAAATCCACGCAAAAGTGCCAATTCATTGAGCACCAGAGCCTCAATATTTCCCGCAAGCTGCTTTTTGTTTTGTATAGTCGTGAGAGCATGGAGATCTGCCACCATGAGAAAACATTGATTTTGCTTTGCTAAAGCAATAAACTGCTTCACCGCTCCCAAATAATTCCCAATATGAAGCGCCCCATCGCCTGATGGAGTGATGCCGGACAAAAATCGTTTCCCTGTCACATCAAGTTTTAATTCTGTGTACGCAAACTCACCTACTACCCCACCATTCGCTTTTTGTATATCAGCCGCATTCATACACATGCCAAGTGTCGTTGTCCCACCAGTACCATATGCTTTTCCGACCGTCAGCACCTTTGCATCCATAAAATATGGAACTGAAAGACCAACATGCGGGACTATTCCAACTTCAACTCCCAGTGCTTTCAAATCCTCCTTGGACGCAAACGCGAGGGATTTCACATCCGCGAGTTTCTTTAATTTGTCCTCATCTATCTTTGTATCTGCACACTTTACCGCAGCGATTATCCCCTTTTCTGTCTTGTATAAAATTGTCGTCATAGCCTGTGAGAGAGATATTTTATGAAACTTCGCGTGTGACGCCACATCAAGCGTTATGTCCTCGGGTAGAGGGATTAACGTATAGTTCAATTTTTTATCCCTGAGTATTGATTCTATTTTCTGCTTAAGTGTCATAAATCTTCTTTATTGTATCAAATACTTTATACCGCAGTACTACCCAGCCTTGACGCATCTTCGAAAAAACGTCTCAATTCTCCTGAATCCTGAAAAAGAGGCGCATATTCACGTTTAAGTAAAAAATTTTCCGAATGATTTCTCAATAATTCTTCTGCAAAATAACCAACTATTTGAGAATTGTGCAATGCCTCGTCTACATGAATGTCTCCAAGTCTCACTCCTTCACTTAGAATTGACATATATGGAGGAATTCTATGTTTTGTAAAAAGTTGAACGGATCTTCCAATAGGTATATCTGCCCCTTCAGCATTTGCTGATTCTAGGAACATACTCCGTGCACCATAAAACAGCTTTTCTGATTGACCACCAATATTTATCACAAGATCAGGCTTTTCTCTCAGAAACTGATCTTTAACTAAGGGTGAAAAAGGCTCAAGCTCATATCGCATATCGTGCACTAATGGGTGAAGCAAGGCATAGTCAGTTGGCATTGCCCTATGCTTGCTCTCCAATTCTTCAGAAACAGTCATGTAATAAGGATGATTAGGTATAGCCGGAAACCCAGTCATTAACAAATCTCTATTTCTCACCACTTCTGTATTCTCTAAAAATGTACTGTCATTTGCAAACACAATCAAGTTAATGAGCTCTGGATAAAATCGTTGAATGTATCTCATGCCTATCTCCGCGAGGAGATTTTCCTGCTTCTGAACTTTTCCTGGATTAAGATTATTTATTCTTTTTCCGCTCTCGCTCATGCTTATGTATTGGACCTGAGGAAGATGAGAAAATTTTCCACTTCTTCGTAGAGACTCAAGCACGTGCAAAGCAGGCAACAGATAACTCAAAGCTCGCACTGGCATATCTTCTGTCGCACCAAATACTGTTCGTATGGCCACAGATTGCAGAGAAATCTTTCCCCTTGCGTCCAATGTACCCAGGCGCACTCCAGCCCCTAGAAGATTTACCAATCCATCGCGCGCAATCTCTGTAACCAATTTTGGTTCTTCGAGACATAGCTCATATGGTGCGACAAAAGGTTTTAAAAAACTAATTTCTGAAGGAATTACACTACTCTTAGTACGCCCAAGCCCTAGCGCTTGATCACCTACTGCGCGAACTTTCTCTATAAATAATGAAGCGTCCTTCTTTTCAATCGCTTTTTCTTTTCCATAATCAAAAATTTCATATTGCATCCCCAATCCTTTTATTGCGTTTAAAACTGTTGGTCTCAGTTCGTCACCAAACCACACCCTGCTCTATCGTAAAAGCGGGCGTACCTCCTACCTGTGAATTATCTGGGTATTCGTGATTAATCATATTTTTAATAAAATATTTTCAATATCACCATTTGAAATGGTCTCTCGTTTTTCTTGGTGTTTGCGAAGCAAATCAACCATAAAATCCGCTGTGATCGTCTTTAGCTCACTCGTCGTCATCCGTCCACTCACATACTCTTCCTGTATTTTTTTGACAAACAAATCATCCGGATGATGATAACAAAGCAGCATAAATACAGAACATATTTCAGGTATGGCACCACATTCCTGATGCTCAGAGAGCAAACTTACTGAGCCTGTATAGGCTCTGTATATTTTTTTTCGTACTTCTTCCTCTGTATCATTGAGATATGTCGCAGTATTCGGCTTTGAACCGGACATTTTTTGTTCAGGATCCAGAAGACTGGGCTGAAATTTCACCACAAGTTCACTCGGTGGGATCATGCCAAGTTTTTTGGCTACATCTCGGGCAAGAAGTATATATGGATGCTGATCTATGCCCACTGGAATAAGTGTCGGTTTTGGTCCCCCAAATTCTGGGGTCTGTGGAAGTAATATCTGTGCAAGTTGTACGACACCGCGATAATATATCTGTCCTACATTTACGAGTGACTCTTTCCCAAACACCGCTCGCACCATGTCGTATGTCACAAGGCGACTAATACTCATGGCGAACCGATAGACTATCGGTGTTTCCGTTAGGACATATATCTTTGTCTGTTCCGGTGCAAATCCAAGTGCAGCAATATCAGGGAGTATCTCATCTATCGCAATACGCTTGCTCACTTCAATATCTGCAACTTTCCCGTCGATATACGATTCATCGTTCGTGAGTGGTATCTGCACATCAGCACCCAGTCTCTGCAGATCAATGAGCATATCAAAAAGCGCTTTATGACCGAGATGAAGTGACGAAGATGGGTTCAGACCCGATACGACGGTAAATGGTTTTTTATGTGCGATACATTCTATGATTGGCTCGATCTCCATATGAGCAAAAGCAAATCCCCGTCGCATAGCGCGAAACATGAATTCCTCCGGTAGGTAATCCATAATTCTGCCAAGATCCGATAATCCATTTTTTCTCGCTTGATACGAATAGTATCGAAAAAGCTTGCGGGCAATGTTTTGTTTCTCTTTGTACTCTTCAGGATAAAGTTTCATATAAAGACCTCTTTCATCTGTACATGAATATACTCAGCGTAGAACTTTTTTACCTGCTTGCTGTCGCTCCCCTTATTAAAATCCCTCACATTGTTTCCTAAAAAATATCCTGCTAAATTACACACATGTTTTAGATCCCCAACCGGATCCGGAAGTCCTTCTTTCTTTGGTAGAAACGATGTATCGATTAATTCATATAGATGCTCCAGAGGAGTACTGCCAAGAATAATTCGATTATTTTCCAGTTTGTTGCTCCCCGCTTTATACGGCGTCAGTCCATATTCTTCTATCTCCGGATGCAAGAGAAAATACATAAAATCAAGTCCCAACGGATACGCTGGCGTCAGATAGAGCGCAGTATAGCAATCTCTTTTTAATTTCTGTGCTATTTCTGTCGCAGCTTCATCATAAAACCTCTCGCGCGGTGGACCGATTTTTAGATCAAATAAAAGTGCGGTTGCTATCGCCTCTGCTGCGTATCTATATACCATTTTATTCTCTTGATGTATGCGATTTTGAAGCACAGTCTTTTGAAGCATGTGCTGAATCTCAACTGAATCTGACACAATATTTTGTACTTTTTGGATTAGCTCATGTACACTATCATCCTTAAAAATCTCACTCATCAGCTGTACTTTTATGGGGAGAGAGTAAACTTCTATAATTTTATTTACGATTTCCAATCTTTTTTTTCCTTCCTCAAGCACCCTTTTAGCATCACCGGACGATGAGTTGATTGTTGATGCCGTGTCAGCTATCACGACCGTCGATTCCACACTCACTCCGCACGCTTCTAGCTTCCTATGAAGAAACGCAAGGAAAAAATAATATTTCAGAGAATCGACTGTTATGCCGAGCATGTCATACGACTCACCATAGAAAATTCGAAGCGGCCTTCTCTTTTTTATCAGGTCAAACATCCCAATCTTTGACGGGAAATATCCACGTACCATCCCGCTCCCTTCTAAAAAGCGTTCTAGTGCTTCCAGTGAATTTTTTATATTTTTCATATTTTTTATTTGTATATTTGTTTATTTGCTTATTTGCCTATTCCCCAGACGATTCGGGGCTTGGTGGGATCACTAGGAGTTGAACCTAGACTAAATGTTCTGGAAACATTTGTGCTACCAATTACACTATGAACCCGAAAAAACGAGAGAGAAGGATGCGAAACGATGTGAATATTGAAAGCGCATTCGCACCTTCTCTCCAGAGGAAAAACTTACCAACCACTTCTTGTAAAATCTAATTCAATCGGCTCCGCACCCGATCCGTGGCAATGTTTACACTCTCCGCCCTCACCCTTGCAAACACTACAATGCGTTACCGGCAAGCTATCAAGCACACCAGCTGCCATAAACATACTGACCGCTATTATCGTAAATAAGCCTATCACATGCCCGACAGCGCCGAACACTTGCATGACATCAATCATGACACTTAGCACTGTGCGAAATTGATCCGTCATCAGCGCAAAGATCACCAACACATAAAAAATGCAAGATAGAACCCGATATGCAATTCGCTTTTTACTTACCTTTTCACTCATCACAAATCTCCTTAGCTAGGTCGTGCAAAAATTTTTAATCCAAAAAAACATTTTTGGACTCCTCGAGAGGTACTCACCTCAGACCAGTCTCGCTTTCTAGCGGAACTCGTCAGAACCGAAAACTACTTCACATCCTTCTCTTGTTAAAGTGCGATTTTTGTAAAACCTGTTAGGTGCAAATACCTAATGTTCTTACAAAAAATCTAACCATCATCCCAGTACTACGCTTACTTTCTCCCGAGGCCTACGGCCACGCGCCCGCCTTGCCGGCGAGGCAGGTCGAAAGGGCGCGAGTACGGGATTGATCGGCTCATAAGCTCGTGAATAGGAATTCACTTGCTAACGAGCCATCAAAAAAAATCCTCCATCTCTGGAGGTTTCATAATCATGCAATCAATTAAATGTATCTAATCCATCACAAGACAAACCTCCCCATTTGGAAGGCTCTGCCAACTCTGATCTACGCTTTTATTCTGTTTCATATATTTGATGAAAATTTCCCTTCTGTATTTCCTTTGACCCTCTCGTCACAGTGGCGACCCCGACGCCAAGTTTTTCTGCAATCTCATGCTGAGCTATCCCCCGCTTCAGCATTTTTACGATCTGAAGCCTTCTTGAGATCTCGACTATCTCCCCCTGCGTCAGTATCCCATCCAGAAATGTCGAAAGCTCCTGGCGATTTTTTATCCCCACTATTACATCAACTAACTCTTTTCGCCAGCCATCGGTTTTCATGGATAAATACTAGTATACTAGTACAATAGTATTCTGTCAATAGGTTAAAGAAGTTGTACAAATGATTTATTTACCGCTCTCACTAATTTTTTATCTGCGGTAATCATTTCACCTTGTTTTAACTGCGCAAGCGTCACATAGAGAGAATCATACAGAGAAATAGAATACATCCTGGCTACATCCATAGCATTTTCTATATACTGAGCATCAATTGGTGCCACAGGGAGTTTATACGAAAGGAGGAGTGACCATGCCTCATGAAGATCTGAGGTCGTAAGATACGGTTTCCATGTCAATATGTTTCCGATTTCAATATATAACAAATTTGGAACGAGTAGCTCAAGCTCTCCTAGACTGTACCGATCGCGAAGTTTTCGAGCCCTCTTTGTTTCCTCGCCAGGTTCATCTATTAACCATTTGTAAACGACTGATGCATCAACGATGATAATTTTTGCCATACCGACTATCTCGCATTTTGCGTATCACAGATACGCTATCTATAGCGCTTAATTTTTTGCTCACTCTTTTTGCAAAAGCATCGGTTTCTTCAAGAAGTCGTTCTGCCCTATCTAATCTCTTGGGTGCAGTAATTCGAAGGCGCATACGCACAACATGAGACAAACTTTTTCGAAGCATTGCCGCCTCCTGTTTCAGACGAAGATAATCATCTTCAGGTATACGAATATTGGTGGTTATATAGTTCATGATACTATCATACAATGATACAATTGTATTGTCAATACTCACGCATTCAAGGCTAAACCTACTACTTCATCCCGCTCTCTTGAATACGGGATTCGTACTTTAGCTCCCCCCTCTCTTTATATCGCGTAAACGATGCGAGTCCCTGTTTCACCATCTCCTCATTTACGAGCGTCCCTTTTTTGCATCCTTCTGGGTTCTCTGTAAGTCCTTCCCGTGACGAGTTATAGGTAAGATGCATGTAGTCAGACGGAAGAAAAGCTGGTATTTTTTCACACCCCGTCCATACCCATGCGAGAATTCTTCCGTATTTATCGTCCTGATATCGATCATATTCGAGATACACCGTCTTCCCCTGGATCTCAAGTGTAAGGAACTGAGTGGCTTCGGTAAATAATTTCTCTCCCCTGTCCGGTGCATTGATGCCGATCATGCGCACGCCTACCCCATTGTGCAATTCAAAGGTATCTCCATCTGTCACATGCGCCACGACTCCGTTCGACGGGAATATAGTTTTTATTGCATGATAATTTTTTACCGATTCAAGCATCGTCGGATTCCATCCGAGCATCATTGCCGCAGCCAGTCCTGGGATGAGGACAGCGGGGATTCCAAAGGCCAACAGTCGCTTCCTGTCCCAGGATCTCTTTGTAACTGGCAAGGTCCTCCTCATATTTCAAGTATACACTTCTCCATGTATGGAACATGAAAGTAAAGGTCGCTAGAAAAAGAACGTTTTCCTCTAAAATTTAGGATAACAAAAACGAAGTACATGCTATCTACCATATATTTACAACAGACCGTCTCAACAGACTAATTGACCATTATTGCGGGATTTAAAACGATCATAACCCATATTAAAATTCAAGTTGTAATTATTGAAACAGTTTAAACAGTTTAAACTCTTGACATAGTTCTACTTATTTGCTATGCTTAGCAAGCAGAAAGAATAGGCATATATGAATCAAACATTACCGTTAAAAGCCGTTCGAGATCAACTCTCTGATCTTGTCTCTCAAGCAACATATACCGACAAAAAAGTAGTCATTACTAAATTCGGAAAACCTGTCGCTGCTCTTGTCACATTTGATGATTATAAAAAAATCATGAATCCTGCAGCAAAGTTTACAAAAGAAGAATGGGATAAAGGTTTTACTCTAATGGATAAAGCGCGAGCAAATACTAATAAATTTCCTCAAAAAGACGTTGAACAAGCCATAGACAATACAGTAAAGCAAATTCGACAATCAAAACGTGTATAGAGCAACTATTGATACGAATGTATTTATTTCCGGCGGCACGATAAGCGCTGGCTCACCATCTCAAATAATAAACCATTGGCGGAATCAGGTTTTTGTCATGGTTGTCTCACCTCAGCTCATTTCGGAATATGGAGAAGTTCTACAAAGACCTGAAATAATGCATTTTACTGGTTTGAGCACACAAGAAAACTACGAGTATATTCAGGAAGTTAATGATAGAGCGTATAAGACCAGTGGAAGACTTACTCTAGGTGTCTTAGCAGATGATCCGGATGATAATATTGTGCTTGCGTGTGCAGAAGAGGGAATGGCAACTCATTTAGTCACGGGAAATGCGAAGCATTTTCCGTTTCAAGAATATAAGGGTATTAAAATAGTGACACCACGAGAATTCCTGACTCTTTTGGAAAAAAATGAAATCTGACACCTTTGTCCGTAAAGCAGAAAAGTTACTCATAGCTGATAAATTTACTGATGCACAAGATCTACTGCTTAAAGCTCTTGAAATCGATCCGAATAATCCCGAAGTATATTATGTATTAGGAGATGTTCTCTGTAAACTTCAACATTTCAAGGATGCAATTACCATGTTACAGAAAGCTGACAGCTTAACTCCGAAACATCCAAAAATCTATCATCTTCTCGGTTGGGCAATATTTATGAATGGAGATATTCCGGCGGGAAGAGCGTTCATGGAGCTAGCGTTAAAAGCAGATCCTAAAAATAATCAAGTGTATGCCGATTTGGCAGTTTTGGAAATGAGAGCGAACAATTTCAACGAGGCACGTAACTATATTTTGCAGGGGAAGAAAATTGCTCCTGATGATGGAATACTTGATGAAGTTGAAATGGTTGTAGATAGAATGCAAATATTGTTCGAATTAGCTAACAAGAAGCCAAATTAAGCTCAAATTAATGATAATATTTTCGAAAACTCCAAAACTTAGAACCTATTATCTAAGCATTTGACAACTCCCATTCTTTGTACTAACATTGTTAGTACATATGCAAACACAAACAATCTTCCAAGCAGGTAACAGCATGGTCGTTTCGATCCCAAAACATATTGCCAAAGAATATGACTTACACATTGGACAAAAAGTAACTGTTGAATCACTTGATGATCACAATCTTATTGCGATTTCACCGATTAAAAAATTACAGGCACAAAAATCTAAGCGCGCTACAGATACAGAATTTCAATCATGGCTTGCTATGGCACTCAATGAGGACAAAGAACTTCTGAACGATCTTGCAACGAGATAACATGACCAAATTTGTTGATATTGAAGAAATTTATCTTCTCCACGATGCAATTCTACGATTAAGCCTTGGAAAAGGAGGCGTGCGGGATTTTTCCCTCCTCCACTCTGCTTCCGAACGACCAAAAGCAACGTTTAACGGAAAAAGTCTCTATCCCAATATCTGGCTTAAAGCCGCTTCTCTGCTCCAGTCGCTCTGTATGAATCACCCATTCACAGACGGAAATAAAAGAACAGCATGGTCGACTACCAAGCGTTTTCTTTGGCTCAATGGATATCACCTTCAAGCCAAACCAAAAGAGGGCGCTGACCTCATGGTGCACGTAGACAACCAAAAACCCGAGCTCAAAGAAATCGCTGGGTGGCTCAGGTCTCACTCAACAAAAAATACCCACTAATGTAAGAATTTTTGTGGTTCGGCTCGCACTGAGCGAGCAAAGCGAGTCGAAGTGTTGCGGGGCCAGGAGAAAATTAAAATTTATTTTTTGTACAGTTTTAGATACGTTACACCATCTTGGCCTTCCCCGTAGTATTCGGTCATCATGTAATCTTGTTTGAATCCTAAAGCCTCATACAAATTTCGTGCAGCTGTATTGTTTGCAGGAGTATCAACATAAATGCCCCTTACGTTCTTGCTCTTCGCAAATTTTTCAGCCTCGCTCATTAATAGAGAGGCAATTCCACTTCTTCTGTGCGAAGAATCTACTAGAAGACCATGTATTTGTGCGAGATTATTCCAAGTATGTATTTCAATTGAAATATACCCAATAACCTTGCTATTGGAAACACACACAAATACTTTATCCTTCATCGAAGATGATAGTTTCCGTAGAGAATCCAATTGTCCCTCAATCTGAGACGTAGTCCATCCCACAGAACTGAGCACTAAAGAAATAGTAGCTTTATCTTTGTTGTCATAAGGTTTAATTACTATATGTTCCATACTTACATTTAAACATATGTTGCGGGGCCACAAAAAATCAAAATTTAAACTCTAGGCGTTTTTCCGTAGTCCCTCAATTTGTCCATGCATTTTTCGTAATAGATCCGTACTTTTTGTTACCCTAATCCTCAATACCCCGTGATATTCCTCAGGGTGCTCATATATTTTTTGCCATTTAACTTTCTGAAAAAACGTCTTTTGAAATTGATTCTTACCCACTCCTAGTAATTCTTGCCAGTATTTTTCGATAATCTTTGTCTTTGTTTTAAAAGAATCATTTAGGGCCAACCGAAATCGTAATCGGTCTGCATCGATTTCACACGCCTCTCTCAACCATCGCATCATGAATCGGATCATAGATGGATCGGAATTGGAAAATCCCATGAGATTATCTTTTTTAAATCCTTCTGCCCAATATAAAGCCACGCCTGCGATAAAAAGTTCTCGTTTATTCAACTCTGCTACTTCAGTTACACCCAACTGAAAAAACTTTTTTATCTTATCTGCTTTTGCTTGTCTTTGTTTCAGAAGATATTCCCCTCTCTTTCCGAAATATGGATTGCGAGAATTATTCTGAAGCAATTGAATTTGATCGGGTGACAAAACTATATCTCGACACCAAAGACTCACGGTACTTGATGAAACTCCAAGTTTATATGATATTGTTTTAATGCCTAAACCATTATTTCGCAGTTCGCGAGCCTGTATACGCAGCTTTGATTTTGCCATATATGTATATTATCTTCTAGATTGGGTTCGATTTCAAGTTTGACTGATCTCACAAATGAACGTATAATAACAAAAGTTCGTTTCTTGCAAGAAACGTGACGAACAAAACACGATTTTACGTTTCTTAGCGCGGGGTAGTGTAGAGTAGCACAGAAGGCTTAAATATGGGCCTGCCAGAGAGTAATTTCTGGATAGAATTCAGCTATATCGGTGAACTCCTACTTTAGAAACAAAGGGACAATACCGAGGAAAGTACTTTGACAGATTTATTGCATATAGTACTATTTGACTATATGCAGGATGCTAAATTAGCCTGGTTAGCTGGGATAATAGATGGAGAGGGTTGTTTTTCTATTTTTAGACGCACTAACAAATCTAAAAATGGAAATATAATTACATCCGCATCTGCCAATATTACAATAACTAATTCCAATCTTGCTCTTATCAATGAATGTGTTTATATTTTGGAAGAACTAGAGATTAAGTTCGTACTAAAAAATCCAAGAAATTCAACAACTCGAATTTTGGAGAGAATAGATATTCGAAATTATGGTTCAATCCTAAAGTTAATCAATGTTATTCTCCCTTTTCTGATAGGAAAGAAAGAGCAGGCAATACTCATGCATGAGTTTGTTTCAAAGGCATCAATTAGATCAGGTTTTCAGGCCACGAAAGAAAGATCTGATTATTTGATGAAAATGAGCACACTTAATAAATCTGGACAATTTATCCGTAGAGACTACACGCTGGACTCCCAAGTCTAACTTGGGATGAAGATATAGTCCGACACTCTCAGTAATGGGAGAATACAAAAAGCATAATCTTCTAGACCAGGCGCGCCTCCTGGCCCCGCAACCAAGTACAAAAAATGCGACCATAAGGTCGCATTTTTTGTACTTGGCACTGAGCGAGAAAGCATGAAATGCTGACGAGCCGAAGTGCATATTAATAATATTATTGGCCCTGAGCTTGCCGAAGGCAAACTATCTGATATTATTCATTCATGTGGTTCATCTATATTCTCCTTTGCGCAGATGGTAGCTTCTATACTGGAGCGTCAAACAATCCCGAACAACGATTTCTCGATCACAAAAACGGAAAAGGCGGGAAATATACACGATCACATAAAGTCATAAAGATCCTACATATAGAACAATTCAATACAAAATCCGACGCATTAAAGCGTGAAATACAAATTAAAGGCTGGAGCAAAGAAAAAAAGATAAAAACCTTACACTTGGTAATTAATTAAAATATTTTTGCTATACTTTATTCATGAATCTCTATTTCATCACCGGAAATACCGGAAAATTTGAGGAAGTAAAATCTCTTATTCCCTTTCTCCAGCAAAAAGACAT
>JBBTTM010000085.1:0-6070 GCA_038064255.1 Patescibacteria group bacterium | reverse complement strand
GTTAAAAGTGAAAAGTTTAAAAGTAAGGATCGTTCGACTAGACAAAAACCGTGGGCCGGCGGCGGCGAGAAATGCGGCGGCGAGACTTGCGAAAGGTCGGGTACTTGTATTCCTCGATAGTGATGTAGAAGTCTATGCTGACACGTTCACGCGTATAGCAGAAAAATTTGAACATGATCACGACCTGACGGCTCTGACCGGCGTATGGGACAAACATCAGAGAACGCGGGATTTCTTCCCGCAATTTAAAGCGCTTCGTGACTGGAGCTATTGGACGAATGAGCGGGATCGGGATGGGTACTATTATTTATTTTCGACCCGTATCGCCGCTCTCAAGCGCGATGTATTTTTGCGCCTCGGCGGATTTAACGAGGCATTTCGGCAGATGGAAGATGTGGAGATGACATATAGAATAGCCCGGAGATATGCGATAATTTTTGCTGATGATGTACGCGTGCATCATGAATTTGAAGGATTTTTTAAAGTTGCCAGAAAGTATTTTTGGCGGAGTTTCTACTGGTCGCGGATGTATCGCGAACGACGGAAATTTGACCCGGTCGCGACGACCATGTGGGAGACGTTGGCCGCACTTTCCGGAGTAGCGACTGTCGGGTTTGCGGTATGGGCGGCGGGGATTGCCCTTGGTTTACTCATAGTATTCAGTATAAAGGGGGAAGTATTAAGCGGTGCGATGATCGAGGCGATAGTGCTTCTTTGCATTGGAGCAGGAATATTTTTGGGGATTCATGTATTTTTTCTTCGAAAGTTTTTGGGGTTTGTGTATAAAGAGAAGGGGATAGTGTTTACACTAAAATCTCTCGGAGTCGGGATGATGCTCTACTGCGTCATACTCCTTGGGAGCGCCTATTTTTTCCTCCGAAAATCGATTTCGTAGTTTTAGTCAAACGAGCTATCAATATGTTATTATTAAGATATTCAAATCAAATAGTACTGTTCAATATTTAGGAGGCTTATGTCAAGCGAAGAAAATGAAAGCACATTAACCTTTACTTTGCAACGAGAAATAGACCCAAGGGGGGGGAGATTTACAGAAAGAGAGTCAAATGTTTATTTTAAGCGACCAGGTAGGCCACCAGAACTCCAGCGCTCCTACTTTCACACATTTAATTCAGTAGGTTCGAGATTCGCAATAGTTCAGAGATATGATCCAAAGCTATTTGATGAGATGAAAGTTGATGCAATTATTGAGGCGCGTGACATGATGGGTGATCATAGTAATATCTATGAGCATTCAACAACTAGAACAGATGGTATGACATTTCTTGGAAAAGTATCAGCACCTGATAAAAATACATCAATAGAATCTATACAGTTTGAAGGTCCGAGTGGTATGGGTCCATTGAAACCTGGATTTACACCAATGGAGAAATTTGCTATTCCATTGGGTAATGCAGCGGATGGTAAAGCCTTGCAATTAATGATTCAGGATATTCGACCAATGCCCGCATTGGAAATTATGCCACCCGGATCGCTAAGATAGCGCAGTATTTATTCCACATGTAGAATGATTATTCAACATTTAGCCTCGTAACTTGTCAAGTCGTGGCCTATCGGCCGCCAGTTGACAAGATTTAAAATCAGATTTATTGTGGAGACAGATGAAAAAGAAGAGTTCGAAAGATGTAAGCGTAAAGGTACTTGAGATGGCCGAAGGGGTATTTGGGACGGTGATCGATTTATCTCTTTGGTACGTGGCATATTTTGCGTCTCTTGGCATACCGCAGTCGGGGAGCGGGGCATACTGGCGGGCACAAAACAATGCGGATAGTTTTTTGTATTCTGTAAATTACGATGTCATAAAACGGGGGATCGCCGAAGCGCGGAGACGAGGATATGTGAAACACGCGAAAAAGAGAAATATTGTTCCTTTGATAACAAAAAGCGGAGAAAAACGACTTTCGCAAATAGTTCCTTTTTACAAGAAAAAACGATCATGGGATGGCAGATTACGTCTTGTGACATATGATGTGCCGGAAGCAAAAAAGAACGATCGGAAGATACTCTACCGGTTTTTAAAACAGATCGGGTGTGCGAGGCTTCAGGATTCGCTTTGGATGACGCCATATAATCCGAAAGAAATTCTTTCTTCGTTTGTGAAGGAACATGCGCTCGGAGGGATGATTATCGTATCGGATATTGGCAAAGATGGGTCGATCGGGGATGAAGATGTGTACGCGTTGGTGGTGCGTGTGTTTGGGATTGAGGAGTTAAGTAAACGATATGATGCGTGGTTGAAAATACTTGGGAGTAAAACGGTAGGTCAGATGGATTTGCTGCGATTTTTTTCAATCGTCAAAGACGATCCGCAGTTGCCGTTTGAGTTGCTTCCTACGTGGTGGAAAGGGGAGGAAGCGTACCAAAAAGTGAAAAAACAGCTTCGGAAGTTGTCAAGTCGTGGCCTATCGGCCGCCAGTTGACAAGTTATTTTTATAGAGAATAGACTCATTGAGCCGGAAGTAAGTTGAAAAGTTTTGGGAGAAAAAACTGCGTGCGGAGGAGAGGGTGGTGTTGAATAATAAATATCAATGACAAAGAAATTACCTTTGAGATTGTCTTTTTTCGACACCATTTTTTATCTCTCCATCCGCACTAAAATATTTGATTATTGTACTCTTACAGGTTCATCGGCACTATCCAAATCACTGGGTCGCAACAATTATGTCCATTGTTTTACGGCATTCACGAGCACGGACAGATCGCCCTCCAGTAAAACAAATTGCTTCGCGCCTGATTCGCGAGCTCGGGCTTCCAGGTTGACAGTCGCGTATGCGATGATCAGGTGATGCTCAGTTTCATCATTGATTTTATTGAAAGCATGCGCGCCACTTGCGATTTTACTTGTGTCAGTGCTTAATGCAACCAAGAATATCAACGGTTCACTCTCGGTGCCGTCTACATCTTCCAAAGATTTGTTGTACAGGGAAGGCAGGGAGACGACACTGAATCCTTCTTTATGGAGTAAATCGAACATCTGATCTCGCCGTTTTTTATACGGGTCAAGGTGTATTACTGTTCGTTTTTGTGGTTGATTTGACATAGTTATTTACCTTATAACATTAAGAGTTGCGACGGATAAATGGAGCGTATTATGGTGTTTTTTTTTGAATATCTAGTGAGATGTTTCTCCTTGTAAACGTGCTAATAATGAAGATAGAGTAGTATCACTGGTATCCGCGTGTGGATAGGTGTTGACTCTGGAGGGGATGGTAAACCACTGACTCTCTCTCTGTCAAATTTTTATGGGACATTAGATTGATTTGGAAGATTGCCACGCCGTAAGAACGGACTCGCAATGACAGAAGAGTTAGTGGGTGCGAAGATTTATAAGGCCAGGCCTTTTCCCTCAAGGAGATTTCGTAAGACTCAACCTGCGAGTCCAAGCTCCTTCGACTTCGCTCAGGATTAACTGTTTTAAGGCCTGGCCTTGAAGACCAGTCGCTAGTTTCCAGTCGCTAGTCTCTTTTAATGTTATAGACCACCGCCCCGGGGGAGGAGAAGATGGGAGTGAGGAGGTTTGGGTAAAATTCTTCGGTTTGGAGGTATTTTTTTTCATCTGAACCCTGAAAAATATACTCTATGTTGTTGTCTTTGAGTATTTTTTTCGCTTCTTTATCTGAGAGTTTTCCGGTATACAATGAAACACCGAGCCAATATCGTTCGTTCCAATCCGGATATGCGGGTGTGGATCCTAGAAACGAGCGGACATGCGCGTATTCTGGAATAATTTCGCCAAAGTAATTCATGACCATGACGCCGCTATTTTTTGGCAATGTGTCGAGATATGCGATTGCGTTACATTCATCTTTTAGCGGATAGACGTTGGTCCAGATGCTTTTTTGTTCTTCCAGCGTTTGGCGGGTGTAGAGAGATGTTAGAAGGAAAGATGTAAGATATAAGATTCCAAGGGATAGGAGAAGAATTGTTTTTTTCATTTTTTGAGAAGAAATATTTGCAAGAAGACTTGATAGTCCGATGGCGGCGAGGATGCCGGCCGGAAAATACGTGTAGCCATCCATGATGCGAAAGTTTGCCAGAGGAAACCAGGCATATTTTGTGAGCGGAAGGAGGACAAGAGGCATAAGCATCATACTTGTCATAAGAAGCATGATGAGTATTGAATTGTTTGAATTTCTTTTTATAAACATAAAGCAATTTTTTGTCATTGCGAGCCATTCATTTGGCGCAGTAATTTTGTAAAGAAGATCGCCACCCATTCGACTACGCTCAGGGCAAGCTATCCTCGCGATGACAGTGTGCGTAAGACCTGTTTTAATTATTTCTGATAGTAAAAGCATGATGATGCCTGGATAAAAGAGGAGGAGGGAGGAGATATAGTTTATCAACGCGTCGAAGTTTGTCACCCAGGTTTTTTCGACCTGGTTAAAGTCTTTCCAGGGAATGCCTTTGGCAAATTCCATTTTCATGAAGACTGCCATGCCGGTGACCACCGGAATACTCGCCATGATTCCAAGGGCATATTCTTTTACCTTATGATTGAGAACGGCGTGGATGCCCCAGATGGGGAGAACGGTCATAAATAGCACCAACATGTATGGCGGGAGTATCGTGGTGCCTAGGAGCGCTGTGAGGGCAACGGCGAGGATGCGCCGAGCTGTGGGTTTTTGATACGTCAGATAAAAAAATGTGAGAAAGAGTATGCCGACGGCTTCACCGGTGGTGTGATGCGGGAGACCGAAGTGGCGATAGGAGACAACCTGAGAGTAGTAGGAAAAGATCGACGGCTGGATGTTCCACAATCCTTTTCCGAGAGACAGCAGATTTGGCCCGGTCTCAAGTCCTAAGACAAAAAGAATCGCAAGGGTTTGAGTAGCTTTTGGTAAGATCGTGATGGCAAAAAATAGTGTTGCCCATGTCAGAAGTATGGCTGCTCCGACACGCGCCATCATATACATGATGGGCGGATCGATGGCGAGAACTGAAGCGACTTTTCCTAAAAATACAAAAAAGAGATGGGCGTAGACTTGCGGTGACTCGCGGGTAGTATGGGGTATCTGTACGGTCCATGCACCCTCTTTTGCCTGGCGAATAAGCGATGTGTATACAAGATGTCCTCGAAGCATGACCGGCGATCGGTACGGTGGGGATATACGGTATGGATGTATAGTGACAAGTAAAAAGATTGCAAGATGAATGATGAGTAGAATATGAGCGACGATGATGGGGTGGGTGAGGAGGCGTTTCATGTGGATATATTGTGACATGGAAGAGAGAGATATTAAAGAGTTAAGAGTTTAGGTGGTAGAATGAGAGAAATATGATACAGTTTGATAGTACCTTTAAAGGTTGAACCTTTCAAGGTTTACCTTTCAAGGTTTTGCCTTTTTTAGCCAAAAAAGTGGAAGTTTAGCCTCGTAACTTGTCAAGTCGTGGCCTATCGGCCGCCAGTTGACAAGTTAATGAATATCTTTAGAGAAAAAACTGTGTCGCTCGAAGAGGGTGATTGGGCATATACGATATGCGAAATCCGAGCGACACGGGTGAATTTTTTAGTGCAGATGCGACGTTGTCATCGAGATGCACTGAAGCGCAGCTATTTTGCAAATGTAAAAATCAGATTGCCGCGCCGTATGAACGGTCTCGCAATGACACTACTCGCTCGAGGTTACTATTTACGAAAGCGTAATGAAGTCTCCATGCGCGAGAAGCGTATTTTGCATGACTGTTTCATTTTCGCGCTTTGCATGTAAGCGCGTAAGATCGAGATCGCGAGAAAGTTTCTCAGTTCTCATCGCCATGGTCAGTGCATCGCTTAATTTCGCGCCGCTTGAAAGATCAAGCCGAAATACATCTTCCTCTTTATACTTGAATCGAATTATCATGTTGTTTTTTTGCGCTTGTCCTCTTAACAAGAGCAATCCATTGTTTTGCTGCCAAGGTGCTACGATTTTTTTGATTCCGAGGCAACGTTTTGCTTGAATCTTGGGAGATTGTAATAAAACCTATAGGAAAGGGCAAGGAGAGGATATCTTTATGAATTTTATAAGGCCAGGCCTTTCCGCAGTGATAATTGTGGAAGATTGCCACCCAT
>JBBTTM010000084.1:0-9986 GCA_038064255.1 Patescibacteria group bacterium | reverse complement strand
GAAGAGTAAATATTTTTTTACCGCAGATGCACAAAATGTATTGACATATTACCAGACCTTGCAGTAGTTCTTGCAGGAGGGTGCTCATTCAATCTTGAGAACAGAAACTAGACAATCACAAAATTGACGAGTTTGCCGGGGACGACGATGGTTTTGAGGATCTTTTTCCCATCGAGATATTTTTTCACACGCGCATCGTTTTGGCAAAGCGATACAAACGCAGATTCTTCTTTTATTTTTACAAGTGACGTTGCGATCGTCGCCCTTGTTTTCCCATTTATCTGCACCGCCACCGTCACCTCGTCTTCGGCCAGGATAGACGCATCAAATTCCGGCCAGGATTGGACATGGACTGAAGAGGAAAACGGAGAGCGCAAAACGGAGAGCGCAAAGCTATTCTTTCGCACTACTCCTTGCTCTTTTTCTTGCTCGCTTTTCACTTTTCGCTTTTCACTTTTCGCTAAGTTCTCCCACATCTCTTCTGCCAGGTGTGGTGCAAGCGGAGCAAGAAGTTTGACGAGCACTTTTGCCTCATCTTCTGTCACTGTCCCCCCCTCAAGTGCCACGAGATTGGTGAACTCCATCATAGACGCGATTGCGGTATTATAGCGGCGATGCTCCATGTCCTCCCCGACTTTTTTCACGAGTTTATTGAGTGCCTTTTGCACCTTTTCAGACATTGGTGATCGGGATTTGGTCATTGAACCCATCACGATCTTCCACACTCTATTGAGCCACCTGCTCACTCCCTCCATCGCACTGTCGCGAAAGTCACCGCCCTGAGAAAACGGTCCCATAAACATAAGGTAGATGCGCAGAGCATCAGCGCCGTACGACGCGATATATTCATCCGGGTTGACAACATTACCTTTGGATTTACTCATCTTTGACCCATCTTTTATCACAAGACCATGCGCAAAAAAGGTGGAAAACGGCTCGTCCCAGCCCAATCCGCCCTGGGCGGATCTGGCGGAAAAATCCAAGTATCCCCAATCTCGCAGTGCTTTCCACACAAACCGAGAATACAGTAAATGCAGGACGCTATGCTCCGCCCCGCCTGTATACATCTGAACCGGTAACCATTTTTTCGTAATCTCCGGATCCCATGGAGCATTCGGAGGACGCGAGGAAACTCTTTCTGTGTCGCGAGCAGATAAAATATTCGAAGATCGCTCCCCGAGCTTAGTACTGTTGATATTCGAACTTTTATTATCTAAAGTTGAAATATTATTATCGAGATTCCCTGGACTCACTCGTTGCGTATCGAGAATATTTTCATCTGCGAGCAAAATTTTCTCCTGTATTACTGAGGGGTACCTCAAAAAGTACCACGAACTATCTAAAAATGTATCAGACACATCTGTCTCTCGCCGCGCGTTCGCGCCACATGACGGGCATGCGACGTTAAAAAACTCTTTGTGCTTGGCCAAAGGAGCTATGCCGTCATCGCCAGGTTTATAATCCTCAATTCGGGGAAGCACGACGGGTAAATCTTTTTCCGGCACGCTGTACCACCCTGGCATATCTAATTGCTCTCCTTTTTTACCATCAGCACATTTCTCGCAGTAAATCATCGGTATCGGCGGCCCCCAGTAGCGCTGCCGGGAGATGAGCCAATCGCGGAGATGATAGGTAGAGACGCGCTTCCCCCACCCTTTTTTCTCGACAAAGTCCATCGTCGCCTGTAATCCTTTTTCAAACGGCAGGTCATTTAAAAATTCAGAGTTGACCATCGTGCCGTTCATACCGTGGACTATCACCTTTGCGATCGTATCAACGT
Organism: Patescibacteria group bacterium; assembly: GCA_038064255.1. Taxonomy (GTDB): domain Bacteria; phylum Patescibacteriota; class Microgenomatia; order UBA10105; family UBA927; genus JACREM01. The sequence goes on along the minus strand of JBBTTM010000084.1, from coordinate 8,206 downwards.
CGGACATATCGCCGTCCTCTCCTACGACGACCCGCTTGATCGGTAGTCCAAACTTTTGGGCAAACTCAAAATCGCGAGTATCGTGAGCAGGACAGCCTTGCACTGCGCCCGTACCTACTTCCATGACGACAAAATCAGAGATCCACACCGGCACATCCCACCCGGCCACTCTGTTTGTGGCCAAAAGTCCGGTATCGACACCAGTCTTCTCTTTTTCCCCGACGTCTTTTTTCCGTTTCGCACACATTTCGACATACGAGGTAATCTCCTTAAGCTTCTCCTTTGACACTACTACCTCGCCCCGGAGGATCTTCTGCACAAATTCATGTTCCGGGGATATGACGATAAATGTCATGCCAAAATTTACCGGCGCCGTGGTGAAGCAGATAATCTCTTCTTTTGTATCTTTCACCGGATAGTAAATCTCTATCCCCTCTTTTTTCCCGATCCAGTTTTTCTGAGCTATTTTGACCTTTTCCGTCCAGTCCATACTCTCAAGATTGTTTAAAAGTTTCTCAGCGTACTTCGTGATCCGAAAAAACCACTGCTCGAGCGCCTTCTTTTCAACAGTCGATTTACACCGTTCGCACAGTCCATCCCCGCCTGCAACGCGTAGAACGCTAGCATCGCGGGCAGGAATGACCTGCTCGTCGGCAAGAACGGTCTTACAACTCGGGCAATAGTTTACGTTTGCCTTTGCCCGGTACGCGAGGCCCTGCTTGAACATCTGGACAAACAGCCACTGCGTCCAGCGGTAGTACTCTGGATTGTACGTCTCAACGGTCCGTGACCAATCAAACATCGCGCCGATCTTTGAAAGCTGAGCGTAAAAGTTTTTCTCCGTAATCACCGCATGGTCCATGGGGTGGCGGCCGATTTTGAGCGCAAAATTTTCGCTGTGGATGCCAAATCCGTCCAGGCCGATCGGCTCAAAGACGTCGTAGCCTTTCATTCGCATGTAGCGGCCGAAGATATCGCTTCCGGTGAACGCGTACATGTTGCCGACGTGGAGCCCCTCGGCCGATGGGTACGGAAACATCATGAGATTGTAGTACGGCCTCAGAGGCCGTATCTTGAGCTTCGCCGAAGGATCTCTCCCCGATCCTCCGATCGGGGCTTCGTTTATCTTTGTCTCCTGCCAAATCTTACTCCACTTTGCCTCTATCGCTTTGTGATCAAAGCGGGCCTGCCTCGCCGAATCCGTCGGCTGACGGAGAAGGCGGGCTGATGCTTGAGTTTTTGATCGATCTGTATCAGTCGAGTCTTTCATACGTTCCCATTATTATAATGAATACGACGAAGAGAGCAAAGGAGGAAAACCACTTTAGGATGTTCCAATCCGGGATTTTGGGTATACCGTTGGATGTTTGCCGATAGCAAGATACCGTACAGTCATTTTTCCTAACCATTCATACACGATGCGGATATCATCGGTGACAGAAAACGCCCACTTCCCTCTCAATCTTCCATGAAGCTCGTGATTTGCTATGCGAGTATCGCTTGGATTTTTTCTAAAATACGAAACTGCGGCATCAACCAAAGACTCAATTCCGGGTTCATCTTGAAGAAGTTTTGTATATGACCTCTGATACTCCCCATGCACTCTCATCTTTACCATGATATTACCGTCCGAATTTCTTTACAAAATCAGTAAATGACCCCTTCCCATCCCAGACTAGATCATCTTTTTTGGGGCTTTTTGACGCTTTCAAAACCCTCTCTTCAAATTCCGGCGTAAAACCATTGACTGTGACCCGAGGATACAACACATCTCGAAGCGCATCACGGATAAACTCACTCACTGACGCATACCGCTTTGCCGCGATCGCCTTCTTGGCGTCTTCATACATAGTCTTGGGAAGGGAAATATTGATGGTCATCATATACAAATATTGTATGCGATACATACATGAGGTGTCAACTACTTGACAACAAATAAGAAAAAGTATTAAATATGCGTATGAGTACGTTTACCATATCACTACCAACCCGTATCGCAACACAGGTTGACAGCGAAACACAAAAGCAGGGCTTTGCCACACGCTCTGAATTTATCCGTGCGCTCATCAGACGGTATTTTTCAAAAGAACTGCAATTTGAAACATTCTCTCCCCGATCGCTTCCAGAAGTACAAAAGGATCTTGCTAAAACGGGAAAATACAGCAATGCATTTATAGATAGCGTCATATCAGGATTAAAAAAATCCTCAGTATATGAACATCAAGCCACTTCGTCCTGACCTCGTCTCGTACGCCAAACGACACGGTATATATAAAAAAGTTTCCAAACAAATTCTTCTTTTTACCTCAAATAGACGACACCCATCGCTTCATACTGAAATTCTTGAACCAAAGCATCTCAAGTTGTACTCTTTTAGAGTAGATAAAAAATACCGTGCTATTTTCCTTATCACCAACTCCGACGATGTCGAAATAGTTGATATCAACGATCATTATCGATAGTTCTCCACACCATATCAAACACTGCTCTTTGTGTATCAGCGAGTTCGCGGTTCCAGATTTCTGTAGCCACGGCATCCTCATGGGAGTAGCCTACGAGAAAAATCTTTTCTTTCGTGATTATTGTATCGGATGAGAATGCAATTGATTTATTAAATATCTTTATCTCATGCCTGTCAGACGAGTGCGCATCCTGATATTCAAGCGCCTCTTTACATGCTACCAATAATTCTTTAGCTCGACCGTTTCGCTTCTTCAACATCTCCGGGATTTTGTGAAAATACTCCGGCATTATGGCCTTTACCCTCCCGGGATGGAAAAAAGACCGGAACGACGACTCTTTGAGCACCATCTCGTACAGCATCTCTACCCTATGCACTCCTTCGTAAAACTGCACCTTTGGGGTGATAGGATTGGTTTTTTGAAGCGCACTTAGCTCCGGAAGGGATTTCTCAAGCATCGTCCTTGTGCTCGCAAGCGCATCCTCTTTGTCATTGAGTAGCGCCGTAAGCTCTCCTATGGGCACTGCCTGCACATGCCTGATGCCGCTATGGGTAAAAGATGTGATAAATCCCGCGAGTTCAAGCCGCTGAAGTATGGTGTAGAGCGACGAACGGTTGAGCCTCGCGTGTTTCGCAAGCCGACTCACCGGGCAGGCCCCAAGACGCACGAGCACGAGGAATACGTGTGTTTCCTTTTCATCCAGTCCGGGGCGGGTAAATAATTCTTCCATAATAATAGAGAAGCTACTCAAAACCTATGCTTCGATCCCGCCAGATAGCGGGGCGGAGAGAAGTTCTCACTCTGTTCGAACAATAGAGATTCTTGAGATTTTGAGATGGATTCTACTATGTTGTCGGACTTGTACAACAAGTCGTACTCACCTATTTTAGCCTCAATACCACGGTATGTCAAGACCTTTTGTTGTACATATTCGACAGATATTATATTCAGGTGATATTATCCGATAGTAAATACTTTTAGATTCAATTCTAAAACTATATACACTTTGAGCTTGATGCATTTGAGCGTCAAAGTTCGAAGAGCTCGTTAAAATCAAAAGAGGCATCAGCCATCGCCCTGGCTTGATGAGAGAAAGTCCAACATCTATAGTCCACCCACACCCACGGGGTGCGAGTGGAATCATAAGGAGAACTAAATGAAAGACATAGTGTTCGCGATGCTCGTAGTAGGGGGACTTTACGGATCCTACAATTTTTTTATTAAAATGGCATCAGGAGGGATTCACCAAATTTTAGGGGCTGTGATACTGCAGGTAGTCGCCGCAATTGTCGGTGGAGCCATACTTATAATGCTTCGCCTCAATGGCCAAACGTTCACCGCAACAACGTCAAGCGTGTTGTGGGCGGTAATTGCAGGAATTGCGGTGGGACTCGCGGAAATCGCGAGTTTCTATGTTTTTTCAAGGGGGCTAAATTCAACAATAGGTATACCGTTGATTATTGGAGGTACCGTGATTGTTGGATTTTTGTTGGGGTGGATATTTTTGAAAGAACCAATAAGCCTAACTCAGATAGGAGGATTGGGATTACTTCTTGCCGGTATATGGCTCGTAAGTAAGTAAGTTAAGTTAAGTACTGTCACAATTGGTGCCGGGGAGGATCGGGCGAGTTCGCATACTAGCGAATCGAATCTTTCTCCGGCACCTTTTTTTAAATTTTACTGTGCTCACTATATCAAAGTCGATACCGACCACGTACCTACTTTTCAAGAAATTCAAGAAAAAATAGAATTAAATTCAGAAATTGCGGAAATAGCTATGAGACACCCATCAAACAACCAATGATAAGAAAACGACAAAATAGATATGTGAAATATTCTAAGTTTATATAAAAAAAATTCACAATAAATGTTCGTCCGATGAAAAAAACTGTATCAGAATCTTTTCATTGGGATGTCTAGATAGACCATACTATCAACTAAAAAAAGGCATAGCACTCGTCTACTAATTCTGCCAATAAATATTTAAAGTATCTCTGAAGCTAAATAAACACCAGACACAAAAATAAATATATTCAAACCTATTGCATGTACTGTTTTCAATACTCTGTCACACAAAAGAAATTACTATAAGATCAATGGAGCTTTTGAGGCAAAAGTTCAGTATAAAGTATATCCGCATGTTTGCGAGAAATGTTAGATTACCGCTACATTATACCGCATATCCCCTCACTTCTCCGCATGGAATTCAGGAATAATTATTTACCGTATTCTATTTATCGGGAATAACGGAAATAAGCGGTAAATAACAATGTGAATACCGTATCTCCTCATCCGACGCAGAAATAAAAAAGAAACATATTACAGGACTCTATGTAATAATTTATATGTACAATATAAAATAAGACTGTTCTGCCAATCCAAAGATACATATTCTCCTTCAGTATATAATAGAAGTGCACATTTCCACCCAAAATAACACAGTTTTAACAATAACGTGACAATACTGGTCAGTACACTACCTCAGAAGACACATGCATACACATAAATATCGTATAACTCTCTGAGGCTAGTACTATACTCATACAGACACTAGAAATCAAAAGGAGTTTGAATTCTTATGGGTTAAAATGAAAAAATATCATTCTCATACAGAGCATATTGACAATATAAACCTAATATAGCACTCTAATAATATGAGTGCTAAACACACGGAAATGTTGCTCTGACCTTACGCCCCGTTTCAAGCATGCGATGAGATACACCATACGAACCATGATTCGTTGGTGTCGCTTTTTTGAGCCTATATTTATTTTTTATTCTGTCACAACAAGATAGATGAGACATATCGATTTATATCTCTCTCTGCTACAGTAGCTTCGTGTCTCTATCTTTTTGTGCCTACGTGTGCACTTTTCACACACCCGACCCCTTCATCTCACTATTTTACATTATTTTCATACTCTATTTCATACTACAGGTTTCTATTCACCTTTACTATAAGTCGTATACCATATAAGTTGCGCCAGTACGCTCCAAATACACTCTTACTTTTTTACGCACTTTTCATGTATATGTTTCTGACTTTCGGGGATTACTTTTATATTTTATACAATTTCTATTGATACTATATATTTTTTATCTTGATAATACAAGTCTTTCTATTATGCGTTTATTCGTGCAATCCTTTATTTTCCGTACATTCCCGTCATATACATACTCAATCAAAGCTACTCTTTATTTCCTAAATATGCCTATTGACACGTGCGGAAATAAAGTTTTTACTAGATATATACGCGTATATATAGACCTAATGTAGACCTAATGTAGACCTAATGCCTCGATAACTCGAATGCATTATCACAATTTTCGCACTATACGGCCCTAAAAATGACTAATGCGTTGAATTACCAATCGAATAGTCCGTTTCTCGAGCTAGTCGACCAGCTTCTCTCGCTTTTTGGCGTATTTCTTGACACTGATGGTGCATCAAAAAAAACAAAAACAGAATACTGCTCCGATATCCGCCATTTTCTTTCGTGGGTACAACATGAGCCGGAGTTCATGCAGAACAGTGCGACCACACACGTCGAGCTCGTCTCCGGCATATCATCTCAAACGATTGAGAAATACAAAAAAAGCCTCGGTGACCTATCCATTCCTGCATCCACAATAAACCGCCGGCTTTCGGCGCTTCGTATTTTTTTCCGTTGTTCTGTCGCCTACGGATGGATTAGGGAAAACCCGGCGGCTTTTGTCGCAAATATTAAAAAACCAAAGAATTATGATTCTCCCCCATGGACGAATCTCGAAAATCTCACGCCTTTTTCCGAACACCTTTCCCAATCCGGACTTTCGAAAGAACAGATACAAACACACCTTGTAAACATTACTGAATTTTTCGCGTGGTTTAAAAAAGGATCGATAAAAAATATCTAATTTTTCTATGTCTGACCTGCCAAACATCACGCCTGACCACATAGAAGCGTACAAGTCGCTTCTGAAAGACCAGGGGTTTACCGCGGAAGAAATTGAAAAGAAAGTTTCATCCGTACAGACATTTGGAAATTGGTCCGATACGCATGCGCTTTCAAGTGCACCGGAAAAAATTCTCATTCCCGAGGAAGCTTCGAGCCTGCACGCAGTACCAGGGGCACATGAAAATCTCGCCGGAGGCTTTGTCCCGTTTGCATCCCCGATGCCAACGGCTTCACAAGAAACAAATGATGCTCTAGACACCCAAACACCGCCCGCAGCAATACCGTATTGGAATCAAGCAGTCGGTCCGACACTCACGGAAAATCAACCTGTAGATACCAATGCATCGACCGTGCCGCTCACCACTGGGGCTGACACGACGATTGACCCCGCCTCTGATACTCTTGTTGTCGGAGTAAAAGATACACCCTCTCAGAATGCAGATACTCGGTCTAAATTCAGAAAATACGGACCATGGTCTGCTATTGCACTACTTTTACTTCTTCTTCTAATAGGCGGTGGTTCAATAGCACTTCAGATTTTTGGCATACGATCCGGCAATGAACGCACACTCCCATCCCGCGCTGCGTCACCGGGGCAATCTGATACGAGCTCTACATCTAATAATGTTACATCACCGGGTTCTTCCGTAGGTGCTTCTTCATCTGTAAAAGCAATAGCCGGCGGTACGGGATCAACCGGTTCCGGCGGCCCTACCGGTACAACCGGCGCGATTGGTTCAACCGGGTCCTCCGGGGCATCCGGTCCGACTGGTCCAACCGGAACTATTGGAGACGTAGGTTCCAGCGGTTCGGCAGGAGCTGTAGGGACGACCGGCACAGCGGGATCGACCGGCGCGACAGGAGGCCAAGGAACATCCGGACCGACAGGTGCGTCCGGCGGAGCCGGACCGACAGGTGCCACCGGCGGCGGCGGACCGACAGGATCGACCGGAGTAACAGGCTCAACAGGCGCCACCGGAGGAGCAGGAGCTAGCGGACCAACTGGATCTTCCGGGAGTACAGGTTCGACCGGATCGACTGGTGCGACCGGTGCTAACGGTCCTACCGGATCTACTGGAGTGACAGGCACAACTGGTGCAACAGGATATGCAGGCCCCACAGGGACAACAGGTGGCACAGGATCAAATGGACCCACAGGTGGAACCGGGGTTCAGGGACCGACTGGTGAAACCGGATCTACGGGTGCAAATGGACCAACGGGATCGACAGGTTCAACAGGTGCGACAGGTGTCGCTGGACCGACAGGATCGTCCGGTTCAACTGGAGCAACTGGAAGCAATGGTCCAACCGGATCAACTGGCACAGTAGGACCTTCGGGTTCGACTGGTGCGACCGGAGTAAACGGTCCAACAGGAGCAACGGGAGTTGCCGGACCGAGTGGTTCCACAGGAGCATCTGGCTCTACCGGCGCTACCGGCTCAACCGGGGCCACGGGTGCTGCCGGATCTACCGGCGCAACCGGATCTACCGGCTCAACCGGATCTACCGGTTTTGCCGGTCCTACCGGTACTACCGGTGCTACCGGAAATGCCGGTCCTACCGGCTCAACCGGCGGTACAGGATCAAACGGACCCACAGGAGGAACTGGAGTTCAGGGTCCGACAGGTAACACTGGAGCTACTGGAAGCGGTGGTCCGACAGGAAACACGGGTTCAACAGGCTCAACCGGATCTACTGGTTCTACAGGAAGTGCTGGACCGACAGGCTCAACTGGAAGTACAGGATTTGCTGGTCCTACCGGCTCAACCGGCGGTACAGGATCAAACGGACCCACAGGAGGAACTG
>JBBTTM010000083.1:14632-17652 GCA_038064255.1 Patescibacteria group bacterium | reverse complement strand
ACTACTGCAGAAATCATGATCTTATTGTACCATGCAAATAGATGTAAATTACATTAAAGTCTGTCATTGCGAGTCCGTTCTAACGGCGTGGCAATCTTAGTATTTATCTAGATGTATGATAAATAAAATCACTCCTATTCAAATCCTTCTTGGTATAGCAATATTGTATCTTTTCCTTTTCACAGCTCATGCAATTTTTTTGGGTAAAACCGTTTACGGGGATGGAATCTTCTACTATTCATGGATGCGATCCGTCGCCATAGACCAAGACATCAACTTCGCTAACGAATATGCTCATTACTCAGTCACCCAACCGCTCGTTCATGCGGGTGTGGTCGGAAATAAATACGCCGTCGGCTTCCCTCTCCTTCTTTCCCCTTGGTATTTGATAACTCATACAGCCGTACGAGAAGACGGATACGGATTTATATATCAATTCATCACAGGATTATTTTCGGTATTATATGTCTTGACGGGCATAGTTCTTCTCTATCGTTCTCTCAATCTTTATTTTTCTAAATTCTCATCTATCCTCTCAGTCTTGTCGCTCGCTCTCGCCACAAATCTTCTTTTCTATGGATCTATAGATCCTATCAATTCACATAGCATTTCATTTTTTCTCTCTGCACTACTTATATCCATACTTCTCTCATCGAATAAAACAACCTTTTTTTCTGGGCTCATAGTCGGACTTCTGGCCTCTACGCGTACTCAGGATATACTTTTTATTCTGCTTCTTGTGCCTTTTTTAACAAAAAAAACTATTCTGTTTACCTCTTTGGGTATATTTTTCGGTTTTCTACCGCAACTTGTCGCATGGTTTTTACTTTATGGATCTGTTGTCAGTCCATATCTTTCAAACGGAGAAGGCTTTATGCTTTCACTATTCCAAATTCCTCAGGTACTTTTTTCTCCAAACAACGGCCTCTTTCTCTGGACACCTATGGCACTTTTTGGATGTATCGGCCTCTGGTTTTCATCAAAGATATCACATAAATTCCGATGGACCATCCTATTCGTATTCAGTCTACAGGTTCTTCTCGTCGGCAGCTGGAGCACATGGTGGCAGGGCGCATCTTTTAGCGGACGGATGTTTGTGAGCATGCTACCTATATTAACTCTTGGGATGGCTTCACTATTTGAAAAACTTCATTCTCAGATGAAACGAATGAAATATTTTTTATATATTATTCCATTGGGATTTGGACTTATAAATTCGATTCTTATCGTCTACAGACTTCTCCTCAACTAGAAAGAACTTTTTCATACACTTCTGCAATCCTGTCTGCAACCAGTCGTGCATCATGTACACGAAGGGCCCTTGAGCGTGCCTTTTTGCCATATTCGAGTCTTAAACTTTGTGATTCGACAAATCTTCGGATTCCTTCAAATATCGCCTTCGTATCACCTGGTTTTACTAAAATCGCTGCGTCTCCTACATTCTCCGGTATTCCTCCGGTTCTGGTTGTTACGATTGGGAGACCCATCGCCTGCGCCTCGAGAAGAACTGTACAATACTGTTCATCCCAAGTCTTGGTAGGTTTACTTGGTGCAAGTACAATGTCAGACTCTATATATACTTGTGGCATCTCTGTATATTCCACATGTTTTCGTTCTATAAATCCTTCTGGCAATTCCTTTATTACTTCATCCACCCGTGCGCTCATAGATCCATCACCAATAATTTGAAATTTGAGCTTATTTCTATACCGGTCATCAAACGCAAGCATTCTCGCAACAACTAAAACATCTTCAATTCCCTTTTCGTACTCAAGTCTTCCTGAAAAAAGAACAACAAGCGGATTTTTGTTTTCTTTTTTGTGTGGCTTCGGAATAAATCTAGTCACGTCTATCCCATGCCCTATCACCGTAATTTTTTTTGCGTAAGCACCCTCGTCAACAAGTGCATCTTTTGTCTTATGTGTAAGGGCGATGATATGATCAAGTTCGTTTCTGCTTCTTTTTTTATACTCTTTTCTTCCCCAAATTCCTTCATTATTGTGTGGTATATTTTCAAGTACCGTCGCAATCACTTTTTTCGCTTTTCCCGATTTTTTTGCGTCAAGTGCCTGTTGGGTATACCGATAATACGTCTCTGCACTGTGGACCAAGTCATATCCTGTCAATGCGTTTTCAAGACCGAACAGATAGTGTGCATCAATCAACAGTCTATTGAATATCTGCATCTTCAATGGAAAACTTGGAACATCCAAAGGAGAATATAGTATTTTCGACGGAAACTTGAATTTATTTTGAAACGAGGTATACGACCCAAAAGCCGTGAGATCATACCGATTCACAAGCGGCTCAAACGACTGCATTTCGTACGCATTAAGAAACGCACCCCGAACTATAGCAACACTAGTTTTTTTCATATATCTTATCGACTGTCATCGCGAGACCGTTCTTACGGCGTGGCGATCTTACTTTTTCAATAGATTGCCGCGTCTCCGCCAGCCGGCGGATCCTCGCAATGACATATATTAAATTTTAAATTTTGTTTCAGTATCAATAACTTCAGAAACTCGTTTGACGAACTTCTCTCTTGTAAATTTCTCCAATTGCAGCTGAATTTTTTTGACATACTTTTCGCGAATTTCTTTTTTTTCAAAATCGAGAAGTGCCCGCGCAAATCCTTCTTCATCCGTGGGGTCTAAGCATATCCCTGCCTCGCCAATCACTTCAGGAAGCGATCCCGCGCTTGATCCTATCACTGGAGTCCCAACTCGATACGATTCTACTACCGGAAAGCCAAACCCTTCGACGAGAGACGGAATCAGGGTTGCTGTCGCACCGGCATACAAAGAATGTAATATGCCTTCATCTACAAATCCCTTTACAAATACTCTCTTGGAAAGCTTTTTTTCTTTTATACTTTGTTCAATATCTTCGCTCATCCATCTGTCACTCCCAGCAAGGAAAAGATCCGATTCTAATCCTTTCTTAACCGCTTGAGAAAAAGCGCGTAGGAGAAATGGTATATTTTTTCCCGGCTTAAACGCACCGACAAAAAGAAAATA
>JBBTTM010000083.1:0-14532 GCA_038064255.1 Patescibacteria group bacterium | reverse complement strand
GGATGATCCAGAAATCCTAAATCATATATCCATCCAATAGCATGCGGGGCACCGAGAGGAACATACTGACCTGTTCCAAAAAATACATCACATGGGTCAAGTAAAAAAGAAAGTGACAATTGAACTTTCGAAAATAAAAATCGTGGGAGGATTCGAATTTCAACGTTTTTTGAAAACTCTCTTGTCACATCTAAATCGATGTTTTCAAACACACAGAGTCGTATAGTATCTCTCGGACGAATCCTTGCAATACCAACCACTAATGATCGAAGGAGTGTAAACACTCCTACCCGAAGTCTTTTATCCTTCACACACAAAGCACCGGCATCGATACCAATAATCACTCTGCAACTCCCATCTCTCCAGTCTTCCCGAGGAGAAAATCTGCAATACCACGCATGGCATACCTATTTTTGTCTCTCGCATATCGATACATACGTATAGGAATTCTAAAAAATTCCAGCATTTTCACTTGAAGTGGTGCAAAATTCATGACGAACATCAGATGATTGCGCGCTAAATAATACTCTTTCGTTTGACTGTCATCCCCGACCCGCCGTGCCCTTCCGTAGCCTTTGGCGAATGAGGGATCAGGAATCCAGGTATCTTCTTTTACCCTTCTCTTCGATCTATGACTGAATCCTTCAATAATTACATGTTTTAATGGAAAACCCAAATTCTTTGCCCTCATACTCAGGTCCGCATCCTCGTAATACATAAAATATGGTACAAAAAAACCTCCGGTCGCCTTCCATACATCTATATGAATCGCCATCATCGATCCAGAAATATATAAAACTCTATCATCACGCACAAGGCCAGACTTTGAATTTAGCACCGTCGTCCAGTGCCTGTGGTCCAACGTACCAGCTTCAGGCCCAATGACCCCTGGTTCAGAATCCTTCAGTATCTTGATAAACTTCATCGTACCTTCCTTCGTAAGTGCAACATCCTGATTAACTAACACCATCCACCGGGCTTCTGTATCAGATGCCGTCTTCATCCCCACATTCGCTCCTCCACCGTATCCTAAATTATTGTCAGTATTATCAACAATCACCGTTTGCTTTTTTTCCAGTACCTCTAGTAACCGTCGCAATGCATCTTTGTCTGGTTTAAACGTTACTATTATAAAATATATATTACGATCTTTCATATTTGTATATTAGATTATTGGATTATTTGATTATTTATAATTTTCTATAAATCACTAGTATCGCTTCCGCGTGTCCTGTCAATAACGCGACATGGTCCAGTAGTTCATAAATTGGCCTTTTCCACCAATAATGGATAGACCGGTCATGATTTTCGTATGATACCGCAACGCGGCGGAATCCATGAGGCACAACCAATTGATCCAACGTCGTCATGCTAAACTGCCACCGGTGCTGCGACGGGACTAACGACTGCCACTTTCCTCTTTTTATCCAGCACATAAAGCTTTGAAAATTCGGTACACCTATAACGAGCACGCCATCTCTGTTTAACGTTTCCGCACAAAGACTAATGACTTTCTTCGGTCGTTTCAGATGCTCCAGCACATGATTGATAACGATGATATCGATGTTTTTAAGGCTTCTCCCTTGACTTCTGAGAAAGGCAGACTTATGAAATTCTCTTGGTATCAGGGTAATCCCGAAATTCTTCCTGGCTGCCACAACCGAGGCCTTGGATGGTTCAAAACCTATAACGGCGTAACCTATTTTTCTTGCTTCATCCAAAAGTAGTCCCACTCCCGCACCTATTTCCAACAATCTTCCTTTCGGTGCAATTTTGTATACATTTCCAAGGAGTTTTCGAAATAACGACCGGAACATCTCCTGATGATCGATGTAAAACCGGACATCTTCTTCCTTGTAATAACCTCTCTGTTTTACACCCGCCCGCACCTCAGTCCTGACCTGACCGCAAGAGGTACACCAAACAATGTCATACAATCCTGATCGAAAAAGTAGTGTCGTATGTGATGCCCTGCAATAACACTTCATGATTTAAATGATGCGTACAATGACACATCAATGAGCATATTCTCATGTTTTTTAAGTCCGAAAAATGTATCATTATCAGAATTATCGACTATGACGACATGATCTTCACGAAAAAGATCAACTATTTTCTGTAATGACGCGATATTCGGTTTATACGTCACACAGATAAGCCAAAAATTATTTTCTGACATACAGTGTTCCCTTCATCGGCAGCGACCCTCTCACAGTATATTCTTTCTCGATAAACGCCAAAAGCTCCTCGGGACGTTTCCCGGAAAAAAATATCTTGTCAGGATGATACGGAATGACAAAGACATATGGCACGTTTTTCTCTTTGAGCTTTGCTATAAGTTTTGCTTGTAGCCCAGGGGTACTCGCTGGTGCTGGTGAAAGCGGTGCCCACGGAAGCACATCCGGTCGTTTGTCGAGAATAAAATAGAGATAATCATAATCCCCAAAGATGACAAATGGGTCTCCTTTTGTATGTACATCTATAAATCGTGCGAGTTCATATTCTTTCGGAGTAAAAAACTGTGGAAGCGATATTGACCTATGAAGATATTCCTGCGTCAGGATAACAAATAATCCGATAAGCACAGTAAAGACCACAAGCACGATTTTTGGAAATCGTCTCCAAAAATGATCATACCCTAACACAACGCCAAGGGACATAAAAGCAAACGCTGGAAGAAGCCGATGAAATCCAAATCGCGGAAACGCGCCGATGAGAGACGCAACGGTAAATGCTACGAGAGGAAGACTCCATCGATTTTTCTTCCATAAATAGATAACAACTATTACTAATACACAGAGCATCCACAAAAGCGGACGAGAGTAAAGAATGTCTTCTCGCGTAGGCCACAGGGCGTTTTGACTCCCTGGTTTTCCAAACTGATACACCATGCCAATTGCCCAATACAAAAATTCTTGTCCTCTCTCTGTCATCACAAAATATATAAAAGTAAAAAAGGGAAGTGTCAAAAATACACCAAGAGACGAGGAAATATATTGCAGGGTTAAAGTAATTGTGTTTCGTCTGATCGAAAGCAGAAGTACACCAAGTATCGCACCAAAGGACAAAATTCCCGTCTGCTTCACTAAGAACGAGAGAGAACTTAAAACAACTGCGTAATACAAATATTTCGAATTCTTTGTCTCTAGAAATCTCACCATGCTAAAAAATGAAACGAGATACAGGGGAGTCATAATCGTCTCAAACCAGACTGTGTTCCCTTCAAAAAATACGGTACAGAGTATAAATATCAAAACCGCGATTCCGCCAAAGTCTTTCTTGCCGGTTATTTTTCGCGCTATGATATATAAAATTGCATCGATCAGAAGAATAAATAGATACGCGACAAATCTATATCCTGCGAGCGTATACCCAAAAATATTCAGAAGTGAACCCATTGCAAGAACCGATCCGGGTGGATAGCTTATGTTAATATCCGTATAAATTTTCATCCCTTGCCGGTAGACAAACCATGGATAGACAAGCATCTCGGGCCAATTTATAAACGGTGTGCCGTATAAAACGAGTAGATGAAGAAACATGAGACTCAGAAGTAGAACTATGTCTTTCCCATAAAGATTCAACGTAAATATCCAGTACTGGAGCGCTTCCATATAACCAAACGCCGCAGCAAGAATGAATCCAAAAAAACCATCTTTATACCCCTGATCCTTCACAAATCGAGCCCAGAACATATGCGGACCATACAGGAAAAGACGATTCATTGTCATCCCCGACCCGCCGCGCCCTTCCGTAGCCTTTAGCGAAGGAGGGATCGGGGATCCAGTTTTCCTTTCTTTATCCCTAAGCATCCTCGCCGATATCCATGCATATTTAGTGAACTTAGTAATCAATTGCCATGGATTTCTATACGAATGATGCAGTATTTTTTCCGTAAACGAACCAATTTTGCCTTGAACCAAAATTTCTTCATGAACCGGATTTTGACTGACTTTTCCAAATTTCTTCTGAAAAAGTCTGATTTTACCGTACGACTCTCCACCGTGAAAAACAGGGGAGCCAAAAACATGATTTTGATAGGGGAGTCTGTAGCCATGATAGGGAAGTCGCTTGCTTTTTTTAAGCGTTAAAATCTCCTGTGCAAGTTCTTTTGATACCCGTTCGTCACTATCCAGCATCAGTACCCAAGGAGATGATGCTTTAGAGAGGAGCCTCCCCTTTCGTTTTCCCAGATTTGTATCCCTATCGTCATAAACCCTTGCACCGTATTTTTTTGCAAGCTCAACCGTACCATCCGTACTCCCCTCGTCTGAAATTATAATTTCATCCGCTATCCCCCTTACGCTTTCAAGGGTTTCCAACAGCAATTTTCGACAATTTCTGGTGATGATTAAGACAGTCAAATTATTCATTATTTTTTCTCATCGCAATAACAAATGTTAAACCACCATATCCGAATAGATTCATAGGTAGTCTTAATAATATAAATCCGAATAAAATTATCATGGTGTTGAATTTATTATAACCTCGTTTGCGAAGGGAACCCTTAACATTTTTTACAAAATCGATTAATTCATCATAAGTTTTTACATATAAAAATTTATATCCACAGTCAGAGAGTGCTGCACAAAGTGTTTTTTTTGAAAAATGAATTAAGTGATCTGGCGGACTCCACCAATCCCATAAATCACCACAAGAATATCTCATCAAACTTTCGTGATTTGGACTCTGCAAAATCAATACTCCATCAGTCCTTAGTACACGTTTAATTTCAAGCAAATTCTTTTTAATTTCAAGGCTATGTTCAAGCACATCGAAACAAGCAATGCAGTCAAACATATCATTTTCAAATGGCAACCTACCCATTGAAGCTTTTTTTATTATTCCAAGTTTTCTTTTTTTGCAGAACTTAACAAGGTAAGTATTCGCATCTACTCCATAAATATTTGACGTGTAATCCTTCTTTACTATGCTTAACAAAGTTCCAGCACCACATCCGATATCAAGAAATTTAGCATTTACAATATTTTTATACTTTCTGAGCCAAAAAATATTATTTTTGAATCTCATAATATATTTCTTCTCTCTTTGAGAATAGCTATCAGTGTAAAGTGAATTATAGTTATGAATATTAATTCTAAATAAGTTGGCTTTACTTTGAATATATGTATAAACAAGACAGCATTTAAGGCATTTCAATAAAATATAAGAGTTGATTTTCCTATAGTTGACATAACTGTGCGTATGGCAATTTGGACATTCCATTGGTTGATTATCTAACAATTTGACAAATATACAAAATTAATCAATTATATATTTATACGTTAAGAAAATTAATTTTTTTCTTTTTTATTACTATATGTCTTCTTGGCATAGCTTCAAACAACCGAATTGAGGCTAATTTTAATTTTTCTCCTTTATCAAATTTACCCATAATCATACCTGGACCAGAGACTTGGGATAATATTCATGTTCATTATCCTTCTGTAATTATCAATGATGGGCACTATAAAATGTGGTACTCAGGTCACGATGGAACAAAATGGAGCATCGGCCTTGCAACATCCAGTAATGGCATAAATTGGTCAAAAAGCCCATCAAATCCAGTTTTATCATGGAGCGGTAACATTAATGAGTCTAAGCACTTTAATACTCCAAATGTAATTTGGGACGATGGAACTTTTAAAATGTGGTTTACATCTACCCCAAGTGATACAAATAATTTTTCTATTGGGTATGCTACATCACAGAACGGAACAAACTGGACCATTGTTTCATATCATTTAAATACTCTTGTACCATCTGGATATACTGTTAGCCCATCTGTTATTAAGGATGGAAGTCAGTATTTTATGGCATACGGCGGTCAATATAACGGAGCATGGAGCATATTCATTGCTACATCACAGGACGGAATAAACTGGACAATGTTATCCGAAATTCCAGTAATACTGCATGATAAAGTTTTTGAGGGTTTACAGATAAGTGGACCAAGCCTTTTAAAAATCAACAATGAATTCCACATTTGGTATAACTCTAATAATATTGGTGATCAACCAACGAACATTATACACGCATTATCATCAGATTTAGTCTCGTGGACAAAAGAATCATCTCCAACAATAAACACAGGATTTTCTGGAGGAACTTTTGATTTATCATCAATTGTTGACCCAGCATTAGCTCTGATTAATGACAAATTAATATTATTATATGGCTCAATGGGAACATACAATACAAAATTTGCAGGCTACATTGGCGTTGCTAGTTCAGGGCCAATCCCTGTCTTAACTCCCACTCTCACCCCCACTCCCCCAGCGCCCATCGTCATTATTCCTGGCATGATGGCTTCGTGGAACAGAGAAGAAATTCTAGAAAAGAAAACATCAGCCTTACCGTGGAAGATTCTCCCTTTCGTTAAAGAATACGATGGCATTATTACCACTCTCAAACACCTGGGGTACGTCGAAGGACAAAATCTCTTTATCTGGCCATACGACTGGAGAAAATCCGTTCCTGTCATCGTTTCAAAACTTGAATCTTATATTACATCGACAGTCGCCCCGCAAAATCCGGGAAAGAAAATTCAATTTATCGGTCACTCACTTGGAGGCATAGTCGCACGTGCATGGTCACAGTCCGGCACAAACGATACTAAAACAGATAAAATTATCACAGCGGGATCGCCGCATCAGGGTGTCTCTCAATTTTATAAAGTCTGGAGTGGAGGCGAACTTCTCTATTCTGATTCACTCACCTGGCTTGCAGAAAAATTGATTCTGGAACTCAACAAGAATTCATACACTACTCCACGCCAAACACTTCAGACTATTCTTCCTGTGGTAAAAGACCTTTTACCAACTTCGCCATATCTCAGGCGTCAATCGACCGGATCACTCATTCCCATAGTCGAAATGAGCGCCTGGAACACTTTTCTTAGTAATTTAAATTCATCCAGTTCAGTCATCCTGCCACTGCTCACTACTCTCTACGGCACCGGAAACCAGACGACGAATGAATATACTGTCACCACTCCATCATGGCTCGATACAGCTCTTGGAAATTGGACAGACGGAAAACCCGTATCAGAAACAGTTGCCTCCGGAGACGGTATCGTTACTCAGACTCGAGCAACTCTTGCTGGTGCGACTCCTGCGGCGTTTGCAAAAAACCATAGTCAAATCATCTCGTCAAAAGAATCAATAGACTCTATCCTGACCTCTCTTGGAATTTCTCATGGAGACAGTGATATCACCCCGGGCGGATCTACAAAGCTTTCACCCGGGGTGATATTTCTCATGCGCTCTCCTGCGACGCTAAATATATCCCTCGGAACTTCAAGTTATGATGCTACCGACGGAATCATCTTTCTTCCTGATCCATCCAGTTCTCCGTACACTGCCACCATAAAAGGGACAGACACAGGAACATATCATTTTGATATCCTGCAGCTAGGTACAAGTACCTCTCTCTGGAATGAATATACAAACACAGTCACGAGCGGGTCTGAGGAGAAACATACGGTTACTGTTGGTACTACGACGCCAATCTCTGAGCCCGTGAGCGATAAAACGCTCAAGCAATCCATAAACGAGATGACGCTCCTCCTGGCAGGGCTTTCTACTACTCCTGAAACTTCAAAAATACAGAGGGCTCTAAAGAGTATGAACCAACGGGACACCAGGATCAAACCAAAAGAAATCAAAAATTCTATAGAGCAAATCCTGAACGATCTTTTTATATATAGAAAATCGCTTACAGATATATCAAAACTCAACACGACAGTGCAAATTATAGATAAACTGATCAGTACCTATGTCAATTCACTTAAAAATCAACAATTTCTTTTTATTCCTACAGAACTTACTGTACTAAAAAACTCAAGCAACTCCATGGAACAATTTTCTGCAAAAAATCTTCAAAAAGAAGTCAATAAAGGTAAATCTATAACTTATCGCGCACAGTCATACGCAAAAGGGACAGAATATCTTTCAGTCGGAAATAGTGCATATAGTGCATCAAATAAAGCAAAGACAAGGATAAATCTCCTGACTTCTTTTCTTTTATTCCGGGAATCTACGTCGAGGAAAGACTAAAAAAACCGTCTCAAAACTTTATTTGATGTCAGTATGCGATGAAAGATTACCCTAACTATTACCGAAAGTTGGAAAGTTGGAAATCTTCCTTGACAAAAATATGATCGATCAGTAATTTGTCAAAATCTGGTGCGCGCATAAGGACTTGAACCTTAGACCTCTTCGATGTCAACGAAGCGCTCTACCACTGAGCTATGCGCGCCATAAACAGACGGGTGTCAATGCAACGTCGCGTCAAACGCGACTGAAACGTTTGACGTTTCGCTCTTCACCCGCGCAAATTTTCGAGAGAAAATTTGTTCGGGTAAACCAACTGAGCTACAAGTCCGTGTTATTCCTTGACGGAGTTTATTATATCACCTACACTTAATATTGAAACCTATGGCCGCATCTTTTATTATCTTTTCTGTTTTTTCAATCGGAATTGCGGCACATAGTGTCGTATCCACAAATTCCTTTGAAGTTATTTACGAACGAGCCCTATGGACGCTTTAAAACGTATAACAGGCGGAATATTTGATTTTCTTCAGTCAATCGTTGTTGTGATGGCCGTGCTTGTCATGGTGTATCTGTTTATTATGTCACCTCAAGAGATAAGTGGGGCATCTATGGAGCCAAACTTTCATAATGGAGAGTATATACTCACAAATAAAATAGCGTATCGACTAGAAATGCCAAAACGAGGGGATGTGATAATTTTTAAATCACCAAAAAACAAAGATATAGATTATATAAAGCGGATTATCGGACTGCCGGGTGATAAAGTACGACTCGTAAACAGTAAATTTTATGTAAACGATCAGATCGTTGATGAATCTTCATATATACCGCCTGCACTTTTTACATTCGGAGGATCATTTCTTCGGGAAAATCAAGATATTACAGTTCCTTCAGGATACTATTTTGTAGTTGGAGACAATAGGTCTCACAGTTCGGATTCTCGAGAATTTGGTCCTGTACCTTTAGAAGATTTTATTGGGAAAGCCTTCTTCCGATATTTTCCGTTTAATCGAACAGGGATAATTACACGACCAAATCTTGGAGTTTAATTGCCAGAAATTTTCTGATGAATCTCCTTGAGGACTGCGCTCGTGGCTTCGAGGTTTCCGCGTACGACAAACACAAGCCGGGCTTCAACTTTAGACTGCGTTATTTTCACAAGTCCGTTTATGGATTGTGCAATATTTTTTGCCATCGTATCGAGTTCTTCACTGTGAATGCGTTCAACTTTCGCGCCCTGTTTCTTCCCATTTTCAGCTTTTAACCTTCTTGCAAGATCCTCGGCTCTTCGTACGGATGCATTCTCAGACAGTATGGTCTTGTACGCCTCAATCATGATTTTTATATCACCAAGTCCTGCAATTGCCCGAGCATGTCCCTCTGAAATTGCGCCAGAAATGAGCCCGTCTTTTATAGCATCAGGAAGCGCCAACAGTCGCATAGTGTTTGATACGTATGACTCGCTTTTTCCGATACGCTTAGAAATTTCAGCAAGTGTGAGACCAAATTCTTCGGAAAGTCTCGTAAAAGCCTGCGCACGTTCTATCGGATTCAAATCTTCCCTCTGGACGTTTTCCACTATCGCCATCTCAAGCATACCCCTCGCTGTTGTCTCTTTTACTATCACAGGCACACTCGTAAGTCCTGCCTGTTTTGATGCTCTCCAGCGCCGTTCGCCGGCGATGATCTGATACCCTGCAGGCGTCTTCGCAACGACTAGCGGCTCGATGATGCCGTGTTCTTTTATGGAATTTACTAAATCCTTGAGTGAATCAGGAGCAATAAGACCCCGTGGCTGTAGAGGATTTGGTTGGACAAGGTCTATATCAAGATGAAACACCTGTTGTGAATCAGACATATGTTAAGAGCGGCGAACTGTGGACAGAACTATACGACAGACACGAATTGTTTTCCTGCACGAAGTGCAAATTTCACCGTACCGTCTTTGAGTGCAAAAATTGTAGAATCGGTTCCCGTAGAGGCTCCGACACCGGCCCACACCTTTGATCCTTTTTGACGAATAATGATACTTCCGGCTTTTGCCATCTGGCCGCCATAAATCTTGACGCCCAGACGCTTTGAAACTGAATCTTTATTTCCTTTTGCTACTCCGCCTGCTTTTACGTGTGCCATATTATTTTTTCTCAAATATATAAAATTCTCTTCGTACTTTTGCTTGTGGACGACTGTATTCTATAGGTCCAGCTTTGGTAGTATAGCCGAGCATTTCACACCTGTCAACAACATTTTTCACATATATCTCCCTATCGGAAATATAAAACTTAGGAATTGCTAAGACTACAATTCCGTTTGGCTTTAATAGAGAATGCCAATCCCTGAGACACCCTGTGTACAGTTTTCCAAGTCCTTTGGCTATATTCTTTGCCTTTTCCACAGAAATACTCCCCTCGCCTATATCTGTCGATCCCATGTACGGCTCTGTCACTATTGCATCAATTGAATCTGGTTCTAAGTGCTTCGAAACGTGTGTTGCATCAGAGAGGAAAAATATAAATCGACCCGCTGGGATATCCGACTCCTTCACGAGCCACTCAATATTTTTTTGAGATCGTACAAGCACTTCCTCTGATATGTCACTGCCAACGACATTCCACCCACCGACGAGTGCTTCTCCTAAGATCGATCCCATGCCGCAAAACGGATCAAGAAGCAATCTTCGAGTTTCTAAGGGTTTACTCTGAGGGGGAACACCCCGAAGAGCTATATTTACCACCATCCGCGCAACTTTTATCGGGAGCATTCCCCGTTTGGCATCTGAATACGGTCTGCCATACTCACGCCTATTCCACGCTTCGTATTCTTGAGAAAAAATGGTTTTACCGATTATAAAACCTGTAGTACTCTCTACTATAGAGAGTTCGGTTGCACGCTCTTTGTCGATCGCAACCGCAGAGGTGGATCCACCTTTTGTCTGCAGATATCGAGAGCTTACTCCTTTATCCGTGAGGATGTGCTTTATAGATTCTAAAAATTCAGAAGTTACTATAAAATTTTTCCCCTCTGAATTTATTGCAAATACGATTCTTTTTCCTTCGCTCGTTTCATTCATCAAAATCTCTGCCAGTTTTTTAGCATCTACATCACCTGTCTCGTCTCTCACGATAGCAATTTTTACGACTCCGCCCGCTTTTGCAGCAAAAGCTTCTATTTCACTCAAAGATATTTCGGAACATATAGAGCTATCAGTAGAAAGATCGGAGAATTGTACATGAGGAAGAAGTGACTGTGCCTCTAATTTTGAAAGAGGGACACATCTGCCCCAAAAAAAGATATAGCGGACAGTATTCATGAAGAAAAACTATGATATTGATGCAACTTCAAGTTTCGTGAGATGGGATCGAAACCCCGTGGATTTACGATAACGTACCTTAGACTTATACCGCCTGATATGAAGTTTTTCGCCTTTCTCCTGAGAGAGTATTTTTGCCGTCACTTTAGCTCCCTGTATCACCGGTTTTCCGACGGTCACTTTACCTTCGTCTTCCGTAAGTAATACACGGTCAAACGTCAGAACATCTCCTACGGCTCCCTCTTGGGAGTCTACGGTAAACGTCTCGCCTTTTATCACCGGGTATTGTTTTCCGCCAATCACAACTACTGCAAACATATGTGGAATTATATCAGGTGAGGGATTCTATTGCAACGTTTCCATGCGTAGTTTTGTCTTTCAAAAGCGCCCAGAGAAGTCCAAATCCTATGGCAACAGACAATACCGAACTCCCTCCGTAGGACACGAGTGGCAGGGTAATACCAGTGATCGGCACTAGTCCCATATTCATTCCGGCATTGATAAATACCTGCACGAGAAGCATGGAAAATAATCCAAATGCATATGTAAATACAAAAAGAGTATGTTTTGCTCCCGTAAATGTCACTATGATGATCCGTATGAAAAGAAGCGCGTAGCTCAGAAGCAAAAGAAAACCTCCAAAAAATCCAAACTCTTCCACGAGTGTTGCAAATATAAAGTCCGTATGAAACTCCGGCAAAAACCGGAGATGACTCTGTGTGCCTCTCCCAAGTCCCCGGCCAAAAAACTGTCCGCTTCCGACCGCTATCATCGCCTGTATCGCATTATACCCGGCACCCTTTGGATCCAATGCGGGATCCAAGAATGTCAGTATTCTGGTCCGTTGATAGTCTCTCAGCCAAGAAAATCCGACTGGAAGTAAAAAAAACAATACTAAACCAAAAAAAGCGACAGTAAAAAGAGATAACCCTCCGGCGATCATCATAGAAAACCACATGAAAAAATACACGATACTCGTCCCAAGATCCGGCTGTGTAAATACGAGAAGAAAGGGAATAAAGAAAAAAATGAAATGGATTGGAAAATACCGTAACTGTCGGGGTGGATACTTTTCCATGAGCCATGCAAATGCCAATAGAAATAAGGGTTTACAAAGTTAAGACGGCTGCAGTAACTGAACGCCTGCTATGGATATCCACCGGGTAGCGCCGCGTACCACCGGACTTATATACGTCAATAATATAAGTATGCAGGAGAGAATATATCCGACCGGAGCAAACCAGCGCACTACCACACCATCAAAACGGGAAAAAAAAATAACTGCGACTGCACCCAGAAACAGAAATAACAATTGCGAAACAAAATATGAAAACTGAATCGTAAGGAGGATAAACAGTCCGAAACACCCAATACACAAAAGAAGAAGAGTCGTTATCCAGTCAATATTTGAAGTGAATCTCCCCATATGAAAGAGTCTACCAGAGCATCTGTTTTTACTTTTTCCATTAATTTCTCAGGTACTGCTTTATATTCATTCGGTAATACAAGCGAAATATGTGCATCTATTGTACACTCTTTTTCTTTTCTTAAAGTCTGAATTTTTCGCAAAAGCTCGCGTGCCATTCCTTTTTCTTTTAAATCCTGAGTAATCTTTGTATTCAAAAATACTTCTCCATCACCTATGTGCCGTATGGAACAGCTGGCAGATGACGTACTACTCTGTAGTCCACCGGAAACTGAAAATTCTTCCAATGACTCTATGTTTGTTTCATCAAGAATAGATTGCAACACCCCCTGATTCGATGTTACAAGAGACAGATCACAATTTTTTACAAAAAAAGCGCTAAGCGGCTGTCTCACGGGAATGTTAAGATTTTTCCTAAGTGCCAGCAGTGTTTCAACAATGTTTCTTGAAGCCTCGACAGCATGTTCAAGTTTCTTATCTATAAAAGACTCTTCCACAACAGGCCATGAGGCCAGATGTATGGATGTTCCTGTACCGATGCCTAAATTCTGATATATTTTTTCTGTCAGAAACGGCACGAGCGGAGAAAGTAGCAACACAAGAGTGCGTATCACCCACCCAAACACATTTCGTGATTCTTGACTCTCTTTTAGTCTCTCGCGACTACGTCTGAGATACCAATTCGATAGGTCTGTCACAAATTCCTGAAGAGTCCGGCATGTTGTATTTGTATCGTATGCATCCATCGATGCTGTTACTGTTTGTATGAGTGTATGAGTTTTACTCACGATCCATTTATCCATATCATGCACAGCTTTTGGTGTACCTTCGCTAGGAGCTTCGGCTTTCGCATAAAGTTTATAAAAACTAAATACATTCCAAAGTATGGTCAGAAGTTTCTGATAAATTTCCTTCACCGAAATCTCGGAGAAGTTTAAATTTTCAGCCTTCATGACGACTGACCCCATGAGGTAAAACCGGAGTGCATCAACGCCGTATTTTTCAAAAAGGATAGACGGATCGGGAAAATTTTTCTTTGATTTGCTCATTTTGCTGCCGTCTTCGGCAAGTATCGTACCCGTCGTTACTGCGTTTTCAAATGTATTTTTCCCAAACAACCCAACAGACATGACATGGAGTGTATAAAACCATGCCCGCGTTTGAGCGATATATTCAGCGATAAATTGCGACGGGTGACTTGCTTCAAATTCTTTTATATGCTCAAACGGATAATGTATCGAGGCGTACGGCATGCTTCCCGATTCTACCCAACAATCAAATACCTCGGGAATTCGCTGGCCTTTTATCGTCCGGGCATCGTCCATCCAGATTTCTATATCATCTATAAATTCCCGATGAATATCTGTCAATTTTTCCACCTCATCAGGCTTTACCGCCCACTTCTTTAGTTCATCAATCGACCCTATTATTCTATACTGATCTTTTGCTGACGACTGATCGCTCACTGCTGATGACTTCCATATTGGCATCGGCGTCCCCCAGTATCTGGAACGGGATATATTCCAGTCAGGTGCGGTCTCGAGTCCTTTTCCAAATCTCCCATGCTTGAGATGTCCGGGGTACCAATGTATATGTTCATTTTGTGCCAGCAGATCTTTTTTCATCTTCGCCACATTTATAAACCACGCCGGAACTGCACTATAGTAGAGAGGCGTTTCACAACGGTAACAAAACGGATAGGAATGAACAATCTTGAGTGTCGCAAGCATGAGATTTCT
>JBBTTM010000082.1:0-5128 GCA_038064255.1 Patescibacteria group bacterium | reverse complement strand
ATGGAGCTCCATCTTTCCCGTATCCTTCAGGAACGCAGCATTTTTCCCGCAATAGATATAGGAAAATCCGGTACGCGGCACGATGAACTGCTTCTCGGTGAAGAAGCCATGAAGAAAGTCACGACGCTCCGGCATATGCTTTCCCTTTTAGGAGACGAAGAGCGGACCATGATGCTTATCGATAGACTTTCAAAGCTTGAGACCAATGCCGAATTCCTGGAAAGTTTGTCAAAAGGATCATAGTTTTTGACACTCTTACTCTCTTCTGTTACCCTCAACTCATATGAGAAAAAAATTCTCAATTTTGTTTGATGAGATACGCCGATGGAGCTTTGGCTGGTACGTGTATGGTGAGAAAAAGCTGACACGAATAGGGAAGCGGTTTGAGGCGCATAAAGACCTGTTGGTTGATATCCTCATAGCCAGGAGAGGCACATATCAGCGTCCGTTCATGCATTTTTCGCTCGCAATGCTTTTGGTTGTCGGCATTATGACGGCCCCGGCTATAACGAATTCGTATAAAGGCGTTTCAGCTGAGACGCTCGCAGATTTTACCCCTCCGTCTGCTGTCGTGACATCTTTTGATCTGGCTGAGTACGGTGTACAGACAAAGGAAAGCGAGAAACCACGGGATAAAGTCATAAGTCATACGGTAAAAGACGGGGAAACACTTGGGATTCTTGCAAAACAGTACGGTGTCAGTATTGATACGATAAAGTGGGCAAATATTCTACAAAGCGATAGTTTGAGTATAGGCAAAGTGCTTACGATTCCGCCTGTATCAGGTATCGTTCACAAGGTAAAAGAAGGTGAATCGGTCTATACCATCGCAAAAAAGTATAAATCTGATGCACAGAAGATCGTCAATTTTCCGTTTAACGAATTTGCTGACCAGGATACGTTTGCTTTGGCTGAGGGGCAGTCTCTTATCATCCCCGACGGAGTCATAGAAGAGGCTCCGGCCATAGCCTATGTTGCGCCTATCATACCGCTTCAGGGTACTGCCGGCGGGACAGGGCAGTTCATGTGGCCGACCAATGGCATCATTACGACCTATCCGGTTTGGTACCATCTGGCGGTAGACATAGCCAATCCTGCCCGCCCGCCAATACTTGCTACCGATACAGGGATAGTCGTACTCGTCCAGTATCTCCGGTATGGGTATGGGTCTCATGTCATGATAGATCACGGCAATGGCTATGTGTCGCTCTATGGACATATGTCTGAGATTTATGTAAATGTCGGAAGCAAAGTCAGTCGTGGTCAGTCTATCGGAAGGATGGGGAATACCGGACGATCGACCGGCACGCATTTACACTTTGAGATACGGAAAAATGGTGCTCTTGTAAATCCTCTGCCATTTTTGAAGTAAAAAGTGAGTTTATAAGACTTATAAGACCTATAAGTCGTATAGGACGTATATGAAAAAATCTGGTTTTGAGAATCTATTGGTGTATACGATCGCTGTTGTGATCTACGATCTGACAATAGAGTTTTGTAAGCGGTATATGACATTTTCGTCCAATAAGTCGTATAGGACATATGATCAGATGGTTCAGGCTGCGCGGTCGGGAAAACAGAATATCGTGGAGGGTTCTTTGGAAAAAAGCATGGAGGGGAATATAAAGCTCACAGGTGTTGCTCGGGCAAGTTTTGGAGAGCTTCTCGAAGACTATCGGGATTTTTTGCGAACAAAAGGGCTGTCCCTATGGGCAAAAGAAGACCCACGAGTACTGGAAATACGGAGAATGCAAGATGTCAAAGAAGATAGGACCAATAAGACGTATACGTCCCATACGTCCAATATGACCTATTCCTCTTATTCTTCCTATTTGACCAATCCCGAGTCATTTGCTAATCTCATGGTGACTCTTTGTTTTAAAGAGGGATATCTTCTCGATCAGTTGTTACGCGTACAGGAGCAGATGTTCGTTCGGGACGGCGGATTTCGGGAAAATCTATTTCGCAAGCGAAGAGAATATCAAAGAAGTCATTCATAGGGCCAGTAGCTCACCTGGTAGACCTGCCCGCCATGCACATGGGCCTATGGTTCAACGGTAGAACACTGCATTCGCATTGCAGAGATCCGAGTTCGATTCTCGGTAGGTCCACAAAAGGCTTTGGCAGGCGGGGCGCTGCATTCGCATTGCAGAGGTAGGGGGTTCGATTACCCCCTGGTCCACAGAAAAGAAGATAGGAAAAGGAAAAAAGATAAGACGTATAAGTCCAATAAGTCATATAAGTCTTATACGAAAATACGGGCTCGTAGTATACCGGTAGAACGACTCCATGGCATGGAGTAGAAAGGGGTTCGATTCCCCTCGAGTCCACAGGAGGAAAGGAAAAAATAAGACTTATAAGACTTATAAGACTTATAAGTCATATAAGTCTTATACGAATCTTAAGGTTAGCGTGAGATAGATGCGCCGGACACCTGTGGCGTAGATGCATTTAGCTCACTCGCAATAAAATTTCCAACGATAGCACCAACACCAAGCATCAGAGCAAACGCGACCACGAACATCCAGCTTCGGACGACGACAAGATAGCTTCCGCCAGCCTTGGATGCACTATGAGCGCTTCTGTGATGCACGGTTCTATGCGCATGTGCTCGGGCAAGTTTTTTCTTCATATAGATTTAGTTTGCAGTAAAATTTTATAGTTTGTCAAGGGGGAGATTACTCATTGACACGCACTATTTACGCATATATAACTATATATAACAGGTCGCAGAAAGCCTGTATTTAATAACTGAATATTTGTTGAGTTTTCCGCAATGCATCGCTCTCGGTCGCTTGGGTTTGACGAGGGTAGGCAGATGTGGAGAGCGTGATTTTTAGATTACAGAAATTTTTTACATCTCTTTTTTCTTCAAAAAGCCTTACCAAAAGGACAAACGTTTTTACCCATAGATGTACCACTTCTTTACAGAGTGAAAGACTACGCGATAGTAGAGAAGACTTTGATATATATAATAATTCACGTAATCGCGTAGATACCCAGAGCGGATTTGTCCAACTTATTCCACTTTTATTGCTAGCCGTATTTGCGGCGGTGACATTTACCCTCACGTATCAGGTACAGCAAAAGCAGAGTCTCACCGATCAGCGGGGGAAGGCAGCGGAAGGACCGTATGCATGTTCGGCGCTGTGTCAGGGGAATGCTACGTGTATTGCTGCCTGCAACAATCCAACGACACCCATTAGCCAGATAACTCCTCCGGCAGCGACACCAACGCCCGCAATGTCTTCGGCCTCCTGCGTGTCGTTTTGTCAGGGGGATCCCACATGTATAAAAGCTTGCGATAACCCAATTACTCCAATTAGCTCGATTACTCCTCCAACTGCTGATGAGGCATACAAAAGAAATTGTCCGAGTGGGGATATAGCGTTTTGTGATCGACAGTTAGCAAATTATCGTGACTGTATGACATATGGTGATCCTCCGGGGATTACGTGTGGTGATTTCCTAAAGTCTACCCCGCCGCCGGCTACTACGGCTACACCAGATCGGGGATGTTACGAGGATTGTCGGGGATTTGGTGGGGACAAAGATTCGTGTGCAAATCAGTGTGGGTTTAGTACTCCTCCACCAAGAGATACCACGATACCAACTATTACGAGAACCCTTACGCCGTCAACAACGAATGCGCCTGTGACGCAAGATTCAACAATAAAAGACAAAATATGCAAAGAGTATGGCGTATGTGATACTCCAAAACCAACGGCCAGCTTGGCTCAGGGTGCAATTTGCGGAAACGGAAAATGTGAAGTTGGAGAGTCTGCTTTTTCCTGTTCTGCTGACTGTGGGAAGAAGCCAGATGTGACAATAACTCCCGTGCCGAATATGGGATGCTATGAGGATTGTCGGGGATTTGGTGGGGACAAAGATTCGTGTGCAAATCAGTGTGGGTTTAGTACTCCTCCACCAAGAGATACCACGATACCAACTATTACGAGAACCCTTACGCCGTCAACAACTCTATCCCCAGCATCATGTATCTCTTTTTGTCAGGGAGATATTCAATGTATAGCTCTCTGTAACAATCCAACAGTTATCATATCTCAGGCACCCACGTATGATGCGTGTCGCGATTCGGGCATGTCTTTATCAGGGTGTAATATTTATGTCAATTATCCGACACCGACTCCGGTAGCGATACTTACAGTTACTCCCGTAGAGAAAGAGGGAAAGAAGAATGTTCCGCCACGAACACAGTGTGGTGGTGCAACGACGATAGATTGTGATACGGATTGTAAATATCCTTCCTACAGGGGTAATTCAGGGGCAACGTATTGCGGTGAAGCGCCAGTCGTAACAAAACCGCCCCTAGCAGACAATAGTGAATGTAAATGGTGGATGTCCGGTTTGTTTGAAAATGGATGCGGAAAATGTGCGGGACAATTATCCTACAGAGGATCTGATGGCAAAGACTATTGCGGATCAGCGCCAACAACGACACCAGTTCCAGACAAAGCACTTTCTGATGCTGACAAAAATAAAGCAATAGAGCAGGCGAAATATACAGCCTGTGTGACACTGAGAGGTGAAAATGCATGTACAAAACCGGAATGGATGCTCACGCCAACAGAAAAACCGATTACTTCTGGAATAACACCTACCGTGACAGCAGCTCCAACGCAACGGGAAAAAGCGTACGACGGAGGAAGTGGTAAAAAATGTGGATATTATTTCTGGAATAATCCATGGTGCGGAAATTGTTCAAAAGGTTCACATTATGAAAACGGAGTTGGAGTTTGCGGCCCTGCGCCAGCGACAACTCCTGCACCAGTTACACCTGCACCGGTAGCTGAGAAACCGAAAGATGCACCTGTTCCCGCATTGACCGGTTCGGTCAGCGAAGAGTATGGACGGTGTCTTCTGTATGGCCGGACCGACTGTGATAAATATAAGACATTGAGTCAAACTACTGCGCCATCACCTACAATATCAGCAAGAATTTGTCAGGAATTTCCAGAACTTTGCGTTTCTCCGGTAACTACAACTATTCAAGGCGCACCGACTCTCCCAACTGGTCCAACAAAGCCAGCAGCGGGTGGCGCTGGCTCGACTGGAGCCTTAGGTGTTGGCGGCGGAACCGGCGGGACTGGGGTGACGCCAAAGACTA
>JBBTTM010000081.1:0-4787 GCA_038064255.1 Patescibacteria group bacterium | reverse complement strand
CCCTGGGAAAAAATACTGAAGACTCATAAAATTAAAAAAATTAAGTTCCTCATACGTCCCGCGTGAAATTGCGACAAATGTCAGTACGACCAAGTGTACGCATCCTGCCGCAAACACTGTTTTTATAAACGCATCAATGACCTGTTTTTTTTTCATTCTTTTACCTGCTTCTTCTTTCTTCTTACATCTAACATCTAACATCTTTCATCTGTTATCTCTTAAACTCCCATCTCTCTCATTAGTTTTTTGAATCCCTTACGAAATGTTTTAATGATTGATGTTGATGATTTTTTCTTCTGCTTGTAAATCTGTCCACCAAGCTCATATCCCACTATTTTTTTTGGAGACTGACTCGTAAACATGACGCTGAGAATTCCCTGAGAATACGCCTGTAAAAACTTCATCCTCCCTTGCGCCCTATACCGGCGAAATGATTGTATATATAAAGTTTCACGGATGATATAAAGAGATGCACCGATTTTTTCAAGTTTTTGTGTCAGATCATGATCTTCACCAAATGACCGTGTTTCATCAAATCCTCCAACACTTTCAAAGAGCTCCTTTTTTACACCAACGACACATGCGGCGAGTGGTTTTTTTACTATGAGCGCGCCTTCAAACATTCCAAGTGCTAAAAGCGTTACAGCAACATCAGCTGAGTGTGGAGTATCCGGACTAAACCACGGAGTAATAAAAGAAACTGAACCAGAGTCAATAAAGGATCGGATTCGATCAAAAAAATACGGATACAGGATGACATCCGCATCTATAAACAATACCCATTCCCCTTTGGCTTTCTTCGCCCCGAGATTTTTCTGAAACGATACTCCTTTTTCCTGAGACTCTATAACAGTCAGATTTGGTACTGTTTCGATATACGATCGTGCTACTTCGACTGTTTTATCATTCGATTTTCCATCCACGACGATCACTTCAAAATTTTTGTCTGATTGCTCGACAAGCGACTGCAGAAGTTTTGGCAAAAACTTCTCTTCATTGAGGGTTGGTATGACAATAGAAATTTGTGCTTTTTTTTGTGATGTTATTTCCATACTTCTATTTTTTATTATACAGGTGTCCTCCCATTATATATCCGGGCATACTTTTCACTGTTTTATTAAAAAGAAAAAGGTGAAGCGTCGTTCGCATATATGTTCCTAGTACTCTGATCATCCCGTCTTTTCGAATTCTTCGATATGAGATAATAAAATTTGTCTCATGTAAAATCCGAACTCGAAATCCTGCACGAAATACTCTTATGCTAAAATCAAAATCTTCGTGATGCGCATGTTCTTCGTCATAACCCCCAACAAAATCATAAGCTTTTTTTGAAACCACAGCGAATGGTCCCGGCATACACGGTTTATGAAGCATCAAATAAACCTCGGTGATAATATTTCCCAAAAGCGCCGACACTGCATCACCTTGACTCTCACTGTCTGCACAAAACCATGAGGTAAATAGATCAGGCTTCTCTTTATTGATAAACGTTTTTGACTGTTTGAGACAATGAGGCAAAAGCACAGTATCCGCATCAACGAATACAAACCATTCGCTTTTCGCATTTTTTGCTCCTAGATTTCTCTGATACGGAAGCGACGCTTTCTCTGCGATTATCACTCGTAGTGATTGGAGTTTTTTTTCAAATTTTTTCGCAACCTCAACTGTCTTATCCTTCGACTTCCCGTCTACGACAATCACTTCGAAATTTTTGTCTGTTTGCTCGGCAAGTGACTGGAGAAGTTTTGGGAGAAACTTTTCTTCATTCAGCGTTGGGATGATGATGGAAAAAAATGGTATTTTCATATCTTTGCCTGCCCGCCACGCAAGCCGCGTTTATGAAGGCGTTGCGGGAGGGATTGATTCTTATACATCTGCTGTAATTCTTTCACCGTCGTTATTTCGCGCACTGACTTGTCCTCCCGTATTTTTACAAGCCTCGGAAACCGGACAGCAATACCCGCCACATGTTTACTTGAAACTGTCAGATCGTCACCGGCTATCTCCAAAACAAGCGACGGGCTCACCCAAAAATCAGGAGTATATATTTTATCGACGAGCGCATACTCTTTTGGCATCTTCTTCACCCGTAGTTTTTTAAGCAGTGAAAATAATCGCCCTAGCTCAGCCTCTGTGGTACCGGACCCGAGTTTTGAGATAGACACAATCTCTTCGCCCTTTTGAACTCCAAGGAGTACCTGGCCTATCCCAAATTCTGTCCGCTTTCCTTCGCCGCTTGTGTACCCCATGATCACAGCATCGATGGTGTCAGTAAGTTTTCCGGTCTTTCCTTCTTCTTCTTTCAGTTTCACCCAGGAAAACCCTTTTCTTCCCGGTTCATACGGACTCTCCCATTTTTTTACGACGATGCCCTCCAGTCCTTTTTTCCGTTGCACATCATGATACTTTCTGATTTCCTCCGTGTCTTCAGTCAAAATCTGAGGAGAAAGCTGCAAAAGCTTCCCTTGAACTATAGTCTTCTTTAATATTTCCCGTCTCTCACTAAACGGCAAAGACAACAAATCTTTTCCATCTTTGACGAGAATATCAAAGACAAAAAATACGATCGGTACGTTTTCTACAGCCTCGGAAATATTGTATTTTCTTTTTCTCGTCATCGTCTCCTGAAACGGGATAAACGCACCGGTTTCGGGACTTAGCCCTACCACCTCGCTGTCAAGCACCACGCTTTCACAGCGAAGTGACTTTCCTATATCCTGAAGTTCCGGAAACATACTCTCTATCCGCTCCAAATTTCTCGAAAACGCTGATACTTTTGAACTTTGAACTTTGAACTTTGAGCTAACGAAGTGTATCTGCACTCTCTCCCCATCATACTTTGGCTCTACCGCCACCTTTCCCATTTTTTCTATCATCTCTTCCGCTGTTGGTATCCGCTGACACAGAGCCGGCAGTATCGGCGCTCCGACTGAAGCATGTAGGTGGGTGAGTCCGTTCATCCCCTCTTTTTTTACAATCTCGGCTATAGAGCCTATGTCAGGCCTCACGTTGTACGCTTCTTCAAGTTGTACGCGATTCGATTTATCTTTAGAGATCATCCATGAAAGCGCATCGAGAATCGTCATCTCAGAAAACCCGAGACGCAGCTTGTCGAGCGGAATCCGCACAATGTATCGGGCAGATAGAGCATCCACGTTTGTCAGAATCTCGGAAAGGAAGCCAATTTTTATATCCTGCGACCCCGTGCCTTTTACGAGTGCGAGTTCTTTCAGTTTTTTAAATACGTCTGCGACACTCAATTCCTTTGAGTGTTCACCAAAAAGTGACACACGGTAGTTTTCTTGTGCTGCGATCCCGAGATCCCCGTGTTTTTTAAAAGACGAAAAGATCTGACTTTCCTCTGTCCCATACGACGCGGCGAGTGCCTTGATCATAAATTTATCTGCGATGCCAAATTCTATGTCTTCAAACAGCGGCGCGACTCTCCCCTGCAGGAGGTAACAGATATATCCGATTTCATTTTCATGCGCATGCGTAAATAGGTCAGAGAGTATCTCCGTCATCGCAAGTCGGGACGAAGTCAGTTCTAGTTTTGAAAGATACTCTGAAAAATGTTTAAACGTCATGGTATTAAAGGCCACCTCCTTGCGGTATTATGGGTTAGGCAAGGGGTGGCCTTATGAAATTAATACGCCAATTGCATTCATCTACTGGAATTCTACCGAGTAATACCTCTTAGTGCAAGAAATTATACCTCACGTATCTAAAGGCCAGGCCTTAAAACAGCTTGGCCTCGCCAGAGAAGGCCTGGCCTTGAAAATCCAAAAACCCAGAAACAATCAACGGGAGAAGAGGTCGACAGGACCCACTAAAGTTTACAGAAAGAAAAAATACGCAACGAGGATGAGGACTATGAACAGCGCTCCAAATGAAGCAGGGATCCATCCGCTCTTGTCATTTTTAGACAATTTACTCACTCCCTGACCCACCACTGCAACAGCAAAGAGAGATGGGATGACAAGAAGTATGTAACTTAACCCTGGTCCGGACAAATCCATATTACGTTTTCAACACATAGCGCACGCCGTTGGTCGTCCCCTCTTTTACGATGATGTTCTTTTTTATGAGATCCTTTATCTCCCGAAGCACCGTATCCTCAGACACCATCGGGAACAGTTCAAAAAACGCCTTATTCTGGAAAAATCCATTTTCCTGTATGTACTCGACGATCTTTATCTGCCGCTCAGTGAGACTCATCTGCTGTCCGCCCATGGATTTTTTTATTTTTATATCCGTTGAAAGTGATTTCACTTTCTCCTTTATTCTAGTAAGTTCGATTGCAAGCCCTTCGGAAAAATACGTCACCCATCCGGTTATATCCCCACCCTCATTGGCGACTCCCTGAAGCGCTTCATAGTACCGAAGCGGCTCACGATCATAATGTTCTTCCAGCGAGAAAAATCGTTTTACGTCGTAGCCATCAATAGAGAGAATGAGTGTCGCAAACGCCCTCCCGACACGGCCGTTGCCGTCCAGGAACGGATGAATCCGGACGAGCTCATAGTGACAGATCCCAGCCTTGAGTACTGCGTGTATATCATCATTCGTGGTTCCGTTTACCCACGAGAGAAAATCGTCGATCAGAAATGGTATCTCTACCGCTGGTGGCGGGCGGAATGTCACCTCTCCGGTCTGACTATTTTTTACGACGACTTGGGACTTACGGAAGTCACCAACATGCTCCTCCGGCATAATCCGGTTTACCGTAAGCGAGTGCATATGTTTCAGCGCTTCAGCTGAAACTTCTTTTTTGTCGTAGGATTCTA
>JBBTTM010000080.1:0-4063 GCA_038064255.1 Patescibacteria group bacterium | reverse complement strand
ATAAATAAAGTCGCACCAGATACGGTCAATACTACGACTGGAGTAGGTACATACATCATCGCAGGATCAAATATCACCTCGACAAAAAATAGGTATATTCAGCTTCGGGCTATCTTTTCTTCAGTGGACCCAGCTTCTTCTGCCCAACTCGTAAGTTCAAGCATAGAGTACCAATAATCAGAGAAAATTAACCTCGATTACATGTCAACTCGTGAACGATCGTCCGTGAGTTGACAAGTTTTTGGTTCGGATCTATACTTGCAATAGATGAAAAAGAAGAGAACGAAAGAATTGAGCTCAGAGATTCTCAAAATGGCGGAGGGAGTCTTTGGGACGGTCATCGATTTATCTCTTTGGTATGTCGCATATTTTACTTCCCTTGGTATACCACAAAAACAGAGCGGGGCGTATTGGCGGGCACAGAACAATGCAGATAGTTTCATAGAGTCCGTGAATTATGAGGTAATAAAGCGAGGCATAGCAGAGGCGCGACGGAGAGGGTTTGTAGAAAAAAAGGAATTGAACAAAAGCGTTCCGCACATTTCTCAAAGTGGTACAAAAAGATTACTCAGTGTAACTCCTTTCTATAAAGAAGTACGACCCTGGAACGGAAAGATGTATCTTGTCACATACGATATACCGGAGAAACAGCGGAGGGATCGGATGATTTTGTACCGATATTTAAAGCAAATCAGATGTGCCAGGCTACAGGATTCGCTCTTTATGACGCCAAATAATCCAAAAGATATGCTCTCGGTTTTTGTGAAAGAACATGAGCTCGGTGGAATGATCATCGTGTCTGACATAGGGAAAGACGGATCCATTGGTGACGAAGATGTCCACGCGCTAATTATTCGGGTGTTTGAAATTGAAAAATTAAATAAACGATATGATATGTGGCTTATGCGTGTCAGAGGGAAAACGATAGATCAGTTCAGCATACTTGGATTTCTTTCAATATTAAAGGACGATCCGCAGTTGCCATATGAACTTCTACCCGAGTGGTGGAAAGGGGAGGAAGCGTACGAAAAAGTGAAAAATCAGCTTCGAATGGTGTCAAGTCGTGTGCGATCGATCGCGAGTTGACACGATACAGGGAGACGGTGTTTTCGTAACCGTTCAGGAGTTAGCAAGGAATATATTCTTCGAGCGCGAGCGAGAAGTCTAACAGGATAAAGTTCTCGGCAAATAGCCTCGAACAATAAAAGTTTTACCAAATCCTGAACGGTTGCAAGGAGAGTCCTTGCAAAACGTACTATAGCACATTGGATTTTACAGAAGCTTGAGGAATTCTTCTGCAGAAATTCCCATCTGACGGATGATGCTATGCGCAGTTCCTTTCGGTAATGATTTAGTATGATTTGGGACGACGGTTCTCGCGTCCATCCTGATGAATAAACACGATATGACTGCTTTTTGTTGTTCTCTTTGAAAATCCTAAAATCAGGAGGACTTTTTCGTATTGCCTATAGCACAATGGTTATTTTCTGTTTCTCTCGTGCCTCTTCAGCCACTCTCGTCAGCGCGAGCACAGAGTATCAGTGAGTTGAGTAGTGAGTAGTAGTCCGCGTAGCCACGCAAGGACTCTCCTTGCAGGCTCGCAAGGAGAGTCCTTGCAATACTTGCAATATGATATACTGAACATATGCCTGCAAAACACGCACTCAAGGAATTTGTATCCGATTCTTACTATCATATCTATAATCGCGGCGTAGAGAAACGTACTATCTTTGTAGATGCTCAAGATTACGCGGTGTTTCTTTCGTATCTCAAAACGTATCTCCTTCCAAAAGATGAGAGTGCTTTGCGCGCAGTTCTTCTCCGTCAGGGGAGTGTATCTAAGGAAAAAGACAATGCTCTCAAACTCTTGCGGTTAAATAATTTTTCCTATTCCATGAAGTTTCTCGCCTATTGCCTGATGCCGAATCATTTTCATTTTCTTGTGAAGCAAACCGAGGCTGAAACCATAGACCATTTTATGCGATCATTCTGTACGCGTTACTCGCTTTATTTTAATCGTAAGTACCACCGCGTTGGAGGTCTTTTTCAGGGAGTGTACAAAGCCGTACTGGTTCGTACGGATGAGCAGCTGCAGTATCTGACGCGGTATATACATCGAAATTCATTGGATTTACCTTCAGAAGGTGCATCTTTTTCAGAGGCACAGAGGCTTCTGGGATATCCGTATTCTTCATATCCTGAGTATCTTGAAAAGCGTTCTTCTTCCTGGATACAATACAAAGATATCCGAAAGCTGATCTGCAGCACAGCGGTAGAGTATGAGAAATTTGTCTGTGGTCGGCAAGATGATGAAGGTGTAGTTGCAGGATATTGTCTAGACGATTAGCCACGTAAGGACTCTCCTTGCAGGCTCGCAAGGAGAGTCCTTACAATTCTGAGGTCTGGACAGAGCATTGACAGATCGAAGATGGCGTGGTTTAATACAGATGTTAAGCAATTGTAGCGAAACCTCAGGTAGAATTTTCACTGATCATAATTATTTCATGAATTTCCAAGAGCTGTAACGATTTTTCTATGTATTTTTTCCACACGTTTTCCAGTATAAACTATGGCATTTAAAGCCACAAGAAAACCAGTATCAAAGAAAGTCACAGATGAACCATCCGTCATTGAGGAATCAGTAGACGCGGTTGCAACAAAAGAAGTTGCGATAGATGACGTCATCGGTGCGCCAAAAGAAGCAGTGCAGGATCAACCAGTCATAATAAAGCCCGTTGAAGCACCGGTGTTTGTCGCTCCTCAAACAGAGGCGAGACCCGTATCCGAACAAGGACAATTTCAGTCTCAGAATAGGCCGACGTATGAAAGACGAGACCGGCCACAGGGATACGCACCCCGCTATGGAAACAACAATAACAACAATGGCGGAGGATACAGAAATGACCATAGACCGGGAGGCTACAGTCGGCCACCCATGATGTCACATCAGAGCTCCGGATACAGACGCGACGGCGGATATGCAAATCCGGATTCGGCTTTTTCCCAGGATGTCAATGTCCCCACAGAAACAGTCCGGGGGATTCTTGACATCATGCCCGAAGGACACGGATTTTTACGACCAAAATTTACTCCCAGTGAAAAAGATATTTATATTTCTCAGTCTCAGATACGAAGATTTCTTCTTCGAAATGGCGACATGGTTCAGGGACAGGCGAGACAACCAAAAGAGAGTGAACGATATTGGGGGCTCCTCAAGGTAGAACTGGTAAACGAAATGGCTGCTGATCAGATAGAAAAACGGCCAAAATTTGAAGATCTGGTCCCTGTATATCCCAATAAACTGTTGATCCTTGAAACTGGGAAACTTCCGCTTTCAACGCGTATCATCGATCTTGTGGCTCCGATCGGTTTTGGCCAGCGGGGACTCATAGTCTCTCCACCCAAAGCCGGAAAAACGACGATACTCAAAGAACTTGCAGCTGGTATCTTAGCCAATCATCCAAATGTCCACCTTATGGCAGCCCTCATAGGAGAGAGGCCGGAAGAGGTGACGGACATAACGCGAAATGTAAAAGGAGAAGTTTTTGCGAGTAATTTTGATGAGTCTCCGTCTGAGCAGACTCGTATAGCAGAAGTCGCGCTTGATCGGGCCAAAAGGCTCGTAGAGATGGGAAAAGATGTTGTAGTTTTGCTTGATTCCATCACGCGCTTGGCGCGCGCATACAATCTCGTTGTGAATCCTTCGGGGCGTACACTTTCCGGTGGGTTTGATCCCGCGGCTTTGTATCCTGCAAAACGGTTCTTGGGAGCAGCACGGTGCGTCGAGCCATTTAGCCCGACTGGTGGAGAAATTCCCGTCCAAACAGAGACGACACGGACCGGCGGATCACTAACCGTCATAGGCACTGCATTGGTTGATACCGGGAGCAGGATGGATGACCTGATTTATGAAGAATTTAAAGGGACGGGCAATATGGAGCTCCATCTTTCCCGTATCCTTCAGGAACGCCGCATTTTTCCCGCAATAGATATAGGAAAATCCGGTACGCGGCACGATTAACTGCTTCTCGGTGAAGAAGCCATGAAGAAAGTCACGACGCTC
>JBBTTM010000079.1:0-1536 GCA_038064255.1 Patescibacteria group bacterium | reverse complement strand
GTGAGATTCATAGAGGGAGTTGAGATTGTAGCTCTTTTTCGGCAATAGTAAAATTATCAACGGATTTCTCGCTCTTTGACCACTCGATGAGTTCCTTCATGCCTGTTTCAAATGAAATCTTCGGTGTCCATCCGAGCAACTGTCTCACAAGTGTCGTGTCTGCAAAGCAATGCCGTATATCATTTGCTCTATACTTCATTGTTATTTCCGGTTCTATGGAAACGGACAATAATGTTGCTATTTTTCGTGCAACATCAGCTATGGCGATAGCTTTACCGCTTCCTATATTCATTTTTTGGAAATTTACCTTTTCATTTTCCAATGCCAGCACTAAAACATCTACGACATCATGAACGGAAATAAAGTCCCGTGTCTGCCGTCCATCTTCATATACTACCGGTCTTGATCCATTTTTTAGTCTGCTTATAAATATTGCAGCAACCCCTGTATAGGGATTAGATAAACTCTGTCTTGGTCCATACACATTAAAACACCGAAGGGAAACTACAGGAATTTTATACATCTCTCCGATATGGAAAAGAATTTGTTCCTGCATATATTTTGTAAGAGAATAAACACTGTTATTTGTGAGTAAAGAAGACTCATTTGTTGCTATAGCTCTCAACACTCCTCCACAAATAGGACAGTTAGGTTCAAACGAGCCAGAGACACTCGGAGCACTGACCCGAAGCTGAGGCTTCACTTTTCCACACGTACTGCACTCATAATCACCCTCACCATAACTCGTCATAGAGGCTGTCATAAGTATTTTTTCGATAGGGAGTTTTTTCTTCACTACCACGTCGAGAATCGTCGCCATCCCGGTTACATTCCCGCTCACATACTCTTCTATTTCGTAGTTAGATTGTGCAACTCCTACACGAGAGGCAAGATGATAAATAACTGACACATTTTTGAGCGCGTGTTCAACAGCTTCCTTGTCACAAACATCACCATGTATAAATTGAGCTTGCGGGTTTAAATATTCAGGTTTTTTACCATGGTGAACCTGAGGTACTAAAGAATCTAATATTGTAACTTCATGACCATCTAGGATTAATCTGTCAACCAAAAATGATCCTATAAACCCTGCTCCGCCGGTAACGAGAATTCTTTTTTTCATAATATTTTAAATACTAATATCAATATGATTAGTACCACGCTTACCATGCTCACGATATAACCAATAGTTCTAAAGCTATCCGGTTCAAATACTACTTCTCCGCGTACCGTAGATTCTCTTGAGGGTATATCTAAAGCCATAAGTCCCTCCTCGGTCTTCTCGGGCTTTATGACCAAGCTATTATATCGCAGTGCCCAACCCGAATTATACGCTTGCGAAAACAAAAGCTTCATATTCTCACCGCTTGGCAATATAATCTCATAATTTGCATCATTTTTTCGCACATACTGCACTTTATTTACGTTTTGGATAGTAAATAAATCATTATGCGACTGTGTTTTATATATCTCTAAATCTTTATTTGCAATTTTGGTTAGCCAAGGTACACTCTCTAAAACTTGGACATACCCATC
>JBBTTM010000078.1:0-13935 GCA_038064255.1 Patescibacteria group bacterium | reverse complement strand
ATCGGCAAACTTCCGTCTCATGGTATCCCGCATTTTTCCTATCACCACATCTGGGAACACCAACGCACCAAGAACTGGAAACTCGTCCTCGGACAACAAGGACTTTTGGGTTTGTACGATGTCGCAATCGGTACAGTCACGGGAATTTTACTGTATGTCATTTTAAAAAGTGAAGCGGAATTGGGGTTCGTATTAACGATGGCGTCAATCTTCGCTATGATAGCCAGTCTTTATGCCATCCCGCTACTAAAAAAATACTCATCTGCTTTTTGGGTAGGGAGTGTCGGGTCTGCTGTTTCCATTGTAATATTTGCGTTATTTCAGTCACATATAGGCGCGTGGCTATATATTGCTATATCAGGACTCACGACGCCTGCGCTAAACAACAAACTGTCAACGGTTTACTTTCATGCGCTCGACGGAGAGATAGGGAGTTGGCAGCAAAAGTATCATCTCCTGCTTGAACGCGATATCATCTTGGGAATTACGCGAACGTTGAGCTTTATCGGGCTTTTTATTTTGCTTCAATTCGGAAACGAAATTCAATTGGCAAAAACGTGGCTTCTATTTCTCCCTGTTTTGCCGATAGCCATAGGCTTTTTGATTCAAAAAAACATTGCAAATATCGATAAAAAATAATAAGCTCGAATTTTACTAAAATATATGAACAAAAAAGATACGCGTAATTTTATACTAAATCATTTGCGTGACTATCAATCTATCGATACGGATGAAGAAAAATCGAGACGAAAAATAATATCGTTTATCGAACATGATAAACAGTGTTTTGACTATGACAACGCATTGGGGCATGTGACCGGATCTGCGTTTGTCGTGAATAGTACTTATACACATACGCTTCTCACCCATCACAAAAAACTGAATATGTGGGTGCAATTTGGCGGGCACTCTGACGGAGAAATCGATACATTCGCCGTTGCCAAACGCGAGGCGTATGAAGAATCAGGGTTAAGGAAATTAAACGATACTCCTTTGTGTACAGGAATATTCGACGTAGATATCCATACAATCCCAGCTCACAATGAAAAAAAAGCCCATGATCATTTCGATATTCGTATTCTACTCGTTGCAGACATAAACGAACCGCTTCTCATAAGCGATGAATCACATGATGTGCAATGGATAAAACTGTCTGATGCGCATACATACAATACG
This sequence comes from Patescibacteria group bacterium, assembly GCA_038064255.1. Lineage (GTDB taxonomy): Bacteria > Patescibacteriota > Microgenomatia > UBA10105 > UBA927 > JACREM01. The sequence goes on along the minus strand of JBBTTM010000078.1, from coordinate 12,759 downwards.
CAAACATCATTTTTGCGAATGATAGAAAAAGCTAAGAAGTATTTTTATGAATAATTTCTTGAAGCTTTCCATGAATCGTAGGAGCGGCGGCGCAGACAGTGAAATTATTTTCAGCTTTTGAAATGGGATAAGTATAGTCCATAGGTTTTCCGAAAAAATCTGTATACAATCCACCTGCTTCTTCCACTATAATCTGCGGCGCCACGTTATCCCATATTCTCGTCGTTCTATTGAGCCATGCTCCAAGACTCCCCTTGGCAACAAGCATACTATCGTAATTACTATTGTTTGTCCTCAAATTTCGGATTCCAAGAATAATATCTGCAAGAAGTGCACACTCGTCCCGAGTAAACTTCGGATCTTCCTGATGTCCGTCTATGCCATAGGACACAAGACAACGAAGAAGATTTTCCTCCGTCGTGACGTGTAACTTTTTTCCGTTACAAAAAGCGCCTTTGCCTTTTTCGGCTATACAAATTTCATGAAACGATGGGATAGCTACGCCACCAGCTATTGGTATACCTCCATTTAATAATCCAATCATGATGCAGTATGTAGGAATTCCCGATGCAAAATTACTCGTTCCGTCAATTGGATCGACAACCCACGTGTACTGAGAAGAATTATTTATCACTCCTGCTTCTTCATCTATGATATTATGATTCGGAAAAGATTTTTTTATCGCTGAAACGATATAATTCCCGATCTCAATATCCGTCTCGGTCAACACCTGATTGTTGTCGTGAGTCTTTGTCGTAGCGGACGTCACTTTTCCAAAATTTTGAACCGCTATACCAGATACTTCCTGCAATACTTCTGTAATAAACGCTGTATAATCGATCATAGTGTAATCATACAAAATATATTTACATTCAACAAATGAAACATGTATCCTTCTTAAAAACTAAAGTACTCAAAAACAATGATGCGTGTATTGCGTACGAATATCCGCTGGAAGATCGAGACATAAATGCAGTAGTTGTAAAGCTTAATGGAAGATACCCTGATACCGGAAGAACGGTAAATACCAAATGCAAAGAACTTGTGTACATAATAGAAGGAGAAGGACTGATTTCAATAGAAAATAAAAAGATCAATATAAATCGAGGTGACGTGATCCTCATTGAAGCAGGAGAAAAATTTTATTGGGAAGGAAATCTCACCATGTTTATGCCCTGCACACCTGCGTGGACTCCAGAACAGCACAAATTCGTTCCATAAAACGTACATATATCCTCAAAACTTGACAATACGTCTAAAATACATTACTATTATAGACGTAGTGTAACGTTACGTCTAAAGTTATGACCATTATTGATCTAATTTACTTTCAAAACCCTTGGCTTCGCGATTCAGGCTATCGCCCCCGCGAGCAAAAACTTCCTCAAAGAGCACTGTACCACACATTCTTAGGTCACATTACAGGAACAAAGCAAATTACGAGCCTCACGGGTATCAGACGAGTTGGAAAAAGCACGCTTATGAAGCAAGCTATTGCCAAACTTTTGGATATGGGAACAACTCCTGAGCGAATATTATATTTCTCTTTTGATCAACCAACCGTCACGCATGAAATAGACGCACTTGAATCCGTCATACTCACTTTTTTTCAACATATAGTCAATAAACCTATAGAAACACTGGAAAAAACTCAGTATATATTCTTAGATGAAATTCAATTGATTCCTTTTTGGCAGGATATAGTGAAACGATTCTACGATGTAAACCAGAATCTAAAATTTGTATTATCCGGATCATCGAGCTTATTTCTCCTTACCAAATCCAAAGAAAGCCTTGCAGGAAGAATATTTTCTTTTCAATTACCGCCGCTTACGTTTAACGAATATGAATTGCTAAGCCGTAAACATGACATACATGAATTTCTTGATTATGGTCAATTTCCAGAATTACTCACGCTTCCTGACCCGGAAAAAAAACAGGAATACTTAAAAGAAATAGTTTCAAAAGTACTTGAGATAGATATAGTAAATATTTATGGTATCAGAAAGATGCAGGAATTTGAACGATTATTCTGGTCACTCCTTCCCAATGCCGGACAGATTATCTCATCTCAACAGCTCATGGCTGATATTGGTATAAAAAAAGCAACATTATTTCACTATCTAAAAATTCTCGAAAGCTCGCTTCTTATTAATAAAGCGGTAAATACGGGTGGAAGTTTTCGGAGCGAATCAAGACTTCTACGAAAATTATATCCCGGCTCATCCAACTTTCTGACTCTCAGCATAGATCCAATAGCAATTGGATTTAAAGTGGAAACGTATGTTTCGTCCCTAATACATAATTATAATAAACTCTCTTTTTATCATAAACGAAACAAGGAAATAGATTTTATCTTACCAGACAAAAAACTTGCAATTGAAGTGAAATATACTGATACAATAAGACCGGAAGATTACCGAACACTTTCAGAATACTCTGAAAAAAAAGGCTACACCGGAATACTTGTAACAAAATCAGTAAACACAAAAGCAACAAAAACTATTCCTACATGTATTTCGTTGGATCAACTTGAAACATTCATGAAAAATCATTTATCTCCATGAATAATCATGCAATATCTCGTGTTAACTCTGTCTTCTGCATTATCTCCTGAAACTTTTTAGTAAAAAGGTGCGGCGGCACAGACAGCGCGTTCCCCTTCGAATCGCTGTATAATCTTTCATAAGATTATTTTATGAGAATTTCGAGTTCAATACGATTAAATTCCTTATAAAGAAAAACTCACCTGCTTTCAGCATTTCAAAGGGTCGAATCATTGATTAAATATATTAATCCGCTTAAAATAAATTATGGTATCAGAAGGACAATTTGATGCAACCCAAGGAGGTGAACTTCCTGTTGAAGTAATTGTAAATTTTAGCGTTGAAGATCTACCATTACAAGTTAATCTTCACGATGTGAATCGCTTATTTGGTGATGTAGAGGCATATAACAATCAATTTTCATTGGGTGGCATGATGACCAGAATGATTCTCTCTCGCTTCGAGCCGGTTGAGGGGGGGCAGAACCACAAGCTAATGAAGATTCAATAATCACTGAAGCAGAAAATCAACAAATAAACTCATTTTTCTTACTATCTGCGTACAAAAAAACACTACATAATATTGGGCTATCACTTGAGCCTGTTTCTGGCGGAGCAACTATCATAAACGAGAGTGGATCGGCAAATCAGGGACAAATGATGATCAATGTAAGCAGTAAAGACCATTTCACGTCATTTTTAGGTGCGTTGGAATCAGCACAGATTGAAACATCTGGACTTAAAGGAAATCTTCAAAAAGTCCCACAGATACTTTCTCAGCAAATCTTGAGACGATATGATTTAGTAGTACCTGAACCAGAAGCTCTTGAACTATTTGGAGGAATGGAAAAAATAATAGATGAGTATAAACGATTGGGAATGGCAGATGCGGTAACAAAGCTCGAAGATTATTTCAATCACGGAATGACTGGAGATTTAAGAGAATATGTATCCATAGAAAGAAAAGGACTTCTTAGTCCACCAGGTAAATTTTTCGGTCCGGCCGATTGGCAAATAGATTCCTCACCTTCATATTTAGAGGCTAGATGGAATGAAGCAATTTCAATTTTGGAAATCGCTAAAAAAAATCCAAAAGCAAAGGAATTATTTATTCAGCTACAAACGCACCTAAAAATGTGTGTCGATATTGCAATGGAAAATCTTAAAACCATTAAGTATCTCTCTTCAGAGGAAAAACAAATAGATCAAACTATATTAGAAGTAGCAAAACAAAAATTGGATATAATCTCCCATGGTGCTCCAAACATTTAATTTGAATCGTTTTAACGAAAAGCCACAATTATCTCACTCATAGTGAATCCATGTTTTTTAACATTACTTATTATTTTACTCTGTGTGATTCGATCGTATTCTGCTTTCCCTTGTAAAACCTCTATGAAAGGTCGTTCACCTGCTTCGTGATTCTTGGGGCACTTAAACTTCAAATGTCTTGAACCTACCTGAGGCTGTTTTTGAAATCCTAAATTCGAGAGGCATCGTATGAGAGTTCTATCTCCAAAAGATTTCATATGGCATCTAAACCATTGCAATCCTTTGATGCGAATCATCTTTAATAAATCTGTTTATTTCGAACAGTCGCGCAAATTTTTTTGGCTGACTTTGTGCTATGCCTACCATCGTAATTTGAGCTTCTTTTGATGGTATAAATTGAATATCCTCCTGAATTTTTTTGGGGACATCAAATATTGTATAGATAAGATCATTTACATTAAAAAATAACTCCGTCAGACTCTTCCCCTCAGTTACTGCATCATATTTTTCAAGCACAGCAACAAGAGCACCTGAATCGCCACTCTGAACGGATACTTCTATTTGCCTTGGTAACTTTGATATGAATTTGTTCATATTATTAAGTTTATTTGATTGATTGTAACATATCCCTTGAATAGATATTTGGAAGATTGCCACGGACGTCGCTCGCGCTCCGCCTCGCAATGACAATATTCTATCAAGAACCTGAATAGTTTTTCTATGGGAGAATCGATAGGAGAACTTTTTGAGCGAGAGCGATTGTTTCTTTTTCCCCCTCTTTTTCCGGATTTACTTCAACTAAGTCCATGGAAAGATTTGGAACCGACTTAAAACATTCAAGCAATGGAAATACATCGTCTGGATATAGCCCATCGGGCGATGGTGTACCGGTAGCAGGAGCGATGGAGCTATCGAACACGTCGATGTCAAAACTGAGATGAATATGGGAAAATTTTGAGATAAAATCAGACAAACGCCTGATTGATTTGTTTTTATCATCAAGAATATTTTTTCGTGTTATATTGTTGAGAGTTTTCCCCAGAAGAAACGGTCGCTCCATAGGGTCGTCATCCAGATTTCCTACATACAACACCTGTGAAAATGACATAGGAGAATTGACCAGTCTTTTCACCGGCCCGTCATCAAATGCTTCATCGACAAGAGCACGAAGAAAAATACCATGAAAATTTCCGCTCGGCGTCTCTTTGAACGAACAGATATCTCTGTGCGTGTCGAATTGAATATATCCAATATCTTTGGAATCAACCCGGCTCATGACAGCAAGAAGCGACGGGAATGCAACGCTATGATCGCCTCCGATAACCACCTGCATCTCATCATCTTTCAGTGTCTTCGTTATGAGGTCCCGAAACGCTCCCGTCGAACCGGCTATCACCTCTTGATACTGTGAGCCATTTTCTACATCGATAAGCGGGAAGCGATATGCGTCAACGCGAGGCTCTGTATCGAAATTATTTAGCACACTCTCTGATAACACTGCATCTGATCCGTTTTCAACACCGATATTAAGGGTCGTTCCTTTATATGGAAGATAGATCATCCCAAGTCTTGACTGTGCTTTATAAAAATGAGGAATTTTCATATCAATGAGGAAAATCTCAATAAAAAATCAGAAGAAACTACTTCAGAGGTATATTTATAAATGGATTTGATCCGCCGCCAGACACCTGCGGCAACTTTCCATCCCATTTTTTTATCGCTTCAAGCTGAAGAAATTCCTGGGTAAGGGTCGCTTTCTGCAGTGCCTGCGCCTCTGCTAAGCCTTTGGCTTCTGCAATTTTAGATTGAGCCCGTTGTGTCGCTTCTTTCACCTCAAACTCAGCCTGCTTCACGCGTTGTTCTGCGATAACTTTTTGCTCAATGGCTTTGGAATACTCTGGAGAAAAATACACCGCCCGGAGAAGCACTTTATCTATAACAATATATTTTGATTTTAATAATTCTGACAATTCCTGGGTCATAATAGTCTCTGCTTCCTGACGCTTCTCTGAATAAATCTGAGGAGCTGTATACCTACTTATAACCATACGGATCTGGCTTCGGGAAAATGGACGGATAATTTTATCGACAAATTCATCACCTATGTTACGAAGGAGGAGAGGCGCTTGATCCGGCTCCAAACGAAACAATACCGTCGCGTCAACTTTCACCTGCTGGCCATCGCTCGTCGGAGCATCCAGTGAATCGTCTTTCCTGAGTGCCCCCTCATCTGAAACCGCGGACATGGTATATTCCTGAATCTTCGTATCAAAGTAATACACTGTCTGCCACATGGGAATCGCAAAACTCATACCTTCTCGTTTTACACCTTCTAGCACTCCCCGTCCGCGGTCATACGTGACACCCACATGCCCCGGGGGAATAAAAATAAGGGTTGATTTAAAGAGATATAAAACAATGAGAAGAATACCAACAAATTTGAGTTTCCCAAACCAGGAGGAACCAAGAATATTTGACATATCAGGAATCTGTGAAGTATTCGTTGCCATATGTTTTAGTATAGAGGAAATTGTCGCAAGTGCAAGGACTGAGATGACTTTCCTAGATCGCCACGCCGTCAGAACGGTCTCGCGATGACAAACGGAACGAAAACGCTATTGGATTCTACGATTCCATGCGGGCGAAACGACCGGTAATCCTCGACATTTTATACTGATGTTGAAAGAGAAGATACGAAGCAAGAATATATAGAATATTTAACGCCGTCGCCATACCTATCATCGAAAGATCCGCAGATTTTCCTGCCAGCTGTCCATGAAGTGACTCAAATAGATAGGATGTAGGCAGAAGAGTCGAAATCCACCGGACCGATTCCGGCAGATACTGTGACGGAAAAAATATACCCCCGACCGGCTGAATGGCAAAAACTATCGCCCAGGAAAGAGACTGCACATCCGTACCAAACCGGAGGATAAGACTTAATACTAAAAACCCAAAAGCCCACCCAAGGAGCATGAGTTCAAAACAGTACACAAAAAACCATATTCCAAGCGGGAGAAGAGATATACCGTGAATAGCACTTGCAATAATCATAGACATACTGAGTGCCACAAATGATTTGATACAACCGGAGATCATCTGTGCCAGAAGAAACTCGTTCATAGAAAGTGGAGTGATAAAAAGACTACTAAAACTCCTCGACCATGTCTCCCAGAGAATTCCCAAAGCCATAGCGTATTGATTTACCCATATCATATTCCAAAAAATCATCCCGACGACCATATACCTCGCCGAAGAGGTATCGCCTCCATGAGAAACGGCAGTTGCCAAGAAACTAAACAACACTATCTGTACGGTAGAATTCCAAAAGAGATCCACCCATGTTTCCATACTATGGGTAAAGTGATACCAGGAATGAAGCAGTACAGTATTAATTCTCCCTATGTTCATATTGTCCCTTTGCTATCTGTAAAAACACATCTTCCAATCTCGGTTTTTTCACATCTATATTCGTAATCCATATCTTTTTTTTACCTAAGTCAAAGAGTAACGCAGGTATATCGTTTTCCGGAAGCGATACCTCTATCACTTCATCTCTAGGAAATTTATACGCATATTTTTTTGATTTCACATGAGATACGACAGTTTTCTGTTCACCATCAAAGGTCACAATGAGCGTACAATCTCCAATCCTTTTGGTAAACCCAAGAGGTGTATCCTCTGCCAGGATCTTCCCATGATCCAAAAATATTACCCGGTCGCAGAGAGCCTCTACCTCTTCCATATCATGACTCGTATATAGTATGGATACACCCTGGGACCTTCGTAACTCGAGTAATATTTCTATAACTTTTTCTGCTATCTCCGGATCCAGACTTGCGGTAGGTTCATCCATAAGAAGCAGTTCCGGATTATTGATAAATGCCTTAGCAAGTATCACGCGGGTCTTTTGACCTGAAGATAATTTCCAAAATACCTGATCTTTGATCGAAACGATATCCATGAGTTCTAAAAGCTGACGGATCACTTTTTCAGTTTCTTTGACACCGTAGAGTCCGGCATATATACGAAGGTTCTGATACACAGTCATCCTCCCTTGTACAGCGCTATATGAAGATGCAAAATTCATCCTCGAAAGTGATTGCTCACGGTTTTCCAAAAAATTTTTTCCAAAATATAAAATCTCTCCGTCATCCGGAAGTGTCAATCCTAGAAGCATCTGTATTGTCGTGGTTTTTCCAGCACCATTCGGACCCAATAAACCCACGATCTCTCCTCTTTTAATAGAAAAAGAAATGTGATCGACAGCTGTATAGCCGTCGTAGTGTTTTGTAAGTCCTGATACAGAAAGAACATCCATAGTATTTCCTTTGAGAATAAAGATAGAATACTCATTTTTGGGGAAAATTGGAAGGAGAGAGAGTTATCGTTTTGGACTTTGCCCCGGAACTAGCCTTACTTGCTCCCGAGGTCTACGTCCTCGCGTCGCAAGAGCGGCAATTCGGAACTGCAGCCCAAAGTATTGACTATCTCTTTGGACTTTGTTTCTTTGCCCGTGACTTACCAGCAAATCCTGCCTTGCGGCGCTGCTTTATACGGGGATCGCGTTTCATAAATCCGCGCTTCTTCAAAATCGGACGAAATTTTTCTTTGTCTACTTTTTCAAGAGCTCTTGAGATAGCAAGAATAACTGAACCCAATTGTCCGACCAGGCCGCCACCAGAAACTTTTATTGATGTCGCAAACCGTGTCATGGTGTTTGTCGTCCGGAATGGCTCGAGCATCATCTTTTTGTATACTTCCCCAGGGAAATATGAGTCTCCCGTTCTGTCGTTTATCAAAAATCCGCCTTTTTCAACCGGCTTTCCCCCAATGGTAACTGCCTGATCGCCTACTACATAGAGCCGCACCCGGGCGGTCGATTCCTTTCGGCGTCCAAGAGCTTCGTAATACGAAACCGTTTCCGCTTTCTTTTTTGTCTCTTCTGCTGCGACTTCTGTAGAAACTATAGTATCCATATTATTTCTTTCCTTCAAACTTTGCACCATATGGATGCACTTCATCTGCATATACATACAGCCGAGTCATGAGTCTATCACGGAGTTTATTTTTCGGCAACATACCTTTTACTGCATGGACAATGAGGAGTGTTGGCTGTTCTTTCCTGATCTGCCAGAGTGCTTTTTCTTTTAACCCTCCGGGAAATCCTGAAAAATTTCCATATACTTTGTCTGTTTCTTTTTTCCCGGTCACAGCAACGCTTTTCGCGTTCATGACGACAACAAAATCTCCGCAATCGAGCGTCTTTGTATAATACGGCTTTGATTTACCCATGAGAGCTTGGGCTATATCCGTCGTAATACGTCCAAGAACTTTTTCTTCCACATCAAAAAGATGCCAGCCTCTTTTTATTTCAGATGCTTTCGTCGCTCCGGTAAGTTTTTTTATCGTATTCATGTTTTATTTTTTTACTGATTTTTTGGTATTTTTCTTTTTTACTGATTTTTCTTTCAGTTCCTTAACAGCTTTTTTTGTTTCAATTTTTTTTACCGGCTCTGACGCTTTTCCTTCGGACTTTTTGACCTCTTCGTCGACAAAAGATAGTGTCACAGAAGTCGCCGCATCTCCGCGCCTTTGCCCCATGATGCTCACTCTGGTAAACCCTGATGTTCTATTTTTAAATTGAACGCGTGCTCTCTCCCAGAGAATTTCGACCACTTTATTGTCCGTAAGTACGGAAAAGACTTCCCGCTTTTTCTGCTCTGACCCTTCCTTTGCTTTGGTGATTAATTTTTCGGCAAGACCTCGGACTGATTGAGCTTTTGCTTTAGTCGTAACTATGGCACCCCGTTTAAATAAATCACGAAGAAGATTCTGACGAAGTCTCCGCCGTTCATTTTTTGATCGTGATAGTTGTTTTCCAAAGACTCCGTGTCTCATATCTATATATCTTCAAATTAAACAGTAAGAGCGACTCCCCGTTCCCGAAGTTTGTCTTCGACAATAGCTAAAGATTTTGCTCCGAGATTTTTGACTTTGATAAGCTCCGACCTGTCCGTGCCCAAAAGCTGCCCAACCGTCTCGATACCACCGTTTGCCAGTGCATTGACTATGCGGGTCGGAATATCCAGTTCTTCTATGCGCATTTTCAATACTTCATCGGACAATACCGGAGTCACTGCGACTGCTTCTTCGACTCTCGCGGCTTTTGGTTCGTACACCTGAAGGAAAAATGACACGAGCACCTTCGCTGACATCTTCATGGCATCGAGCGGAGAGATAGTGCCGTCTGTCCAGATTTCCATAACGAGTTTATCAAGGTTCGTCATACGCCCGACACGCGTCGCTTCAACGCGATAATTTACCCGCTGTACCGGACTATATAATGCATCCATGGAAATCCGGCCTATCTCATCTACTCTGTGATCTTCGGTCGGAACATATCCGTATCCTTTTTCTGCAGTAAGCTCTATCTCAAGACTTGCTTTTTTATCTGCCAGGTTCCCTAAAACCAGATCGGGATTGACAATCGAGACCCCCGCAGGTGCTTCGATATCAGAAGCCCGCACTTCTCCCGGACCTTTTTTGGATAGCTTCAGTGTTGCTGGGCCTGCCCCTTCGATAATGAGTCGTACTTTTTTCAAATTCAAAATAAGTTCTACGATATCTTCCTTGAGTCCCGGAAGGGTCGTAAATTGATGCTTCACTCCGACAATTTTGACGGATGTGACAGCCGATCCCTGAAGAGATGAAAGGAGCACGCGCCTGAGACTGTTTCCAAGCGTCTGTCCGTAGCCCTGTTCGAGAGGCTCAATTGAAAAAATACCATATCCTGGTTTTTCGCTTTCCGTATGTACTTTAAAATTTGGTTCTATCATACGCTTGTATAAAAGAAATGTGTGGAATGAAAAACTTTTTTGTCTTTCATTTCAAGCATTCCTTCCTCCCTACCGTGAATAATGCTCTACTATATATTGTTCTGCTATATCTTCTTGAATATCACTTCTAACCGGAAGGCGGACGACTCTGCCTGATGGTCCTTTTCTCTCAAGCCATTCCGGAAGCTTAATATTTTTTTCATCAAGCATTTTTTTTACTGCCGGTATTTCCGTTGCCGTCTGATCGAGGGTTACGACGTGCCCTACGGAAACTTCAAATGACGGAATATTGACTTTTTTCCCGTCTACAAAAACGTGACCATGAGACACAATCTGCCTGGAAGCGGCTCTCGTCGGGACAAGGAGCAATCTATATAAAACGTTATCAAGCCTTCGCTCCATGATCTCAAGCAACTTCTCTCCGGTATTTCCCTTGCCAATACGTGAGCGTTCAAACGCTTTTCTAAATTGCCTCTCTAGTACTGCATACATCCGCTTTACTTTTTGCTTTTCACGAAGCTGCTGACCGAATCCTGACATCTTTCCGGTTCCCTTTGGTCCATGCTGTCCCGGTGGAACTTGTAGACGTTTTAAAAGCATCGCGTGGGCTTTGCTCCCCACGGTCTTATGCCCAAGGTCTACTCCCTCGCGTCTACTTAATCGGTTTCGTGGTCCTGTATATCGTGCCATTAGACTCTCCTCTTTTTCTTTGGTCTGACACCGTTATGCGGAATGGGCGTAACATCTGCGATGAGCGAAATACCAAGGCCAACAGAGCGAAGCGCCCGAAGTGCCGCATCTCTCCCCGCTCCCGGACCTTTGATATATACTTCTACTTCCCGAAGTCCAAAATCCTGTGCTTTTCGTGACACAGTTTCGACAGCTGTAGTTGCAGCGTACGGGGTAGCGCGTCTCGCTCCTTTAAATCCGACCAGTCCTGATGAACCCCAACAGAGAGTATTTCCTTCAAGGTCTGTAATCGTGACAAGTGTGTTGTTAAATGTCGCTGTAATATACACTCGTCCTTTTTCGACTGTCCGTTTTGCTTTTTTTATTGCCATATGTGTTTATTTTTTCTCAGGTAGCGCCTTTGTATCCATCTTTGCCTTATCGTCTTTTTTCAGAGCGCCGATCGTCAACCTCTTTCCCCGTTTGGTGCGTGCATTTGACCTCGTCCGCTGACCCCTGGCCGGAAGACTTTTTGTATGCCTCATGCCTCTATAGCTTCCGATTTCCCGAAGACGTTTAATATTTTCTGCAACCTGCCGTCTCAGATCTCCTTCTACGGTGTAGCCTTTTTCCAATACCTTCCCGATTCTGTTTGTTTCTTCGTCAGTAAGAGTATTCACCCGCCTACTTGCATCAATATTTGATTCTTTTAAGACCTTTGTAACATTTGTACGCCCAATACCTTTAATATAGGTAAGTGCAATATCAAGTCGCTTTTCATTTGGTAGATCTACTCCTGCAATACGTGCCATACTTATTTAATCTACAAATCTGCAAATTTCAAATAGTCAAATGAGTTATTTGTATATTTGTATATTTGTATATTTGTATATTTGATTATTTGTATATTTCACTATCCCTGTCTCTGTTTGTGTTTCGGATTTTCACAAATCACGTATACACGCCCCCTGCGCCTTACGATTTTACATTTATTACAAATTTTCTTTGTGCTTGCGCGAACTTTCATATACTAAATTTATACACGATAAATAATTCTTCCTTTCGTCGCATCGTACGGAGTCATCTCCATACGCACCCTATCTCCTGGCATGATCCGAATAAAATTTATCCGCATTTTTCCTGACAGATGACAAAGTACCAGCCTGCCGTTTGGCAGTTTTACCCGAAAAAGCGTATTTGGTAAACACTCAGTGACTTCTCCTTCTACTTCAAAGCTTCCTTGATGTGCCATACGGTCAATACCACTAACAGACCCTCCTCGCCAACAGCTTGGAGGGCACCCGAATCCATACTTATATTTACCCGGGTATACGAACTAAGATGCAATTGTACCGCACCTTTACGCGCCGGTCAAGGCTCGCATCGGATATTGTCGAGGCATGAGAGTTAACACCTCGGGGCCATCTGCGGTAA
>JBBTTM010000077.1:0-4358 GCA_038064255.1 Patescibacteria group bacterium | reverse complement strand
CCCACGGAAGCAATTCATGGTTTGTCCGCGCAAAGGGAATATTCTGAAGAAAACTCGGTACGACAGTGTATCCACTGGCCCACCGTGCACGATTGGCTTCATATACAGAGGTATAAAACGGTGCATCAGGCCAGATACTATGAAGATTGACAAGTATTCTTTCGGCTCCGCCGATTTTATTTATGCGATCATAGACTATCGCAACTTTCATACGCTTCCTTGTACACTCGTTTCATACGCGTTTTTCGTGCTGACAGCGACAGTCTTCCATTGATATTTTTTTCGGAGAATTGCGATATCTTTTTGTCCGGGAACTTTATAGGCAGAGTCTTCGATGCACCGTATGAGTGCTCGGGAAATATCTTCGGCATTTGTCGGATCTACGTATACGGGCATATCAGACGCTACTTCATGAAATACAGATATATCAGAACATACGACCCTTGATCCCAAAGAAAGCGCCTCTAAAACCGGAAAACCAAATCCTTCCGAAAGTGATAAAGAGACACTGACACGTGCATTCGCATAGAGGATGGTCAGATCCTGATCAGATACATCATGAAATATTTTTACCTTTCCGGATAGCCCTTTCTCATCAATACTTTTTTGTATACCGGAATAAAAAAAATCTTGTTTTCCGACAAGCGCCAAGCGGATATTCACTTTCTTTTTTACGATTACTTCTGAAAAACTACGAAGCAGCATTTCTAGATTTTTATGCGGATACGCATTCCCCACATAGAGAATATACGGAATTTTGGTAAAAGTATTTATACTGTCGCCCGCTCTGTTTTTTGCTTTCGATTTCTGATCCTTAAATTTTAATATATGATCTATTCCTTCAGGAATCACGACTATTTTTTCCGTATATCCGTACGTCTTCACTATGTCCAAAGCAGTCGCTTGCGATACTGCGATTATCTTTGTCGCTTTGGTAAGTCCGACGCGCATGAGCGTCTCATACCCGATTCGTTTAAGTAAATAATAAAATGCCGGTAATGTTGAAGCTTTCCCGGTGACAAAATGGGAAAGAATAAGGTCGTGTACAGTAACCACGATTTTCTTTGGAAAAAATATAGGAATTGTAAAATAAGGTACATGGACAAGATCAATCTGATCCTGCATATAATAGTAGGGCATGAGAAACTGTTCCCGGATCGTATGCCACGGTACGTCTACGATACGTACGCGGAATTTCTGATTGGTAATCGGACAGAATGGAGCCTCTCTGGAGCCTATATACACAGTATAATCATTTTCATGATCTATTCTCTGTAGCTCTGATACGATATTTGCAATATATCGCCCTACCCCAGTCTCACCGTAGAGTCTTGCATCTATGCCTATTTTCATATATCACCTTCCGATCGTTTGTATCATCCAAATCCTGAGTGTCAAAATATAAAATATAAAACGGGTCACGAGAGATGGATATTTTTTCATAAAATGTTTTGTATAAAATATCTTCATGGCTTCGTAAAAAAATATATCGGTTTGTCGCCGCACATCCTTATTTTTTCCGCTCCTCCCGCTCTGTTTTTTTCTATGAAGTATGGAAACTAGAGGATAATACACAATCGGCCACCCTGCCTCTTTTATGCGGTATGAAAGATCTATGTCTTCACCATACATAAAATATTCTTCGTCCAGACCCTTCAGATCCTCGAGTATTTTTCGTCTCGAAAGAAAAAATGCACCGACCGGACTGTCTATTTCATGTATCGAATTCATATCTTTATACCCCAGATGATACTGTGAAAAAATCTCTGATTTTGGAAAAAGTTTCTCGAATCCTAAAAAGTATGAGAGAGATGCCCACGGAGTTGGAAACCCCCTGTGACACGCGGGATCGATCTTTCCATCCGGAAGATCCACCCGGCACGTCACAGCGCCGACACGCGCATATGTATCCATGTACTTTAAAAGTTCTTGAATTGTATTCAAACGTAGTTCGGTATCAGAATTTAAAAGTAAGACATATTCTCCCGCGGCACGTTTGATTCCCTGATTATTTGCCCGGGAAAATCCAACATTCGTTTTATTTAGTATCGTATGTATATTTTTCTTTCGTTTTACATATTCCGCGGAGCCGTCGCTTGACGCATTATCAACTACGATGACTTCAAAGCTATCATCCGGCCGCCTTGACGATTCGATAGATTCTAGACACGCTTTTAATAATTCTTTCGTGTTGTAACTTACGATAATGATAGATATTTTTACAGCTTTCATGAGGTATTTCTCCATACTGCATCTAGTTCTTTTGCTATTCCTTCAAAGGAATACTGTGTTTCTATGAGCTTTCTTGCATTCTTCCGGATGGTATTGTATTTTACCGGAGATTTCATGAGTATATCCAAAGCTGTCAGAGTCTCGTCTACCGTGTTTGCAATTAGTACATTCTCACCGTGACGGGTATCTAGTCCTTCAGATCCGAGTGTGGTCGTTATCACCGGAAACCCGGAAGCCATGGCTTCAAGTATCTTGTACTTTGTTCCGCCGCCTATTCTTATAGGTGCAAGCATGATAGTTGCGTTTTGTAATTCATCCTGTATTCTCTCTACGTGTTCCAATATCTTGATATTTTTTCCCTGTATACGATTGCGGAGCGCATCTGAAAGAGATTTTCCTACGATTCGTAGTGTAGCATTGGTATATCGCTCGCGGATCTTTGGCCACAATGTCTTCACCAGGTATTCGACAGCATCCCGATTTTCCATCCAGGCAAAATTACCGACGTACAAAAATATCGGATCTGATTTCAGATCTTTTATTTTTTGATACACAAATTCGTTCAGGTCAACCCCATTTCGTACTATATTCACCCGGACGTTTGGTATGGTATGTACTATGAAGGATTTATTTTCTCCGGATACCGCAACAATTGATGACACGCTTTTCCATACAGTCTCTTCTGCCCGTATCATTTTTTTGATATCAATATTCAGAAGCCATCGAAGTAGCGAAAATCGCACGTTCTTAGCATACTGTGCATATACGTCATGTTCTATATTATGCTCGACTGCAACTATAGGTATATTCGTAAGTGGCAACCCAAGCCATACGTACGACGGCTCGATATGGATCAGGTCTATCTTTTCACTGTCCAAAACTTCCTGAATCTCTCTCTTAGCCTCCGGAATATTGTATGTCTCATAGAGAAACGGATAACGACTCAATCCCGTTTTCAGTATGTATTGGAGTTGCCATGCCCTTCCACGATATACGGTACGGACACTCGCACAAAAAGAAAGATTTTTTAGATACTTTTTCTCAGATTCATCCCGGATATATGCCACCAGATGGATGGAGTGATCACGTGAAAGTATCCGGAGCAAATTATAGAGTCGAATCTGTCCTCCGGAATACAATGGATATGGCAATACTGCACTGACTACCAATATATTCATGGTGCTTTTTGTGGTGAAACACGTAGTTTTGTCAGATCTATTATGGCAAACGTGTCATTTCGCTCTACGACCGTGTACATATTGGCAAGGTCGCGAGTCTCCAGATCCAAATCCGTCGGAGAGACTGTCACGTAGTGAGTGGCTCCGAATTTTATTTTTTGCGCAATATCAAATCCAAGCGGCCAGCCTGGTCTATTTGTCTGATATAAAAACGTGGTATCTCCGTTATACGGCGCGATAACTTTCGCGTCCTTTGGCAACACTTTGTCTGCAAATTTGCCAGCATCGATGATCGCCTGACGGTTTACCCAATAATACGTTTTCATGGTGTACCAGGGAGATACCACCATGAGTACGTATGCAAATCCTATGACTAACACACCCGCTATGCGTTCTCTTTGTAGGGTATTCCAGATAAATAGCACCCCCCTGCCCACGAGATAACTTAGAACTGGGATGAGTGGAATCTGATAATAATCATGCTGGACATTTCCGGTTGCAATAATAGTAATATACGAAAGTACACCGGCCACCCAAAGAAACAGAAACCATGCCTCTCTTCTCGATTTATTATGAAACATTCCGGTACAAAGAAACACAAGTCCCCAGGAACCGAGGATGAGTTGAGCGATTCTCTCAGAAAATATCCACCGGATCCAGGCGGGAGTAAACCGTATGCCATTCCCGTTAAAAAGCCATGCAAATACCGGAATTCCCTCGGGAAACTGCAGTATCCATTTTCTCCACAGGAGAAGTGGTACGAGTGAGACAGCGACATACACTATTCCAAGCACTACGCTTGTGAGAGTTACGCCAAATCCGGAAATAAAGATAGGAAGAAGCGGCAGAAGGAAAAATGCAGCCGTTGGCTTTACGAGAAATGCCAAAGCCGAGAAAAAAGCTGAAACAAAAAACAGGAAATATTTCGAAGTGCCCCTGATCTTTGAA
>JBBTTM010000076.1:0-7802 GCA_038064255.1 Patescibacteria group bacterium | reverse complement strand
ATAGTATATTTACCTGCCGTAATTTCGGGTTTGGAACAGACGAGCGGAATTTTATTCTCAATGCTGCAATTCATAATATAGATCTGCTGCGGTATTTTGCTGGAGAAATTGTTGATGTGAGTGGATATAAAAAAATTCTTGATGAGGGAATATCCTACCAGTTTAGCTTTCAGAGTGATCAAAGTATTATCGGTACCATGGAGATTATGGCCTTGCCTCCGTGGGCGCACCGGAAAGAAGAGATGACGATCACCGGTACGAAAGCATTCGTAACTGCTTCAGACATAAAGACAATTACATATCATCCGACGCCGGAAACAGTCTCTGTCCCGCGTTGGCAGATGATTGAAGAATCCGAAAGCCGTTATGCATCAATAGATTCCACTAGTTCCGGCGGACTCCAGTCTCTCTACCTCACCGGATTTATCGGAGAATTGAAAGCATTTGTCGAATCTGTCCAAACGAACAAGGCAGCAATCACTACTGCAGCAGATAATGTTAAAACTATGCAGCTTTGTGAAAAAATTCTGAACACTCTCGTATAGAGTATTGATAATATTTTTTCTGTAACATATCGTACGTGTAGTATTAATTTTATTAATAAACTCGGAAGGGAGATACCTTGTGAAAACCATGACATGTAATCAGCTAGCGGGTGCGTGTGACACGACATTTCATGCTGCGACTTTTGAGGAGATGGGTGGATTGTGTAAAATTCATGCCATGGATATGGCTGCAAAGGGTGACAAAGCACATATAGAAAAAATGGAAGAGATGAAAAATAATTATATGACGAAGCCTGAAGAGGTACAGAAATGGTTTTCTAAAATGAAGCAGGAATTTGACGCTCTTCCTGAGGATTAGACTTTTAGTGTTCCACGAAACCCTCTGGACTTGTAGTAAGAATCCGTGCCGCTATGAAATACAAAGACATGGCCGAAGCGTCGATCGGCCTTTACTCCTCAGGACTCTTCAATGGTAAGACTCTACTTTACAGTACCATCAGCTGGAATCCAACCTTTGCTGAAGTACGGGTGAACATGGTTAAACTTTAGGTTTTTATCCAACATTGGGTAAAAATGGGGGACCATAAGAACATCATTTAACTCAACTCATAGAAAGATCTATCACCACCCTTTGAAAAACCGAGATTATATCCATGTTGATTCCTAAAGAAAATGATATCATGAATACGATATTGCATAATTTCCGTATGATAAAAAAAAGACGTAATGGAATGCGTACGAAATTCATCTTTCCTCTCGTTTTAGCTGCGGCTATATTGACGCTCGGCGGCTTCATAATACGTAGTTTTTTTCAAATCGGACGACCCACGTCTAGGTACCAAATCTATCAGGATGCCACATACGGATTTTCTATCGAGTATCCAACAACATGGGAAGTCCGCAAAGATACGCACGTTTTTGAAAACGGCGATGCTATAACCTTCGGAATATCCGGATCTACGCAAAAGAAAAATACAGAACTCACCCATGGGGCACAAGTTGCTATCGCAAAACCATTTTCGATCAAAACTTCTCTCTCCACATGGATACAAGATTATTTTCCTCCCCAGGCAACGAGATCAAAAATGACTCTCACAAAGATCCCAATGGATTCAGTAGAACATTGTTCTTCGCTTGGTTGCATGATCTACTATTTCACTCTGATCAATAACCAGGTGAACGCCATAGCTGTATTCGCTCAAGGACCGGACAGAGACAAAATGGTTTATGAAAATACGACGTCGTATATGCTCAAATCCCTTCAGTTTAATAACGATGAGAGGAGTAGTGCAGTTTCCAAAATAAAAGCACTCCCTGAGGTGATCGAATACCTTAAACGTGTTCCGAAAGGTTTGATTGCAGTAAATGGTGAAAGTGATAATTTGTTTATGGTGCAGGTCTATGAAGTCAAAAATGGTCACACGGCCACATTTAACTGGTATAATGTTAGCAAAACGACCGGTGAGGTAACAAAAGAATTTTAACGACTATCGTGCTCCGGCAGTAAATAAAGCGGCTATAATTGCAGTAGCAAACAGGGAAACAGCGATACTAAAGACATTCAAACCCAATGCTATGTAAGCCAGATAACGCGTGGTAATAAAAGGCCGTGCAGTAACATGTTTCTTCCCTACTGTCCCCTGATATCCGATTGGGATAACGACTTTTTTCTCCGGCATCTTCAGCGATGCAATTGCCAACAAAAGTCCCGGAATCGAAAGAAATAAGCTAAAAATTCCGGTTATGGCCATGACAAAGGAGAGCATTCCAAATATATAAGCCGTAATTAATTTATTCATGTGCTTTGTGTTTCCGCTCCTTTACCATAGCAAGAACAAGCAAGGCTGTAAATCCTGCTATCCATATACCAACGAATACTCTCCTTAGCCAAATGTAAAATTGACCTTTTTGTACGTGGATATCCAATACAGTATCGCCATCAAAATCAAAGCCATCTATTCGCCCGTCATTATTTACATCTATTGATTCAGTCGTACCATCTTTATCTACATCAAAAGCGGAGAAGTCAACTATTTGATCATGGTTAAGATCATATTTAACAACTTCAAACTTCCCATTGCCATCAACATCAAAGGTCATCCCATCGGTCAAACCGTCTTTGTTCATATCGAAAAAAATTATTTGATCGTTGGCGGTGTACTTTGTCAACTTTTCTCCCGAACCAGACACAATCAACCCTCCTAGTAAAACCACAATCATGCCCAACAGTATATATTTAAGCCTTTTTACTAATTCACTATCCTTCTTGGGCACTTGATCTGAATACACTACAAAAGTTCGGGAAACAAGATCGTGAAGCGCTCTTTTTTCTTTTTTGTCAAAAAGCATCGTGACCCAACCAACCAATAAAAAGGCAAACATACCGAGTCTAACGAGAACCTGCCAAATGTTTAAAGCTTCGCTATCTTTAGAATAAATTTTTATTCTTGCCAGCATCATGGCGGGGGTGGCAGAAAACAACATCCAAAAGAAGAAAAAGTACGATACGGTAAGCAAAATAGTAATGTATCCGGCTGATTGAAGACTACCTCGATATGCCAAAAAACTTTTCAAAATATCAATAATAGCCAAATCTGTAGCAAAACAGGTTATGCGCACCCAAAAACCGGCAGGCATAAATTCATTTTGTCTCAGATGTATTCTTTTTCGAATATATATCAATAGCCCAATACCAACAAATAGCGTCAATATAGCGCCTACAAATAACCAAAAAATAGCAACTTCTAGCATAATAGTTTTATTAATACGGATAAAACGTAAATAAACTTGAGACTAAATTTACCACCGACTCACCGATAGAGATATTTACAGAAACTGCATCATTGATCTGCAGAGCAATCGCCACGGGGATTGCTCCGATTGCTACACCAATTATATTAAAACCTTCCACTAACTTTTCTCCAAAACCTTCCGCTGATTGAAAATCATCAAGCGTACTTTGCAATATTGTATCCATATTTGACCAATTTTGTGTCGTGACCATTGCTGTGGTCGTTTGCTGCACAAAAGAACTGGGTGCAGATGATTCCTTCATAAAATTGGTTACTTGACGCAGTGGATCATTTTTGGAAACTCCTAATGCACTCATAAATGTATCCGGCATGGTAGTGATCATATCAGCCACTTTCAGAGGCGGAAAAATAATAAACAAACTCGGTGCTGCCGCATCTATTGTCGCTTTAGTGGTGGCGTTTTTAATCGATACTCCTTTGCCGACTAATTCTGTAAACGTAATAATTCCATTGCCCACATCGGCAGTAAATGATACGCCACTATACGATCCAAATTTACCCTGCGTGAGAAAATCGTACAATTCCTTGGCGTCCAGAGCTACTGAAGCCGCATCCTTGGTATGATCAAGCTTTTCTTTAATTTTATCAAGCAGAGACTCGCCATCATCATCTCTTGTAGATGACGAATCCTGCTTGGCCTGCAGGCGTGGATCTCCGCTTGCCTTGACTTGGTCCAATTGTGCTTGTGCATACTGTAACTGATTATGCATCTGCGCGAGAAATTTAAAATCTCTGGACGAAACCCCAACCGATGGTTTTTTTGGAGGCTTGTTAACAGTATTCACCAACGCAGCTTCCCTACAACGTGCACTGCATGAGCTTTGAGTTTGTTCACAACTATTAAAACAGGTATCAGCGGTTGCTTTCATGCCTATTCCTGATGTACACGCATCCAAACAAGTTCTTCCGGCATCTTTTGCGGGTTGAAGGCATTCATCATAGGGTATTGTGCATCTTTCACGAATCTCTACATCACAAGCACCGTTCAATAAACCCTTACATTCATCTCGATTTACAATAGCTAATCTGCAATCTAAATCTTTCTTAAAACAGGAAGATGAAATATTTTTATACGCACTATCATATACTGCGTCGCACTTGTTTTGACAGTCTCCTGAGTCATTACTAAAAATCTCAGTAGTTTTACACTCTTGAGTACATACATCATAGGTTGACTGACAGGATTCATGACATACTGCTTCATCGATAGAAGATTCTGGAGTTTCCGAATCTTCCGGTGCTTTCGACGGCGCACTATCTTCTTTTTTATATTTTAGAACCGCTGATTTTACACAGTCCTTTTCACGAGCTGAAACTGCAGCGTAACACGACTTGGCAGCCTCATCACACTTTTTGCATCCCATAATAGTCAAGGTTACCAACATGGGATAACATCCTCCCGCTTTCACACATGCATCTGATATATCCTGACACTTAGAGTTTTCTCCCCGTATCTCCATACACGCATCACTATCTGAGGTCCACATTGTAATATCTTCACCATCCATACTCGTCATGGTGACACTGCGTCCCTCCTCCTGAGCATGCGCCACTGAAAAACTACCTACGATGAGGATAAAAACTAAAAGCAGCAACATGGAAAGAAATAATTTCTTCATCTCAATTATTTTTTATCCCTTTCTTCTCCATAAGTTGTATCTGTTGCCATAACAGTAACACCACAACATTTCCAATCAAAAGACTTATAAAAACAACAATCGGTGCGATGTCAAAAAGAGTAAGCGTAAAGGTGCCGGGACGAAGCCGGTACATAAGAGTGAAAAACACTAACGTATTGGCAATACTCGCCGACGCCCCAATTTTATAAAGTCGTTCATTTTGCAGATGAAATATTGTTACCGGAATAATTATCAGAATAATAAATAAGACAGCAAGACTATTTCCTTCGGAGGCCAGAAAAATGCCGCTTTTTCCACCAAGACTAGGGGGCAACCACGGAAGAAAAGCTAAAACAAAAATAGCGAGATTTATCCCAAGTGCTGCCTTTCGGAGTCGTTTGACCTTATTTTTTGAAAAAGAAGAATAAAACGTTTTTAAAGCCCAAAAGGATATCAGTCCCCAGACAACCCAAAATAGGGCGGTTTCCATATATTTTTAGTATACGCATTTCGCAAAGTATAAAACAATATACATAAACTAGGGTGCGGGTTCTACTCTAATTTTCTGCACTGGTTCCTTATCCATAATCGATCTGTAATAAGTTTATTATTATCCTTTTAGACTCCCAATCCCTAGAATTAATATAACCATAGATTACAGTTCAATCATTCAGGTATTTCAAGACTTACGATATACTTGACTGCTTGCTTCGCGGAGCTTTCGGCGAAGCGGGCTGGCAGGTGGGTTGAAATAAATAAGCCTACTTACAGTAATCGCTTATTTTTCCCTCATTTCCGCTGGCAGGGAGGCTTCGGACAATGGTCACATCAGTATTTGAAAGATAATCAAACCAACAAACTGCGTACATACCATATTCATTGATATTGGGGTGTTTGCCTCGAAAAGCAGAATCGTAATTTACCCTGTTTGTTTTTCTAAGATCGTATAAACCAAAATCGACAAAAACATTTTTGTTTTTATATCCGTCTGGAAAATTCTCATAACCTATTTGCGTAGCCAGTACTTCATCTTTTTTAACATATACCATCGGTATAATATAGGTAGTCCTTGAGTCGCCATTTTTATTAAGAGGCAGCTTATCAAACACTGCTTGAATTTTGGGCGAAAGTGTCAGTAAATGATCATGCATTACAATAATTCCGCAATCGTTTACATAAAACAAAAAGTTCTGAATTTCCTCACCAAAATCTTCATATCGGCTGGCTTTTAAGATATATCCATCCATAATTGTCCGAACTTCGATGTTATTGTCATCACGATTGTCAAATCGGAATCCTCCATGCGGCTTGTAGTCATTTCCTCGCTCCTGTCCCGGGTACAAGATGCCACTTACAATACTTAGGTCAACAGGTGCGGGAAAGACTAGAGGCTCAGGGCATGAAGGGGGAGTGCCATGTATTTGCCATGACTTCCCATTAAACGTCCAACTTAGGCTATTTTTGTTTAAAGAGAATGGAAACTTATAGTCCTTACTGATTAAAAGGAAAAATACAACCCCAACAATAATTAATCAAATGGTTGTGATAAATAAAAGGATTTTCCAGTTGTGCACCTGATGATTGTATCAAAGATGGCAAGGGTATAACAAAAAATCTTGTGCTCCGCGCAATGGACGATCCTTCGACAAGCTCAGGACAAGTCGTTCGGACTTATTATACTCAAATTTAAATATTTATTTCTTTATTGTTTTAACTAAGCGTATTATTCCATACCCAATAAGTAAACATCCTACAATTATGTTCAATATTTGAATTAAAATTACCGGAATTGTACTCTTTACTAAAGAAAATAATAAAACAGTAGCTCCCATAAATATAAAAGTTGCCAGTCCTGTTGAAAATCCAAAAATAAATAATTCACTTTTTGAATAATTATATTCAATGGTTTTTGTAGTAAATATACTCGTCCACATAACTATCGTTAAAGGACTTGAGAGAGTAAGAAAAAAAACCGAAAGAAAACTAGAAAAGATATTTGTAGAATTTATAATTGTGTTTGTAGAAATATTGCTATTAATGACTCCTTTGATCATTATCAAACCAAATATAACAAGCACTATTGAACTGATAATTCCAAAAACATTTTTTACTTTTTTATGCTCAAGCAATTTACCAATACCAATAATTGCTAGTGTAATGTAAAAATAATCAGCTAAGGTTACTCCAATTACACCTGCAAAACCATCAAGAATAGTTTTTTGTAATGTTAAATTAATAATAAAGAAAAAGACTGGTCCAATTGCCAACTGAAGAAATAAACCTGTTAATAGACCATTTTGAAAGATTTTCATGTTTTATTTAAAACCATATCTATTAGATGGATTAATTAATTGTATCAAATCGATCTAATTAAATTAGAAGGCTTAAAATGCTATGTTTTGATTAGTGGTTTAGATTGTTATAACGCTCTAAACTATATCTTGCTCCCCTGCGAGGATTCCCTTCGGCTATTTCAGCTCGTATTGAGCTCGCCGAAATGCTCAGGGTAAACTCACATGGTTCTCTCCTTGCAGGAATGCTACGGCAAATTCAGTGCAAGTATGATTACCGAGTTTTCCGTCAACAAGCATTTGCTTCTTTACATGAGACCAACCTTTTAGCTGGGTTTCTCGTCTTACAGCCTCCTTCTTACTTCCGTACTCTTCACAATACACAAACTGAATATCAGAAAACTTTTTAGTAAAAAAAGATGTTTTGGTTTTATGCTGATGAAATCTATTTCCGAGGTCAGAAGTAATTCCGACGTAATAAGTTTTCTGATCGCAAAGAAGCATGTAAAGATACCACATGCTTCCTATTATAAATAATTCATTTTGGCTTGCACTGAGCTTGCCGAAGTGCTC
>JBBTTM010000075.1:0-7747 GCA_038064255.1 Patescibacteria group bacterium | reverse complement strand
ATATCTATTCACCGAAACGATCCCGCCGAGGCATCCCAGGAGAAAACCAAAGAGTGTGAGAGAGCCAAATGTAATAAGTTGAAAATACAAAAATCCCTGTCCGGTTATAGAATGAAATATGAACCCAATATCAGGAATAATACTAAGATAAAACAGAATAGAATCCCGTAACAGAATGGCAACTATACAAAGAACGATCCAGCTCAATGCACCGCCTATTACCCCATAAATCCCTCCCTCTAGCACAAATGGAGAACGGATATATGATGGGGATGCTCCGATAAGTTTTAGTATCTCTATCTCATCTTTTTTTGTCGCAATTCTCATCCCTATGACGGTCATAATGGTCAGAATTGAGTTAAACGTAAGAATCCCCCCAAGAACTGCGCCTGTTATCCGTACAGTATTGGTCCAGGAGACAAGCGAATCTACAACATCTTTCTGATAATCTATAAGCTCTACTCCTTCTACGCCGCTCACTAAAATTTCCAGATCCCTGAGCATCGCCGGATCTTTTGCATTGACCTCAAGGGATGACGGTAAACTATCTGCAGACACCATCTCGAGAAGAAGGGGATCATTCTTGTTCTGATCCTGATAAAATTTTAGAGCATCATCTTTTGAAATAAATTTTGTGGATTCAACTTTTCCGCTTCCGGTAAGCATATCTCTCACTTTGGAAATCTGTTCATCCGTAATTTTATCATTAAAAAAAATCATAAGTCTTGGCTTGGACTCAAAAAACCGGAGAACATTGAGAGAGCCGAGTGTCAAAAGTACGAAAAACCCGGTGAGTAAAATCGTGATAAACATAGACGAGATAGCGACGAGGGATTGATATGGAGAACGGCGCATATGCTTCCAGATGGTTTTTGTAATTTTCATATCTTAAGAATCTTTCTTTGCGTGTGCTTCTTTTATCTTATCATCCTTCCTCTTTTTCTCATGTTTTTTTTCATATCTGTATTTTCCTTTTAATTCATCGCTCACCAGTTTCCCCTCGGACAATGTTATTGTTCTTTTTTTCATGTCATCCACTATCGTCGTATTATGCGTAGACACGATGACTGTCGTACCGAGTTTTTGTATTTCCGCGAGTATCCCCATGATTTCTTCTCCTGTCTCTGGATCTAAATTTCCCGTCGGCTCATCTGCCAAAAGTATTTTTGGTCCGCCGATAATAGCCCGTGCTATCGCCGTCCGTTGAAGTTCTCCGGCTGAAAGTTGGAGCGGAAATTTATCACCAAAATTCTCGAGTCCCACAAGCGCCATAACATCATGTACATCTTTTTCAAGCACGCCTCCGTGCTTCCCCAGTATCTCTAGTCCAAGCGCGATATTTTCAAATACCGTTCTGTCCATCACGAGCTTCCCATCCTGAAAAACAGTACCCACGTGACGACGCAATAAGTGAATCTCTTTATTTTTTAACTCTTTTAGGTTCCAGTCGCCAATAAATATGTCACCGTTTGTCGGAAGTATATCTTTTATAAGAAGCCGGAGAAGCGTCGTTTTTCCTGATCCGGACGGTCCGATGAGAAACACAAACTCGCCATCATCTACGTTTACCGACACCTCTTGAAGGGCGTGTTGATTTCCGTAAACCTTCGAAATGTTTTCAAGTCGAATCATGATAAACTACACATCGGAATTATTTCACTATTTCAATTTTCCCGACATCCATAAGCCATGAAGCTTTTTTCGCTGCAATCGTTTGTCCATATACTTTTACTTTTTTCCCGACAAACTGATCCAGATCTACCACCGAAGACATGAGATATGCAGTCTGAGACGGACCTCCATCGCGGACAAGCGTATGTGTCCCTTCGCCGTTAAATCCACCGGCATCAAGCATCCCTTCAGCAGAATCTTTAAATGTTTGAGCGTCTTTTACGCTCAAAGTCGGATTTGCATTCTGACCCGGCTCGTTATTCTTTACCGGTGTCGTTTGAAAATTCCGTGACAATCCATACCCTACGATGACGCCTGCTATAATCATGCAACCGTAAAATATCAGCACTATGCCTTTTTTCATATCTTTATTCTCCTTTGTAACTTGTATTGTATCTCCTTCATCCCATTCGTGCAGAGGACTCGCATCCGGTATTTTTTGCGCCTCTAATTCCGGTGAACTTTGAACTGCACTCTGCGGCTTAGCCTGAATCATATATATCTATTATTGAATTTCATGATATTTTTTTCAAGTACGCGAGTATAAAATCTTCTATGTCACCGTCTAGAACCCTGTCCGTATTATTCGTTTCTAATTCAGTCCGCACGTCTTTGACCATGTGATACGGATGAAGCACGTACGACCGTATCTGATTTCCCCATCCTGGTGTTTTGTACGCACCCCTGATCGATTTTTCCTCTACAAGTCTCTTCTGTTCTTCTCTCTCCCAAAGTTTTGCCCGTAAAACTTTCAGTGCATACTCTCTGTTCTGTCCCTGATACCTCTGAGCCTGACTCGCGACAATAATACCTGTAGGTTTATGTGTCAGCCTCACTGCCGTAGATACTTTGTTTACATTTTGCCCGCCCTTACCGCCGCTTCTGTAAAAATCCCACACAAGATCCTCTTCGGGAAGAGGCGTCTCAGTTGCTTCTTCTATAGAAGGCAATACCTCTGTCATGGCAAAAGAAGTCTGACGAAGCTTGTCTGCATTAAACGGCGACTGACGCACAAGCCTGTGTACCCCTGCTTCAGCTTTTAAAAAGCCGTATGCGTACGTACCTGTCACATGACAGACAACGCTTTTTATCCCTGCCTCTTCCCCAAGTGTTATGTCTATCTCTTCGCTCTCCCACCCTTTTCTCTCAAAATATCTACTATACATGCGGTAGAGCATGCTCACCCAGTCCATGGCTTCAGTACCCCCCTGGCCTGAGTGAATGGAAAATACAGCATCGCTTTTGTCGTACGGACCAGAAAGATAGAGTGCAAACTCAAGTTTATCTACTTCTTTTTGAAGTGCCGCTTCATCGTTTTCATCTATAAGCAGTGCAAAAATTTCTCCTTCTTCAATTTCTTTCTGAAATTTCGAAATACTCTTCATGGTCTTTGTAGCAGAAGCAGAATCTTTCCAGAAACCCTCATGCATGCTTAACGCTTCAAGTTCCCGTAAATTTTTTCGTTTTGCTTCTATGTCAAGTTTTTGAAGAACTTCTTGTGCTCTATGAAGTAGTACATCATTCATACTGCGATTGTATCATGGAAGCATTTAGAAAAGAGGTGATAGGACTTGCCACAATAATGCAATCGCGCCAACAGACATTAATACTACTGACAGCCAGCCAAAAACATTATCAAACCATCCGTTGACATATATACCCATAACTTTTTTATTGTTACAGAGAAATATAATGAGTAATATCAGAATCGGCGCCAAAATTCCGCCCAGTACCTGCGAATACAAAAGTGCATGTACGGGACGTATTCCGCTAAAGACAATCCCAATACCAATCAAAAATGATATGGTGAGAATCATATAAAAACCACGCGCTTTATGAGGAGAATCTGATAAACTATCCCTCCACCCGAATAATTCGGCCACGACATACCCAGTAGATGCTGCAAGTACCGGTACTGCAAGAAGTCCGGCACCGATAATGCCCAGAGCAAAAAGATATTTTGCATAGACTCCTGCAAATGGTTCGAGTGCGCGGGCCGCATCTGATGCGGTTTCTATACCTTTTATCCCGTGGGTATGAAAAACAGCAGCAGTAGAAACAATAATAAAAAATGAAATGATGTTGCTGTAAATAAATCCTGGAGCAACTCTCGTATCTTCCTTCGCAGCGTTTGCATCTACTGCTACACTTCTGCGTTCTTCAATTTCCTGCTTTGCCTGCCAAAAAAATAAAAATGGAGTTATGGTGGTGCCCAAAAGCCCTAGACCAGCCAAAAGATATGCCCTCTCAAATTGGACAGTCGGAAATACAATTGCCCGTAAAACTTCATCCCAATTCGGGCGGGCGAGAAAACCGGATACGACATACGATAAAAATACAAACGTCAGAAAAAATAAAAACTTTTCGATTGTTTTATAGTTTTTAAATACAACAATAAACCATAATACCAGTGCAACAGGTATAACAAGATATGTATACGGGATATTTATAATTAACCCAATCGACTCTGATATTGCAGCCAGATCAGCGGCGATGGTAGTAATATTTACAACTACCAAAATACACAAAGATATCCAGGCAAAAATCGGTGCAAACTGCTCTTTAATAAGCGTCATGAGTCCTTTTTTTGTCACATATCCAAGCCTCGCGCACATAGCCTGTACAGCAATAAGCATGGGGGTCGAAAGAAGAAGGAGCCAAAGTTGGTGATATCCAAAAAGTGCACCCGAAAGGGAGTATGTTACGATTCCCGACGGATCATTGTCAGCGCCTCCGGAAATAATTCCGGGAAGATAACGGCGCAATATTTGTTTCCAACGTACTACCATATTTACGGCTTCGGACACACATACTCTTTTACACGAGCTCTTTCGGCGGTTCCCAATTGGTCGTACAATCGTAATACATGATCTATGACCTGACCCCGGACCATTTCTTCTATGCTTGTCTCTACTGAGCGCGAAATTGCACTGATGAATGAAGACGCTCCGGATGCTACCTTGCCTTGCAAATCGGTCATCTGAATTCCAAGTACTGATTCAAGCGGCTTTTTCAATGGTGCTATGTCTGAAGCTCTACCTGATTTTGCCACCCCTATATTACTCCCGCTCCACTGTAAGAAACCATATGCTGCAATAATAACTGCAACACATAAAAGTATAATAATTTTCATATCTCTCTATTAGAATACACTAATTTCCAAAGTATAAAAGATGGAATCTACCCCTGGCGCATGGTATAACTATCAAAATGAGAATACTTGGCATAGACCCAGGGACAGCACGACTCGGATGGGGAATTATAGACATAGTTTCCGGAAAAATTACCCCGTATGCTTTTGGATGCATTACGACCTCTGAGCTTTCGACACCAGAAAAACGATTAGTCAGTATTTATGACGAACTGACGAAACTATTAAAAAAATATAAACCAGAAATCATGGCAATAGAAGATCTTTTTTTTGCAACGAACGCGAAAACCATCATCCCGGTAGGACAAGCACGTGGCGTGGCGCTTCTCGCTGCAGGAAAAAATAATATTCCGACCGTATCGTATTCTCCCCTTACAGTAAAACAAACTATCTGCGGGTATGGGAAAGCGCTCAAACCACAGGTGCAACAGATGATTACAAAAATTCTCAAATTACAAAGCATTCCAAAACCAGATGACACCGCTGATGCGCTCGCTATTGCATTAACTCACGCTTACTCGTATAAAATGAAACAGGTGACATCCGTATGATCGGACTACTTAAAGGACTTATTTATTCAAAATTCAAAAATTCTATCATTCTCATGGTTGGCGGAGTAGGATATGCCGTGTCCTTGGGTGAGACCCTCGCGTCCCAAGTGAAACCCGAAGAAGAGAAAACGCTTTACATCTATACTCATGTCAGAGAAGATGCGTTGGATTTATTTGGCTTTGAATCAGAGGAACAAAAGCATCTCTTTGAAATTCTCCTCTCTATTTCAGGTATAGGTCCAAAAACCGCTCTCGCCATAAGCGACAGAGGGCTTCGTCTCATTACATCGGCCGTAAAAAAATCAGATGTAGACTTTTTTACCTCTATTCCGCGTCTTGGAAAGAAAAACGCCCAAAAAATAATAATAGAGCTCAAATCAAAACTCAAAGACTCTCAGGATTTCACATTCGAGGACGAATCAGAAGAATCCATGAGTATACAGAACGCGCTTCTGACCATGGGATTTGATAAAAAAGAGATACAGCAGATTCTTTCAAAACTTGACCCTGCCCTTTCCATCGAAGATAAAATCCGTCATGCATTAAAACTCCTCGGCAAATAACTGTATGAAAAAACCAATAGTAAAAAATCTCAAAGTATCTGAACCGGTCATAACTCCTGAGGAAGAGAAAATTCTGAATTCCCTCCGCGCTTCAACCTGGGAAGAATTTTCCGGTCAGGAGGGTGTGAAAAAAAATCTTCAGATCGCGATCTCTGCCGCAAAAAAAAGAGAGGAAGCGATCGAGCACATACTTTTCTACGGACCTCCGGGACTTGGGAAAACGACTCTCGCTCATATCGTAGGCCGGGAACTCGGAGTCAACGTGAGGGTGACGTCCGGTCCTGCCATAGAGCGTGCAGGCGACCTCGCTTCGATTCTCACAAATCTTGAACCGCACGATATCCTTTTCATAGACGAAATACATAGACTCAATAAAGTCGTAGAGGAAACGCTCTACCCGGCTATGGAGGATTATGTCCTTGATATCGTGATCGGCAAGGGTCCATCTGCGAGGACCCTGCGTCTTGATCTTCCCCACTTCACTATCGTAGGCGCGACCACGCGAATTGGGCTCCTCTCTTCTCCCATGAGAGATCGGTTTGGCGTAATCGAACGACTTTCTTTCTACTCTCCGAAAGACTTAAGCATTATATTGGAACGGGCAGCTATGAAACTTGGAATTTCGATGCACGATAGAGCCAAACATGAGCTAGCAAAAAGAAGCCGTGGTACTCCACGCATTGCACTTCGGCTTTTGAAGCGCGTACGCGATGTGGCACAGGTCGAAGGAGACGGCACAGTGACTCCGGAAATTCTCGCACGGTCTCTTTCTCTTCTTGATGTAGACGCAGAGGGACTGGACGCGTCGGACAGACGATTTCTTCTCACAATCATGGATCATTTTGCCGGAGGTCCGGTTGGGATCGACACTATAGCTACCGCGCTCTCAGAAGATATCGGAACCGTCGAGGAAGTACTGGAACCATACCTCATGCAATGTGGATTTTTAAAACGAACTTCCCGAGGGAGAATCGTCACGCTTCGCGCATACGAACACTTTAAGCGCGCAATACCCAAGAATTGCGAACAGGAATCACTCTTGTAGTATTATTTTAAAAGACTGTCGATAGCCGCTTTCACGTCTTCAAACGGCACTGCTCCGGCAAGTAACCGTGTCTCTCCGGTTTTCATGCTGAGGATTATATTTCCGGGTGTACCATTTACTCCCGCTTTTGTCCCGCCATCCTGTTGTGTTTTTATTTTTGCTGCCATTTTACCGCTGTCAAGGCACTCTTTAAATTTTGATTCGTTTAGTCCGAGTTCCTTTGCGAGTGGCACTAAATTATCAAGCGCAAATCCTGTTCCAGTAGCTGTGGTTCTTTCTGTGACTGTGTTGATAAATTTCCAAAAAATATCATTCCCTCCCAGCTCGGCTGCGCATTCAGATGCTTCAGCTTCTTTTTGAGCGTTTGCATGAAAGGAAAGCGGATAATGCCGGAATACCCACATCACTTTTCCTTTATACTCATCTACTACTTGTTGGGCTGTCGGATGAAATTTTTTGCAGAATGGACATTCTAAATCAGAATACTCTATGAGGGCAATCTCCGCGTTTCTATTTCCAAAAACCCAATCTTCTTTTGTCACTTTCGGAACTTCCCCCGCAGCTGGACGCGCTAAAGGGGCCTGTGCTACCGGAGCCTGAGCAACGCCTTCGGCGCCCGCTGGCTTTTGCGTAAATGCACCGGTCTTCTCTAGAAATTGCATTTTGGTCCAAAGAGAACCAAGTAAAAACGACCCGACGACAAGAAACACGACGAGCGTCACCATCATATACGAACTTTGCATTGGTGAAGGGGGAACTATTTTTG
>JBBTTM010000074.1:0-2839 GCA_038064255.1 Patescibacteria group bacterium | reverse complement strand
AATGTAATTTACATCTATTTGCATGGTACAATAAGATCATGATTTCTGCAGTAGTACTCACAAAAAACAGTGAAAAGACTATTGATGCGCTTCTTTCTGATCTATCATTTGCAGATGAGCGAATTGTGATAGATGATGAGTCGACAGATAGAACCGTTGATAAAGCCAAAAAGAAAGAAGCAAAAGTTTTTTCACGAGCTTTGGTCAACGATTTTGCAGCGCAAAGAAACTTTGGACTGATACAGGCAAAGGGTGAATGGATTTTGTTTGTGGACTCTGACGAACGGGTAAATACTAAGCTTCAGGATGAAATATTACACGCGATCAAAGATACAGCTAAAAATGGATTTTATCTGAAGCGTACAGATACGCTTTTTGGGAAAACTCTCAGATACGGTGAAACAGCCAATGTAACATTGCTCCGACTCGGGAGGCGGGGTACAGGCGAATGGGAGAGGAGCGTGCACGAGGTGTGGAATATAGCTGGTGAAGTCGGAGTATTAGAGACCCCTCTTTTGCATACGCCTCATCCGACTGTGAAAGAGTTCATCTCATCGACGAATAGATATACGACTCTGAATGCAAAATATTTCCATGAACATGGTGTGAAAACAAATATTTTTGAAATTATTTTTTTTCCTCTGGGTAAATTTATTCAAAATTACATATTTCGTCTTGGATTTCTGGACGGTACCCAAGGCGCAATACTTGCAATACTAATGAGTTTTCATTCGTTTCTGACCCGATCAAAGCTATGGCTTCTTCAAGCGAATTCAGAAAAATAGTGAATATATTTATTACTCTTTTATTCATATTCGGTTTTGTTGGCGGGAATGTTCTTCGGATATCTTTCGGCAACGGCGTTGCTATCGGACTCTATGATATAGCGGTGGGAACCATCATAATTGCTTTTCTACTACAGGGATTGAAGGGTAAAAAATTTCCATACCTACTTCCGTCCATTGGTTTATTCTTTCTTGTGTGCCTCGTATCACTCCTGTTGAATAGCACGCGTTTTACACTTTCTCAGTTAATGCTCAGTAGTTTGTACCTTGTCAGGTTGACATTGTACACAGGTCTTTATGCTGTAGTGTTGAAGGGGAAGGATAGTACAAGCACATGGCTCAAGAGGCTTTGGGTATCGATGGTTTTGATGGGATTCATCGGATTTATCCAATATTTTCTTTATCCGG
The DNA here is from genome assembly GCA_038064255.1 of Patescibacteria group bacterium. Lineage (GTDB taxonomy): Bacteria > Patescibacteriota > Microgenomatia > UBA10105 > UBA927 > JACREM01. Next base: position 1,646 of record JBBTTM010000074.1, on the reverse strand, counting down.
ATCTGCGAAATCTCTATTATCTCGGGTGGGATCCACACTACTATAGAATCGTATCGACCATATTGGATCCGAATTTTGCAGGAATTCTTTTTGCACTCGGAGTGTTTTTGTCGCTATATTTGTATTCTAAAGATACACAGAAATATTTTCTGATTGGCGGCATCATTTTATTTATCGCCCTTCTTTTTACATATTCTAGAGCAAGCTATCTATCTTTTTTTGTCGGTCTCTCGATATGGTTTTTCAGTCAGAAACATACTGTCCTTCTTGGTGTGATTCTGGTTGCAATAATTGGATTTATTTTTATGCTTCCTCGTCCGGGAGGGGAAGGAGTAAAACTTGAGAGAATGGCCTCCGTGAATGCTAGGGTGGGAAATATGTCTGATGCTTTATTGGTATTTCGTTCATCTCCTCTGTCTGGAGTTGGGTTTAATACTCTACGATATGTTAAAAATTCTATATATACTGGAATTGAGTCTCATGCAGTATCAGGGTTTGACATGAGTATATTATTTATTCTTTCTACTACGGGGCTTTTTGGCCTTGCGGCTTATGGAAACATATTGTATTCATTATTTAAGTTGATAAAATCAAAAAACAAAACGTATTCAGAAATAGCGAGACTCGTTGTCGTATCAATCTTTATGATTGGCGTGCATGGGCTATCTGTAAACACATACTTTTACTCTCTCGTACTTATTTATCTAGCTGTTCTCGTCGGGGTGTATGAGAGAAAAGAAATTGGTTAATTACTTTTAGCATTTTCGTATATTGGTAGTAAAAAGTTAGATGTCCTGTGTCATAAAACGTATGCACCTGTGCTTCAGGATAGAGCTTAGCAAAATAGCCCTCGTCCTGCATGAGTGGATCATTATCTGTTCTAAGAATAAGTACTTTTCCAGACCAACCATGAAGATCGCTCATTGTGAATTTTTCATTTCGATAAAAATCAGTATGGATACTCACCCAACTTTTTAAAAGTATTTTGGTAAAATATTTTTCGTAAAATTCTTTTACAAAATAATTTGTGAGTTCTTTGTTTCTGGGTTTTGACATGGTCTCGTCTATCGGCATATTTTTGTTCCAGCCTTGAATTTTCCCAGCTGACGATTTGGCAAAATATTGAATAAGCCGATTCGAAGTAAGTGGTAATACCATACCTAGCATCTTGAGAGGTCTAATGATTTTATTTTTGTATGTTTTTGATTCTGGTGTGCATGCGTGAGAAATGATGATAGATTCAACTCTTTTATAATTCCGCCAGAGATAGGATTGTGCAAGGAGTCCACCGATTGAAAGTCCGTATAAATGAACTTTGTATATTTTCTCAAGTTTTAGTAACGCATTGATTATCAGGCAGAATTCATCTACTGAATGAATGTCATATATTGTCAGAGCTATGACTCTGAATTTTTGTTCAAGTGCCTCTATTAGGGTAAAGTTGCTTTGCGCTGTCTGTCCGCCGCCAGGGATAATGAGAATTGTTTTTCTTCCTTTTCCAGCACGTATGTATTCAATTTGTTTTCCGAAGACTTTGAAACGCTTAATTGGATGTGTTTTGTAAAATGAAACAACTGACCGGGGGATTGTTTTCATGTACTAAATCGTTAAAAGAGGCTTTTTAAAATTGTTGTTTTTGAGCGGGA
>JBBTTM010000073.1:9826-18340 GCA_038064255.1 Patescibacteria group bacterium | reverse complement strand
AATAGTCATATGTATCCAGTATGAGGCTAATGAGGGTTAATTAGCAACAGGTCTATTATAATTTTTACCGACTACAGTGAATAATTTACCAAGCACTGCAGAAGGTCTGTAAAATTTTGTCTGTGGATCAATGTTTTCCAAATTGCTACCACAGATTTTAATAATCAAAGTTTTTGTTAATTTAATATCTATTTTTTTTAATACCTCTGGCATTCCCAATATCCAAGCCTCTATTTCCATAATTGCAAAAAAAAGTTTTACTAAATTAGGTCTTGTCATCTTGCACACTTCTTCTTGTCTCCTTTTTATTAATGTATCAGCAATAGCAAGGTTAATTTTCCCTTTAAACAATTTATCGTGTATCGACGAATATAAATCTTGGAGACCTATGATCTTACTATAACCTTGTTTAAATAGATTTCCTTCTCTTTCTTTTATTCCACTAAGAATGTTTCCATCTCCTTCCACATCTATTATTAGAAAACATATTTGGGGATTTGGTGGCTGATATTGATAAGAACTCGTATTTTTTGAATAAGTATTGAGCTTAACAAAAATTATTTGTATGCTTTCAGATTTGAATTGACGAAGCAGAAAATTCCTTAAAAAAATAACTTCTGTTTGTCCCTCAGCAAATATAGCAACTCTATTCACTTTTGTAATTAGTTAAATAGTCAGATGAGAATAAATCAAAATTATTTAAGCCAGTTAACTTAAACTCGTCAAACCTTTTTTTACTATTTGTGTAATTCAAGGCTTTTACCTTTTCGTTTTCTCTAATAAGAATATTCCATTTCTCTATATCAACAGCGTTCATTAAGAATCTGTCATTTGTTGTGGTTATAAATTGGATTTTGTTTTTACCCATTTTTTCAAAAACTACCTTAGCAAGTCTACTAGCTCTTTCATAATCTAAGCCTTCCCCAAAATCATCAACTAAAACTGTTCCTGTATGGTTAGGAACCATATCCACAATATATTGAATCGCAACTAACAAAGCAAAGGCTCTAAACATACCACTTGATATATTTACTTGAATGATTGGAAACTTTATTCCCTTTTCTTTTAAATGTAATAATTTTGCATCAAAGGGTTTGCCACCAACGACACCTAAGGCAACTTCTTCCAATTCGTAGCCCACATTATTAAAATCTTTTATTACTTGTTTAATTGATTCTTGACTAAGTTTTTCAAAAATAGATGGAACTGTATCCAAACTCTGCAATAGACCTTTATTGTCACCAGGAATTGCTATTAATGAAGGGTCAGATTTTCCAAATCTATAACCAACTGTATTTGCCGCCCATTCATATAAATATTCAAGAAATGGATGTTCTTTTTTATCTCTTCTAACATGGAGAACTAATTTATCCTCTGGAGGTTCAATTTCACGATTTCCTTTAATTGAAGCGATGTTTGTTTTACCGTCATTTCGAGTCAACTTTACAACACCATCAAAAATTATTTTTTCATAAATAGCTTTTCCATCTATTTGTTTTAACTCATAAACAAACTTTTTATTATCATCAGTATTAAATTCAACTTCAAATTCACCGTTGTTTAACTTCTGAGAATTAATGATTTGAGCTAAACCAGAAGCCAAATTGACAGTTCGGGTTTTCCCAGTGGCATTTTTACCCACAATAAGATTTGACTGACCCAGTACAAGGTCTTTTAACTCCCAATAATTATTCTTTTCATTATCAGGGAACTCTCGATAATTAATTTTAGTAAGTAACATAAACTAAGTCTAAAACGATTATATCAAACTTTACTTAAGTTTATATTAAACTAATTATCAATTGCAATTCACGATCTCACCGCACAGTCAGGAGAGTTGCCTAGGCATAAGGGTCAATACTTCCGGACCGCTCGGAGTGACTGCAATCGTGTGTTCAAAAACCGCGGAAACCGACCCATCTTTGGTGGCTAAGGTCCACCCGTCGTCGTTGTCATACACGACAACGCCTGAGCCCATGGCGTAAATCACCTCCACAGCTAAAGTTTCACCTCCGATAAGTTTTAGTGTATTTTTCAGTTCTCCGCGTACATAGCCGGGTATTTGCGGTTCTTCGTGAAGCGTTCTGCCAACGCCGTGACCTACGAGCGTTTTTGTCACCTGATATCCGGACCGTTTCATCTCATCGTCAATTGCTTTGGATAAGTCACCTATGTGATTACCAATTTTTGACACCTCAATCGCATCCCACATCGCCTTCTCCCCTGATTTTAAAAATAATTCTATATCCCCTAAATTCTTGACTCCTGACTGCGCCTGTCTGCGCAGGTAGACAGGCAGGCTAGATTCTGTATTCTTGATTACTTTCGTCCATGCAGTATCCGTATGAAAACCACCATAAATCAAACCAATATCAATCGTGAGTACGTCACCCTCCTTCAATACGTATGATTTTGGGATAGCATGAACTATAACTTCATTCACACAAAGACACGTCGCCCATTTGTAATCTGCAACGGTCGTAAAAGACGGACTTCCTCCCGACGCAATTATTTCTCTCATCGCGGTTTCCTCAAGTGTCAGTAGATTTGTTCCCGGTAGAGAAATGTCGAGAAGATTTTCGAGGATTTTTCCAAGCTTTTTGCCACCCTCGCGCATAACGATAATTTCTGCGGGAGTTTTTCTGTCGATCATACCAGTCCTCTTTTTTTGAGTTCTAATTTTATAGCTTCGACTACCTGACCCTGAGTCATTCCGGTCGTATCAAGTTCCCAGGAGTCGGGAAGCTTCATAAGTGGATCTGCGACTCTTCCCATATCCTGTTCATCACGTTTCTTCGTATCTGATAGCACCTCATCGTATGATTTTTCTATCTTATTTATACGAAACTGTTCAAGCCTTCTTTTCGCCCGCTCTTCAATAGACGCAGTAAGATATATTTTTAACTGTGCATCCGGTAATACCCGTAGCCCAATATCCCGCCCTTCCATGACTACTGATTTTCCTTCCGCAATATGTTTTTGCTTTACAACCATCTCTTTTCTCACAGCAGCATGTACCCCCACGGCAGACGCTGCTGATGCTGTATCTTGTTCAATAATCCTCTGTGTCACGTCGTTACCATCCAGAAAAACTTGGTATGGTTTCTCGTTTACTGGCGAATACTGAAGATCTATATGTATTGATTGTAAAACCTTGAGGACCCTCTTCTGATCGTCCATCGGGACCAATCGTTTTATGCATGCTAGCCCGAGTGCACGATACATGGCTCCTGTGTAAATGTAGACAATCCCAAGTTCTTTTGCCAATCGAAGGGCAATATCCCCTTTTCCGGCAGCGACCGGACCATCTATGGCAATCTGAATATATGTATCCATGAAATCTATGTGCAACGGGACAAAATATCCGTATGAACATCTTCCACAGATTTATTTGCATCTATGTCGATAAGCACTCCAAGTTTTCGGTAATACTCTATGACATCCTTTTCACCTGACTTATAAATCTCAAGTCTACTTTTAATCCGCTGCGGAGAATCATGAAGCTCGGTACTACCTTTATGCAAAGGTCGGGCTCTGGCAAGAAGTCTCTTCATGGATTCTTCTTCCGGAAGATTTAAATAAATGACCCGCTCGACTTTGTAGCCATATTTATCAATCTTATCATCTAAAAATCTTGCCTGTTCCACATTTCTCGGAAATCCATCCATGATCCACCCACCTTTCGCATCTTCCTCTTTCAGTCTCCATTTCCACAAAACAAACATCTCGCTATCGGCCACATATTTTCCTTCAGATAGAGCCTGCTTGCAAACCTCTCCAATAATCCCTTTGTCTTTTTCTGCTGCATCCCGCACGAGATCACCTGATGTCAGAATTGGAAGCTTCAATGCATCACTCAAAAGCTTTGCCTGTGTACCTTTGCCTGAACCTTCCGGACCAAATAAAACTATATGCATAAACCTCCTTTAATCCTTTGTATATCCGTCGTAATTTCTCATGACGAGCTGTGCTTCAAGAGACTTGACCGTCTCAAGCACAACCGACACCACAATAAGTACGCCGGTTCCCCCGATAAGTAATGTGGATACTCCTGTCGCTCCTTTTGCAAGAGACGGGAAAATGGCAATGATGCCTAAAAATAATGCTCCAGCTAGGGTAATACGCGTCAGGATATAGTTAAGATACGATGCGGTCGGCGTACCAGGACGGATGCCTGGAATAAATCCTCCGTGTTTTTGGATCTCCTGGGAGATCTTGGTCGGATTAAACGTAATAGCGGTATAAAAATAGGTAAACCCAATAACCAGAATAAAATAAATAAGATTGTAAGAAATACCATCCGGATTAAAAAGCGCAGTCATGCCACGTCCCAAAGAAGCTACCCACCCCACCTGAACCTGCGTCAGATACCCGCCTAAAAGCGACGGAATCAGAACAAGTGACACGGCGAAGATAATGGGAATGACTCCGGCCTGATTTACCCGAAGAGGAAGATATGATGTGTTGCCGCCATACATCTTGTTTCCCCTGATACGCCGTGCATACTGGATCGGAATTCTTCGAACAGCCTCATTGATAAATACTGTTGCTCCCATGACAAGAATACCAATAGCACCAAACAATAAAAAGTTTGTCACCTGTTCTCCTGTCGCAGATGACACAGTCTGTCCGACGACAACCGGAAGCCTCCCTGCGATACCGGCAAATATAAGAAGTGAAATACCGTTTCCTATACCGTACTCAGTAATGAGTTCGCCAAACCACATGACAATCATGGTGCCGGCCGTCATGGTAAGAATAATGGTAACAAGCGACAAAGGATCGACATTGCTCACAATCCCCTGACTTTTTAAAAGCGCATACATACCAAGAGACTGTACAACGGCAAGAGGAATAGTAATAAGACGCGTATACTGATTTATTTTTTCACGCCCAAATTCGCCTTCTTTTGAAAGCTCCTCGAGAGACGGAAATACAATGGTCAGAAGCTGCAGAATGATAGAAGCATTGATATAGGGATTAAGCCCGAGTGCCATAATGGAAAAATTCACGAGCGTCCCTCCGGAGAATATATCCAGAAGTCCCAAAAATTGATTCTGTGAAAATAAAAGCGCAAGTTTTTCCCTGTCTACTCCCGGTATGGGTATATGGGCAAATAATCGAAAAACAATAAAAAGAAAAGCGGTGAGCAAAATCTTGCGGCGGAGTTCCGGTGTTTGCCAACTGCGGATAAGAGGTGAAAGAATAGCTTCCATAGCGAACCATTCTATTATAAAGATCACGCGAGAAGATGCAACAGAGGGTTTTATACGCCGATACTATTCGGCCTCAACTGTACCACCGGCTTTTATAATAGCCGCTTTTGCACCTTTTGAATGAGATATTTTCACTTTCAATACCTTTGTCATTTCTTTTCCGAACACGAGTTTTACTCCAAGTGACGTTGATTTTACTAGACCGTGTTTGACAAGCGATTCGAGAGTTACCACAGTACCTGACGGAAGAACATTGAGCTTCTCAGTCCGAAGTGTAACGACCACAATTTTTTGCGAAGAATTCCGCCCTTTTCCCCGAAGAAGCGGCATGCGTTTTATAAGCGGAAGCTGTCCGCCCTCAAATCCGGGCCCGATAGTCCCGCGGGACTTTTGCCCTTTAGTTCCCCGTCCTCCGGTTTTCACTTTCCCGGATCCGTGTCCCTGACCAAGTCTCTTTTTTCCCCGGGCAACAATTTTTGGTAAATCTGAAATATTCATATTTCTTTTATTAGATTTTGGATCAACATTAATATTATTTTTCCATACCCTTTCGGATCGATTGCGACCGGAGTGTCTTTAACGCTTCGAGTGTCGCGTACACATTTGATGCCTGATTTGAGCTTCCTAAAATTTTTGACACTATATCACGAATTCCGCAGGCTTCCACTACCGCTCGGACCGCGCCACCAGCTATAACGCCGGTTCCTGACGGTGCGGGCTTTAACATCACCCGTGCCGCTCCCCGCTTGACCGTGACTTCGTGAGGAATAGTTTTATGTTTCATCGGTACTGTGATGAGATGCTTCTTAGCATATCCGACAGCTTTTCGGACAGCCGAAGATACATCCGGCGCACCCCCGAGTCCCACTCCGACACGACCTTTTTTATCCCCCACAACGACGAGAACAGAAAATCCGATCTTGTTTCCGCCTTTTGTTTTTTTGGACACACGGTTCACCTGTACAACTTTTTCCTCGAATTCCTTTGGTGCTCCCTGGTCAGATCTATGTTGAAATCTCATATTTTTACACTCCTTTTATTAAAAAGTTGCGCCCGTCGCACGAAGCGCGTCTGCAAATACCTGTATCGATCCATGATATTTAAACCCCCCGCGATCAAACACTGCTTTTGTGATTTTGAGCGTCTTCATTTTTGCTCCGAATTCTTTTCCAAGCGTCTCGGCATGGAGCTTATTTTTCCCTGCACCCATGAGCGAAAAGAAAGTTATACCTTTTACATCATCTATAAGCTGGGCCTGCAGATGCTTGTTGGACCGAAATACTGCAATACGTGGCACAGATGCAGTACCACTCACGCGTGAGCGAATGCGTCCATGTCGTTTTTGCCGTAATGTTCTTTTGCTTTCCATAGTTTTTCCTCCGATACTTATTTTGCGCCACCGCTACTCGCTCCAGCTGCTTTTGCTTTTCCTGCTTTCTTCCGTATATGTTCACCTTTGTACTTTATCCCTTTGCCTTTATATGGTTCAGGCTTTTTCACTTCACGTATAGAGGCGGCAGTCTGACCGACGATCTGTTTGTCTTGTCCGCTGACAAGAATATTTCCGTCAACAACCTGGAAAACAATACCCGCTGGCGGAGTAACTGTCACTGAATGAGAAAATCCAATAGTGAGTACAATATTTACTCCACTCATCGCCACCCTATATCCTACTCCTGACAATTCTAACGTTTTTGTCCACCCGGTGGAAACTCCTGTAACATTATTCATTATCGTGGCCCGGGCAAATCCATGATGTGAACGAACCACTCTTCGGTCTGAACTTCGAGCTATACGGATAGTCTGATCTTTTACCTCTGCCGTTATTCCTTCAGGAAGAGTAAAAGAGAGCGTTCCCTTAGACCCAGTCACCAAAACCACACCGTCTTTTATAGCGACTGTGACGCCCTGTGGCACTACAACTGGTGACCTGCCTATTCTTGACATATTTTTACCAGATAAGACACAATAATTCTCCGCCAATATTTTTCTTTTTTGCTTCATATCCTGTCATGATGCCTGACGGAGTAGATACTACTGAAACGCCCATGCCTCCGACAACCGTGGGTATTTCTTTGAAACTCACATACCTTCGAAGTCCCGGCTTGCTGACTCGTTTTATTCCGGTAATCACGGAAGTTTTTCCGTCGTAGCGAAGATCCAAATGCAACATCTCTTTTGGTTTTTCTCCTGTAACCTGCAAACCCGAAAGAAACCCTTCCCGTATGAGAATAGACGAAACTTCTTTTTTCATCCTGGAATACGGAAGAACTATCGCTTTCTTCCCGACCATGGATGCATTTTTTATCTGTGCTAATAAGTCTCCGATAGGATCATTTACCATATATACTCCTTCTTCATTACCACGATGCCTTTATAACACCGGGAATTTCTCCTTTATGTGCAAGCTCACGAAAGCAGAGTCTACAGAGTCCGAAACGACGCATAAATGCGCGTGATCTTCCGCAGAGAGAGCATCTGTTTTTCTGCCTGACAGAAAATTTTTGTTTTCCTTCAAATTTATTCACATCAGATGTTTTTGCCATACTACTTCTGTCCTTTCTCAAACGGCACCCCGAGCTTTGTCAGAAGTGCCTTGGCATCCTCGTCAGACTTCGCTGTTGTCACCAATGTCACTTCCATACCCCGAGATTTGTCTACCATGCCAAATTCAAGCTCCGGAAATATCGTCATCTCAGTGATACCCATAGTAAAATTTCCATGTCCGTCAAACCCTTTAAGCGATACTCCCCGAAAATCACGGACACGCGATAAAGCGATACATGTGAGACGCGTAAAAAAATCATACATCCGTGTGCCACGAAGCGTCGCGGATAGGCCTATCGGGTCGCCTTCCCGAAGTTTAAATGTCGATATTGCTTTTTTGGCTTTTGAAACCTTTGGCTTCTGACCCGCGATCACAGCAAATTGTACTGCAATCTTTTCAACGATCTTTTTATCCGCGACTGCTTCTCTCCCGATACCACAATTTATCACGATCTTCACAAGTTTTGGAACACTCATGATGTTCGTAATTCCAAGCTCTTTTTTCAGAAGCGGTGCAAATTCTTTCGTATATTGTTCGTGTAATGCGTTCATAGATTTATATTTTTTGCTCACACTTTTTACACATGCGTTCCTTTTCGCCTTTGACGATACGGTATCCGACCCTCGTAGGCTTCCCGCAGGACGGACAAACAACGGATACTTTTGATGCAAACATCGGACGGGCAAAATCTACTATGCCTGTCTTTGACTTTTCATCTTTCTTTTTCATATGTCTTTTGTACATATTTAA
>JBBTTM010000073.1:8339-9726 GCA_038064255.1 Patescibacteria group bacterium | reverse complement strand
ACCAGTTCATCATCTTTCACTGTACCGTTCGGATCTGCTTCCTTTACAACACACTGAACGATATCTCCAAGATGCGCAAATTTTTTCCCGGACGACCCGTACAGATGAGTAATGACCATCCGTCTCACTCCGGAGTTGTCTGCACAGACGATAAGTGTTCTTTCCTGTACCATATTATTTCATAACTACACGAACTACTTTAAAATTTATTGTTCTGCTCAGCGGCCTCGTCTCTATAATTTCAACAAATTGTCCCACCTTTATCGCAGCATCTTCGCTGTGTACCGCAACACGTTTTGTTTTTCGGATTTGTTTTTTGTACAAAGGATGAACATGAGAGAAAGAAAGTTCAACGATTATCGTATTTTTCATGCCAACAGATACAACTTTTCCTTCGAACATTTTCCCTTTCACAGCTGTTTCTTCTTTTTTAAGTATTAATTTTTTCATACGACTAACTCCTTTTGACGTAAAAATGTCGACACAACCGCACGTTTCAAGCGAATATTTTTTGCAATTTTCACATTTTTGACTTGTTTAGTATACCGTTCTCTTTTCATAGTCACAAGCTCTGTCGAAAGTCGGGAATACTCAATCCTGAGCTCTCCTACGGTCATTCCTGCTATTGCTGTTTTTTCTTTTGCTTTCATATTATTCTTTCACCATAAAATGAGTACGAACCGGAAGTTTGGCACTGGCAAGCCTCATAGCTTCCTTCGCCTCAACCTGTGTCACTCCGCTCATCTCAAACAGTATTCTTCCAGGTCGAACGACCGCGACGTACTCATACACATCGCCTTTGCCGCTTCCCATGCGCGTTTCCGGCGGCTTTTTGGTAATCGGCTTATCCGGAAATACGCGGATCCAGATTCTTCCCCCACGTTTTGTATAATGTGTCAAAGCTCGGCGGGCGGCTTCTATCTGACGGCTCGTCACCCATGCACACGTAAGCGCTTTGAGCCCATATTCTCCAAAATCAATATTCGATCCACGGATAGATTTTCCTGTCCGTTTTCCCCGAAATTGTTTTCTGTATTTTGCTCGTTTTGGTGCCAACATATTTTTATATCGTTATGCGTGTATGCGTTACGCGTAACGCATAATCGGCATAACGCATGAACGATAGTCAATTTTTAAGACATATCCACACTTTTACTCCTACATATCCGGACTTCGTGAGAGCCGGAACATGTTCATAGTCAACTTTTTCCCGTATGGTAGATAGCGGAACAGAACCGGCTTTGTATTTTTCATGCCTCGCGATCTCGGCACCTGCAATACGTCCTGACAGGGCGATCTTTACGCCTTTGGCGCCCGCAGACATGACTCTCTCGAGCGTCTGATTACAGACTCTTTTGTGTGGCATACGACGAACAATCTGATCTGC
>JBBTTM010000073.1:0-8239 GCA_038064255.1 Patescibacteria group bacterium | reverse complement strand
ACATCCTGATACAAAAACGCTGAAAACAACTTTTTATCAGCAAACCACCGGGAACTCCAACCATAAACCGGTCCAATGCGAAACCCTTTTGGATTAACTTTTTGTCCCATATTACTTTTTCCCTCCGTCTAGAATTTTTGCATCTCCTGTTTTTTCATCTGTAAGAACAATACGGACATGTGTCATACGCTTTTTATAGCTATGTGCTTGTCCTCTTGAAACTGCATGCCACCGCTTCATGCTTGGTCCACCCATAACTTCTATAATTTTAAAAGACAGTGCGTCTACTGCAACATTTTTTTGTTTTGCATTTGCTATGGCTGATGCAAGAGCACTTGCAAGGGGCTTAGAAGCAAGCTGTGGCATGTGTTCAAGTTGTACCAGTGCCACTAACGGCGCCAACGGACGCACCATATCGGCAACAAGGCGCATTTTCCTTGTGCTCGTTCGTATGTATTTTGCTGTTGCTTGATATTCCATATTTTTACGTCTTATCCATCGTTCTCTTTGTCACCTGACCATGACCCTTAAAAAATCTCGTCGGTGCAAACTCTCCGAGCCTGTGTCCGACCATGGCTTCTGTAATAAATACTTCATGATGAACCCGGCCGTTATGAACACCAATTTTGTGCCCCACAAAATCCGGAGGGATCTGGCACGCACGTGTCCATGTCTTGATCGCACTCCTGTCGGAGCCATTTTTTTGCATGATGACTTTTTTTAATAATTTTTGATCTATGTACGGACCTTTTTTACTTGATCGTGCCATATTATTTCCCTCTTTTACTTTCTCCTCTGCAGTATGCGTGCATTGGAATACTTTTTCTTTTTTCGTGTTTTAAGTCCGAGTGTTTTCTTTCCCCATGGCGATTTCGGTGATGGAAGCCCGATACCGCTTCTGCCTTCTCCTCCGCCGTGCGGATGAGATCTCGGATTCTGGGCTACTCCTCTGACCGTCGGCCTGATACCCATGTGCCTTGATCTTCCGGCTTTACCGATCTCTTCATTTTTTAAGTCTATATTTCCGATCTGACCAATAGTCGCTCTACATGCTTCTAGAAATAACCGAACTTCGCCTGAAGGTAATTTTATCTGCGCAAAACCGGCATCTTTTGACAATACAACTGCACTCGTTCCGGCACTGCGGACAGCCTGAGCTCCATGTCCCGGTTTAAGCTCCAGATTGTGTACGAGGGTACCTATAGGAATACGGGAAAGTGTGAGTGTATTACCAACCCTGATATCTGCAGTATCACCTGATACAAGCTCCTGACCAACTTTCAATCCCTCTGGAGCCAGAATATACCGTTTCTCTCCGTCTGAATCGACCAGAAGTGCCACCTCCGCTGTTCTGTTCGGATCATACTCGATGGAAGCTACCCGCGCAACTACTCCATCTTTATTTCGAAGCCAGTCAATCATGCGGTAAAACCGCTTGTGACGACCCCCTTGGTGGCGAACCGCGATGTGCCCTCTCGTATCCCTGCCGGAGTGTTTTTTTAATATTTCGTGTAAGGATCGATTTGTTTTCATATGTTATTTCGCTTCTTCTTTCGCCGTTACATCAAATGCGTCTATTTTTTGTCCTTTTGCGACCCGAACCATAATTTTTTTCCAGTCCGGCATCAATTTTGGCGATTGTTTCTTGCCAAATCTTCGAGCTTTACCATGCATAGATATGGATCTTGCCTCTGTAACCTGTACTTTGTACGCACTTTCGATCTCAGCTGATACTGATTCTTTTCGTGCACTTTTTTTCACTTTAAACGTATACCAGCCGGTACTCGCAAGCATCAGTGTTTTTTCTGTGAGAAGCGGACGAACTAATGTAATCATATCTTTGAATCCTCTAGTCTTTTTGTCAAAATGGAGAGAGAATCTTTCGTACAAACGACGGTCTTATGTGCGATAAGCGCATAGGTGTGTACATCTTCAGCTCCTAATACATCAACATTTTTTAAATTTCGTACTGCCCGTACTGTTTCTTCTGAAGATTTTGGTGTAACGAAAAGTGTTTTTCCGACAATCCCGATAGTCTCAAAGAGAGATGCCATCTCCCATGTTTTATGTGGGAGATCTTTTGAATCTGCCACTATGAATAGCTCGTTTTGAGCATGCTTCATGGAAAGCGCACCCCGGAGAGACTGTTTTTTCATACTATCCGGAAATTTAAGACGAAATGAATGGGGTTTTGGTCCAAACGCAATGCCGCCGCCGACAAATATAGGTGCCCGGATGCCGCCGTGACGCGCATTACCCGTGCCTTTTTGTTTATAAATTTTTCTGGTCGATCCTTCGACCTCGCCTCTGCCTTTTGTTGAAGCCGATCCTGACCGCTGATTGGACAGATGTATCCGAACTGCCTGAGCCAGAAGTGACGATGGAACCTGTACTCCAAACACTGTTTTTTCAAGTGTCATCTTTGCGCCTTCTTTTCCCTTGTCTGAATACACGGAAGTAAGCATAGAGGAAGAGCTCTTTTTTACTGGTTTTTCCACGGCAACTTTTACTACCGATTTTTTGACGATTTTTTTCGGTGTACCTGCTGGTTTTTTCACTTTTACTGGCATATTATATTTTTACAATACGTATAACTCCATTTTTCCCGCCCGGAATAAGTCCTTTAACAGTCATGACTTTCTTTTCTGTATCGAGTGCAATAACTTTTAGGCCTTTTATTGTGATAGTCTCTTGACCCATGTGTCCTGCCATGCGTTTACCAAGATAGACTCTCCCAGGGGTAGTGGTCTGACCTATTGATCCCGGTGCTCTTTCCCGATCTGATTGTCCGTGCGTACGCGGACCTCCGGCAAACCCATGACGTTTTACGACTCCGGCAAAACCTTTTCCTTTACTGACTCCTGAAATAGTGATAGTATCACCGACTGTAAACACTTCGGATGCTTCTATGGTCTGACCAAGTTTTAAATCTAATGCTTCTTCTACCCGGACAGTCCGAAAAAAACGAGGCTTTGTTGTTAGCCCCGCTTTTGTCACTTTTCCCTGCATTGCCTTGGTAAGAAGTTTTCGGTTTCCAAAACCAAGCTCAATCGCCTGATACTTCGCAAACGCTGTAATCTGGGTAATACAAAGAGAACTTACATCTATATGCGTGACAGGAATACGCCTACCCTCTGCGGTAAACATCTGAGTCTGATCTATTTTCCGTCCAAAATAAGAATTCATCATAAAAAAATATTATCCACCATGTCTTTGCAATCGCCTTACCCCCGCTAAGCGGGGTGCGGCTCATGCTGCGACTTTTGGCGGATTGATCAGATGTAAGCTCACAAATAGGAATTTGTTCGCTAACATCTGATCAAAAAAAGCGACCTCGGTTGAGGTCGTAGACTCATCCGAGACTTTTGGTACTAGTTATGTCGATATGTTGTAGGTTTCTACCATACCAAGCGTGTATTATACCAGAGTATCTCCGTAAACTCCAAGTTTGCCATCTTAAGCGAGCAAGAACGAGTCGAAGGATCCCTCGACTATGTCATTTGACGAACATGAGACTTCGCTCGGGATGACATAAGAATGTCACATTTTTATCTCAACATCCACACCCGCCGGAAGATCCAAGTGCATAAGTTGATCTATAGTCTTGTCGGTAGGCTCTAAGATATCTACAAGCCGTTTGTGCGTTTTCATCGTAAAGTCTTCGCGGCTGTTTCGATCGATAAACGGACTCGTTGCCACGTTAAAATGTGCAGTATCGGTCGGGAGAGGAACAGGTCCCACAACTTTTGCCCCTGTACGGACTGCTGTGTCTAGTATTTTCTGACAACAATCGTCTATGATTCTGCTGTCATACGCTTTTAAACGTACTCGTATTCGACCTTTCGGCATTGTAGTATTTCTTTGTCAAAACAGCTTCGGGCAGGGTAAGTGTTTTAGGCAATGACCTTTGTAATAACTCCTGCTCCTACTGTATGTCCACCTTCTCTGATGGCAAATCGAAGACCTTCTTCAAGGGCGACTGCAGTAATAAGCTTGACTGTCATTTTTGTACTGTCTCCCGGCATAACCATCTCGACTCCGGCGGGAAGCGTCACCTCACCGGTAACGTCCGTCGTTCGGATGTAAAACTGCGGTCTGTAGCCTTTGAAAAACGGTGTATGTCGTCCGCCTTCTTCTTTGGCTAATATATATCCCTCAGCTTCAAATTCTGTATGAGGCTTGACTGATCCTGCGGCGGCCAAGACCTGTCCTCGCTCTACCTGATCTTTTTCTATACCGCGAAGAAGTACTCCAACATTGTCTCCCGCTTGCCCTTCGTCGAGGAGTTTTCGAAACATCTCAACACCGGTAACAACAGACGCTTGAGTATTTTTTATTCCAACGATTTCTATCGCATCATTTACCTTTACACGACCGCGCTCAATGCGTCCGGTAACGACTGTTCCTCGTCCCTTGATAGAAAAGACGTCCTCTATAGGCATAAGGAACGGTTTATCGAGCTCACGTACCGGTGTCGGCACGTACTCGTCTACCGCGTTCATAAGATCCATGATTGCTTTTTCTGCTTCCGGATCTCCCTGAAGAGCTTTCATAGATGAACCACGAATGACCGGAACTTTATCTCCTGGAAATCCATATTTCGTGAGGAGCTCCCGGACTTCCATCTCAACAAGATCAAGAAGTTCCTTGTCCTGCACCATGTCGACTTTATTCATATAGACGACGATAGCAGGGACCGCAACTTGCTTTGCCAGAAGTATGTGCTCGCGAGTCTGCGGCATCGGACCATCCGGTGCTGAAACGACGAGAATAGCTCCATCCATCTGCGCGGCTCCGGTAATCATATTTTTGATGTAATCAGCATGACCCGGTGCATCGATATGTGCATAGTGCCGTTTTACTGTTTCGTACTCGGAATGATGAATATTGATAGTAACGCCCCGGGCTTTTTCCTCCGGTGCGTTATCGATATCTTCGTATTTGAGTGCCTTTGCAAGCCCAAGCTTCGCAAGGACGTGGGTAATGGCAGACGTAGTCGTGGTTTTTCCATGATCAACGTGCCCAATGGTTCCGATATTTAAATGTGGTTTGTTTCGAATAAATTTTTGTTGATCAGCCATGATGCCTCCTTTATCAAATGTATACTTGCTTTTCTATATTTTGGACCAAGTACGTTCCGCCAATATGCAATTTTAACACAACTTAGATCTTTTTCGCAATGATCTTTTCTGCAATATTTCGCGGAACCTCTGCATAGTGACTTGGTTCCATATAAAATGTTGCTCTTCCTTTTGACATACTTCGAAGTGTCGTCGCGTATCCCGAAAGCTCTGCAAGCGGTATTTCAGCCACGATTACCGTCGAAACTCCCCGCTGTTGCGTGCCAACGATTTGCGCGCGTTTAGACCCGAGGTCACCCATGATGTCTCCCATAAATTCGTCCGGAGTAGTCACCTCTGTCTTCATGATCGGTTCAAGGATAATAGGTTCTGCTTTCTTTGCCGCTGCCTGTACCGCCATGCTTCCTGCAATTTTAAACGCTATCTCTGAACTATCTACCTCATGAAACGATCCGTCATAGAGCGTCACTGAAACATCTACCATCGGATACCCGGCAATGACTCCGTTCTCGAGTGATTCTTTGACACCTTTTTCTATGGGGTTAATAAATTCACGGGGAATAGCACCCCCTTTGATAGCATCGATAAATTCAAACCCTTCGCCTTTAGCTTTAGGCGCGATACGAACCAGGGCATGTCCATACTGTCCGCGACCGCCCGACTGTCGGATATACTTTCCTTCACCTTCTGCTTCTTTTTTCACGGTTTCTTTGTACGCCACTTGGGGAGCGCCGACATTGGCCTCGACTTTAAACTCGCGTTTCATACGGTCTACTAATATCTCAAGATGCAGTTCTCCCATGCCCCAGATAATGGTCTGGTTTGTCTCCTGATTTGATTTAATCTTAAAGGTAGGATCTTCTTCAGCGAGACGTTGAAGCGCGTATCCCATTTTCTCCTGATCATTTTTAGTTTTTGGCTCTATGGCAAGAGAAATGACAGGATCGGGAAATAAAATTTTTTCAAGAATAATAGGATGCTCCTGATCGCACACAGTATCGCCGGTAATCGTATCTTTAAATCCGACGACAGCGACTATCTCTCCTGCATACGCTTCTTTGATTTCCTCTCGCTGATTTGCATGCATAAGTAAAAGTCGCCCGACACGTTCAGAGATCCCCTTCGAAGAATTGTATGAATACGATCCGGACGTAAGAGTACCGGAATAAATACGGACATACGTGAGTTTTCCTACATGCGGATCGATCTGAATTTTAAAAGCTAAACCCGAAAAATGCTCGTCGCTTATTCGTTTTCTTTCTATCGGTTCTTCTGTTTTCGGGTCTGTCCCCTTCACCGGCGGAACATCGATAGGTGACGGAAGATAATCGACAACTGCGTCAAGAAGGGGTTGCACGCCCTTATTTCGAAGACTTGATCCGGCGTAGATCGGAACGAGCTTATATGCGATGACGGCTCTTCGAAGAGCAGCTTTTAGTTCTTCAGTCGTCGGCTCCACACCTTCAAGATATTTTGCAATGAGCACATCATCTGTTTCAGAAATTCGTTCAACTAAGTCTCTTCTGCTTTTTTCTACCTCTTCTTTGAGTTCCTCGGGTAAAACATCAGTCGTTTCAAATTTTGCCCCAAGTTCGTCGCTTCCCCAGATAAATGCCTGGCGTGTCAGTAGATCGATGGTTCCCCTAAATTCATTTTCCCGCCCTATGGGGACGACCATAACCGCGCATCGTGCGCCAAGTCGATCTTCGATCGACTTTATCGTTGCCCGAAAATCCGCGCCGACTTTATCCATTTTGTTTACAAAACAGAGCCTGGGAACGCGATACTTATCTGCCTGATGCCACACGGTTTCTGATTGAGACTGAACACCCTCTTCAGCGTCCAATACCGTAATACCGCCATCAAGAACGCGCAGTGATCGTTCTACCTCTGCGGTAAAATCTACGTGCCCGGGGGTGTCAATAATGTTGAATCGAAAACCCTTCCAGAATGTGGTGGTAGCCGCAGAGACAATGGTAATACCCCGCTCTTTTTCCTGCTCCATCCAGTCCATCTGGGTGTTGCCTTCATCTATATCTCCGATTTTGTACGACCTGCCGGTATAAAAAAGAATGCGTTCTGTGGTTGTGGTTTTTCCGGCGTCGATATGCGCGATGATCCCAAAATTACGCACTTTCTCAAGCGCTATATCGCGGTTTAATGTGACTTGCGTATTTGGTGCACCCATAAATAGAAAAAAACTCCCTCTTCACGAGGAAGCATTCGTGACTAACTTAAAATGATTGTACAAAAAAAATGAAGTTGTGTCTATGCCTCGCTCTGCTATTTTTCTTGGGGCAACAGATAATTTTGGGTACTGACTATTTTTTTACCGGTTTTTTGCTCCAATTCAAGTCTGGCATTTTTGGCAATACGTCCGCCTTTTTTGGCAGGAATTTTATTTTCATCCAACCCCTCAGATTGCATCGTTTCGGCAATTTGTCTCGTAGAAAGTTCTGCAAGGGCTGTAAACACTAACTCTGCATCGGTCATATGATCACGCAGGTTTTCTGTTTTAAGTTTTTTAAGTGATTTATGTTCCCGAACTGACAATTCGCTCCATTCTTCGTGAATGATATTTGTCAGAATTGCAAATTCGTCTTGTTCTTTCACTTCATGAGTTTTCCAGTAATCAGTCAGCTTATTGCGAATTTCCTGACCCATCATTCTTTGTTGAATCCATTTTTGACTTCGACCCATTTTTTGCCAATATGATCTTGATCTATTTAATGCTTGTTCCGGATCAGATATTTCTTGAATTCTTTCATACCCAACTTTTGCCAGCCAAAGCTTTATCGGCTCGGCCTTTTTACTGGGAATAGATTGAATAATTCTAAATAAATGCTCGGGGTTTCCCGCCAAAATTCTTCTATTTTTTCCGTTATGCAAAACCATTTCTACCTGGGGACAATTTGTCCCTATGTAGTTGCCAAGTTCAGAGTCTCTTTTTCTCAATTTTTTCAAATAGTCAGTTGGGTTAATACTTTCAGTAAGCGCAGAGATAATATCCACTATAGAAAAATACCATTTTTCCTCTTTCTCATTCCAATGCCTCCGAATGGTTTTGTGTTGAAACATCGCAATTCTTGAATCTGGAGAGGCCGTTTTTCCATCCATATACGATTACTTTAATCCAAAAAATACCCGAATGCAAGAAC
>JBBTTM010000072.1:0-23757 GCA_038064255.1 Patescibacteria group bacterium | reverse complement strand
TTCCGCCCTTTACAAACGGCGCGATGAGATCAATCACTTTTATCCCGGTCTCAAGTATTTCTAGAGATGTATTCTGATCGGTAAATTTCGGAGCTTGTCTATGAATAGGATACCGTTTCGTTACCCCTACGGGGCCTTGTTCATCTATGGGTTCACCGACGACATTAAAAATACGCCCAAGTGTTTTTTTACCTACTGGGACAGAAATAGCTGCGCCAGTACTTTGTACCGCCTGATCTCGCATGAGTCCATCTGTCGGACCCAATGACACAGTACGGACACGATTGTCGCTTAAATGCGCTGCAACTTCGAGTACGAGAGTGCCGCCTTCCGCATATTCTGAAGAAACAGTAAGCGCATCATAAAGAGATGGTAATATACCGTCAGGAAATTCTACATCAACTACTGCACCGATAACCTGAACGATGACACCTGATCCTTTCGAAATATTTTTTGCGTCACTTTTTACTTTTTTTTTCATAGAAGCACCTCACAATCAATAAATCTTTATACTTCCACAGCAAGCCGTGCAGTCACCATGTCGGTGATTTCATAGGTTATCTTTTCCTGTCGTGCCTTATTGTAGACAAGTGTCAGCTCACCTGCGAGGGAATCTGCGTTATCGGTTGCATTTCTCATTGCGACCATCCTGGCTGAATGTTCACTCGCTTCAGACTGTAATACCGCATCCCGTATCTGATTTTCCAGATAATGCGGCAACAGTTCATCGAATACTTCTTGATACGACGGTTCTACTAAAGTTTCTTTCGTGTCTTCTTCGGGTGGAACTGCTCCTGATATGGAAAGCGGCAATATAGTCTTCTTTTTAGGATTCTGACGGAGAGCCGAGATAAATTCGTTGTAGATGAGATCCACGCCATCGTATTTTTGCGCTAAAAACTCTTTTGTCACAAGTTCCGTCAGAGCCTGTATGCCACTTGAAAACGGAACGCTTTGTGAAAAATCTGCAATAACCAGGGCCTTACTCTGTACGAGAAAATGTACTCCTTTTTTCCCAAATACGACATAATCATTCCGGGTCAATCCTTCGTACTGAGAAACAAGATATCGAAATAGATTTGTATTCAGTCCTCCACAAAGACCTTTGTTGGTAGATAATACTATCACGAGCCGTTTACCGGTTAATCCAGTCGGTTTTGCAAGAAGCGGGTGTTCTACGAGTGTAACTTTAGAAGACAGTCGAAGCACCATCTCGTATATTTTTGAGGCATACAGCTTTCCGGAGAGAGCCTGGCTTTGCGCTTTTCTCATTTTAGAAGCTGCCACGAGTTCCATGGCTTTGGTAATCTGTGATATATTCTTTGCAGATTTTATCCGCCCTTTTATAAGTCTGATATTTGCCATATTATGAAACTTGAAATGTTTTTTTACACTCAAAAATTGCGTTTTTCAGCTGCGCTTCAGACTCATCTGACACCGCTTTCTCTTTTGCGATCGCGGCCATTGTCTTCTTGTACCCCCGGTCAAGATAGGTTAGAAATGCCAGCTCAAATGCTGCAATCTTCGGTAATGCTATATCATCCAGATGCCCGCTCGCACCTGCCCAGATTACCGCAACCTGTTTCTCTATGGGCATTGGAACATATTGTCCCTGTTTTAACAGTTCTACCATCCGGCTCCCACGGTCTATCTGTTTTTTTGTTACATCATCCACATCGGTTGAAAACTGTGCAAAGGCAGCAAGAGAACGGTATTGAGCGAGGCTTAATCGTAAGTTTCCAGCCACTTTTTTCATTGCTTTTATCTGCGCTGCACCACCGACGCGCGAAACTGATATACCGACGTTCACCGCAGGTCTCTGACCTGCATAAAAAAGGTCGGATTCAAGATAAATTTGTCCATCGGTGATAGAAATCACATTTGTCGGAATATAGGCTGACACATCGTTTGCAAGCGTCTCGATAATCGGAAGCGCTGTGAGCGAACCTCCACCACGTTTTTCATCGAGCCTGCACGCACGCTCGAGAAGCCTACTGTGAAGATAAAACACATCTCCCGGATACGCTTCTCGTCCGCTCGGTCGTTTTAAAATGAGTGATATCTGCCGGTACGCCCATGCATGTTTACTTAAATCGTCATAGACGATGAGAGCATCTTTCCCCTGATCCATAAAATACTCACCTATAGCACACCCTGCATACGGCGCTAAGTATTGAAACGCAACTGGATCACTTGCAGACGCATTGATGATGACGGTATATGAAAGTGCGTCATGCTTCTGTAACTCTGCCACGATCTGCGCTATACGGGATTGTTTCTGGCCTATGGCAACATAAATACATATAACACCCTCTTTTTTCTGATTTATGATTGCATCTATGGCGATAGCGGTTTTACCGGTATTGCGGTCACCGATGATAAGTTCTCTCTGACCCCGCCCGATCGGAATCATAGCGTCAATTGCCTTGATCCCTGTTTGAAGCGGGGTGTTTACGGGTTGCCGAAATACCACGCTCGGAGCAATTTTTTCCATCGGGTACCTCTTTTTTGATTTCAAAGCTATTTTTCCATCGATCGGATCGCCGAGAGGGTTTAATACACGCCCGAGACACTCAACGCCCACCGGAATAGACAACAATTCGCCTGTTTTTGTCACCTCATCTCCCTCTTTGAGTTTGAGATAATCTCCAAGCACGATGACGCCAACAGCAGTTTCTTCGAGATTTATGACAACACCTGCAACACCGTATGGAAATGATACTAACTCAAGATATTTTACATCAGGTAGACCACTCACCTTGGCAACTCCGTCGGCGACAGACAAAATCCGCCCTACACGTCTTGCTGAAACTTTCGGCTCAAAATGTTCAAGTTTTTTTGCAAGTTCATTTCCGATTTGATTTGAAATATCAGATGATGTTGTTTTCATAGTAATAGAGTCTCCATTGCCTCTAGTTGGCCGCTCAAACTTGTATCTACGACCCAATCCCCAACGGTAATACGAAATCCGGCAATCAATGCTGGATCTACCCGTACGTTTAACTCGACAGTATGTCCTGTAAGTGTCTCAAGTGCCTGTGACAAGAGCGCTAATTGACTTGCACTAAAAACTATTGCAGTTTCTACGTTCGCCGTCTTTTCCTTGAGCGCTTTTGCTGTAACTTTTCGAAACAATTCGGACACTTTAGGGACAGAGTCCTGAGACCTGCGGTCGTTTGACAGATACCCGACCACTCCATCGACGAATCCTTTTGCATCTTTTGATAAAGCCATATATTTAATTGCTTTTCGAAAATGATTCTAATTCCTTTATATGTTTATCCGAAATTTCCAGTTTTTTCGCCACATCCAGTGATCGATCGAGCAGTCTTTTAGCCATAAGAATAGCTGTTTCAATCGTTTGCTTTTTCATCTGCTTTTCCATCTCTTCCCGTAGATGTTCTATCTCCTTTTTTGCTTTTTCCATGACCTCTTCAGCATCCATATGCGCTTTCGCAATTATTTCCTTCTCTTCTTCTTTTGCCTGTTTTTTTCCCTCTTCTATGATGACATGTGCATCTTTTCTGGCCTGATCGAGCAGTTTCTCCTTTTTCTCTTCCATTTTTATCTCCTCAGCTTTCATCTTTTCCGTGAGCAATAGTCCCTCTTCAATCTGCTTTTTTCTCTTTTCCAGAATCGATAGTATCGGTGTGTATAGTAATTTTGTCAGCACAAATAATATAATCGAAAAATTTACCAATTGTGCAGCCAATAATTTTGGTTCAATACCAAGTTGTTCCATATATTTCCTTTCTTCTAAATCATTCGATCGCTCAATGCCACTCTACCGCCCCGACCCGCTTCGCCAAAAGCGTCAGCGAGGCGAGCTCTGACGGGACGAGAGAATTTCATCGCATAAAATTTAATTACTCAAAAAATTTTATACAAATTTTATTATAAGAGCTGCGACAAGCGCGTAGATAGCAATAGCTTCAGCAAACGCGAGTCCCAATATCATACTCGTACGGACTTCAGATGCAGCTTCGGGATTTCGCCCGATTGCTTCCAGGCCTTTAGACGTAATCATGCCGATCGCAAGTGCAGGAAGAGCTCCCCCTACGGCAATGGTCAGTCCCGTCATTAACATTTTTATCATTGATTCATTCATAGTATCGTCTTCACCTCCTTTACGCATGCGCGTGCGCTTCTCCTTCACCGTGAGAGAGCGCCACATTCACAAATACTGCGGTAAGCATAGAAAATACCAGTGCCTGAACAAATCCTACAAATAATTCAAGCATAAGAAATGGCAGTGGGATGATAAACGGCATGAGAAATGCCATAACTGCGAGCAACACTTCACCGGCAAAAATATTTCCGAACAAACGAAACGCAAACGATATGATCTTTGAAGTATCAGAGATGACTTCAAGTATTCCGACAAAAAAATAGATTGGACTTCGAAAGTCTAAAAATCGTCCTCCGTAGTGTGGACCCAGCACATGAAATCCATAAAACTGCATCGCAATCACCGAAAACACTGCAAGAGCGAGCGTCGTATTCAGATCAGCAGTTGCGCCACGAAGAAGAGGGACAAACTCCTTTTTTTCTTCTACTTCAGATACTGATACATTTGTTTTACTCTCTTCTACATGAGCTTCATTTTTCGTTCCACTACGAAAAAATCCTACTGTTCCCACGCCTGGAAGTAATCCGACCCAATTTGCAAGAATGATAAAAAGGAACAGCGAAGCCAGAAGCGGGAACACGAGCTTTACATGATGCCCTATGACACTCTCAAAAAACTCGTATAGCCCGCCTATGACGATTTCAGCCATGGATTGTATGCCGGATGGCACGAGAGAAAGCGAGTGTGTAGAGAGATATGCCAATAAAAATAAAAGTCCCATCACGAGCCATGTTGTAAGAAGCGAATTTGTGATAGGAAATCCTGAAAATGATGTGAGTTTTTCTGCTGCAAGTGAAATATGTGGCATAATTGTTACTTTTTGGTCGGTTGCATTTCTATAATATCTTTTATTCTGTATATAAATCCAATCAAGGAAATTACTATACCTAAAAATAAAAACACCAATACTCCCGCGGGTTTCGTCCCGAAGTTTGTATCGATATATGTGCCTACTATTCCTCCAAGCACGATCGGTATAGCTATGGTAAATCCTATATCCCCGACAGCACCAAGATAAAACCACGTATCGCTATTATTTTTAAAAATCTGTTTCTCTTTTTTTATCGTCTGTGCTTCTTTTGATGCATCGGTCAATATGAGATCAAATCTTTCAAGTGATTTTCTTTGTGATGCATTCCCGCGTGACGATTGAATCATATATATTGTACGTATTAAATACGGTATAAGTCAACAGTATACATGAGCGGTTTTATGCATCACTGTGATGTATCTACTACTCTTACATCATCTGATAATATAGTCATTTGGTTCTCTTTTTCGTCCACTTTTCCGCTTATATAGACGATGGAATCCGGAACAATCAGAGCATACACCCGCTGATACGTTTTTGGAAATACCACCACCTCTATCGTTCCGGTAAAATCTTCTATCTTACAAAACGCCATTTCACTATTATTTGCCTTGGTCATTATTTTTTTGACAGATACTATGATCCCGCCTATTGTCACCCTATCACCTACTGAGCTAGAAATAATATCGGCTATTTTCGTCACTTCGGATAGGCTTAATACATTTCGAAGTGGCTCCAGGGGATGAGCCGTGAGATAAAATCCTAAAAACTCTTTCTCCAGAGCAAGTATCTGTTTCTGTGTCATCTCGGGAATATCGGGTATTTCTATATCAAACACACCATGCTCGTCTTCATCTGCACCAAAAAGCGATCCCTGTCCGCTTGCTACAGATTTTTTACTTTTATGTGCCTGATCTAATATAAGTGGAATGGCAGACAGCATCGCAGAGCGCTTTCCAAATGCATCCATGGCTCCGGTCTTTATAAGACTCTCGAGTGTCTTTCTGTTTACTTTTGACAGATCCACCCGGGAAACGAAATCCAAGAGACGTTTAAATGTACCGTCCGAATTTCGGGCGAGTATGATGCTGTCTATACCCGCTGTGCCGACATTTTTCACAGCAGCAAGTCCGAATCGGATAGCTCCGTTTTCTATACAAAAATCTACTGTTGATTTATTTACATCAGGAGGCAGAATAGAGAGATTCATTCTCCTGCATTCCGAGACTATACTCGTCATTTTTTCATCCCGCACTGGACCGGTATTTGCTCTCGATTCTGCCGTAAGGACAGCCGTCATATACTCTACGGGATAGTTTGCCTTGAGGTACGCAGTCTGATACGCAATCATGGCATAACACGCTGCATGGGCTTTATTAAATCCATACCCCGCAAATGGTTCTATGAGATGAAATATCTCTTCTGCTTTTTTCATCGGTAGTCCATTCACAACACAGCCCTCGATAAACTTTTCTTTTTGTTTTTTCATCTCCGTCGCAATTTTCTTTCCGACAGCTTTTCGAAGCTTATCGGCATCTCCCCAAGAATATCCGGCAAGAGTTATAGCAGTTAGAAGCACGTCATCCTGGAATGCGATAATCCCATAGGATTCCCTTAGTACTTCTTTAAGACGGGGATCAGGATAGGTTATCTTTGACGCATCATGTTTCCGGCTGATAAATTCAGGTATCACCTGCATCGGTCCCGGTCGATACAACGCGACCATAGCCATAAGATCAAAGATCGTTGTTGGTTTTAATTCCTTTATGTATCGCCTCATTCCGGCAGACTCAAGCTGAAATATGCCAGTCGTCTCGCCGCTCGCGAGCATATCAAACGTCATGGGATCATCTATGGGGATTTTCTCTAAATCTATCTCAATTTTTCTCGTCTCGCGGATATACCGGAGAGCCTCAGACATGATAGTCAGATTCCGTAGCCCCAAAAAATCCATTTTTAAAAGACCCACACCATCTTCTCCTATCGTATACATGTCATATTGCGTTACTATTCTCTCTCCCTTAGACTCTCTTTGTAACGGGGTATACTCGACAAGCGGTTTGTCCGCGATCACGACCCCAGCCGCATGCACAGACGAATGACGGGCAACGCCCTCAAGTCTTCTTGCCACATCCAAAAGTCGTTTGGTTTCTGGTTCGGTTTCATACGCACGTTTTAACTCCGGCGATTGATCGAGCGCTTTATCTATCGTCATTGCATTTCCCTGAAACCCAAGAGGAATCATCTTTGAAATTCTGTCTGGTTGGGAGTATGGCATGCCTAGCCCTCGTCCGCCATCGCGTACTGCACCCCGGGCTTCCATAGTGCCAAAGGTGATAATCTGTGCTACCTTATCAGACCCGTACCGTTTGGTAACATACGCGATCACCTCGTCGCGTCTGTCATCGGCAAAATCAAGATCTATATCCGGAGCTGATGGACGGAAGGGATTTAAAAACCGCTCGAACGGAAGTTTAAAAAAAAGCGGATCGATACCGGTAATATTTAATATATAGGTTATCACGGATCCGGCGGCAGATCCTCTCCCTGGACCTACTGCTATTCCGTTATCTTTTGCCCAGTTCACAAAATCCTGCACAATCAAAAAATACGTTGAATACCCTTTTGTTTTTATAATATCCAGTTCGTATTCAATTCTCTCTTTTAACATATCAGAAATGACGGGATATTTTTTAGACACTCTCTCAAATACCAACGTTCGAAGGTATGAGTCAGGAGTCTCACCGGAAGGCACTTCATATGCCGGCAAAATCCACTTTCCGACAGATAGTTGTATATCGCACATCTTAGCTATTTTTACGGTATTTTCTATTGCCTCCGGCCACTGTGCAAAGAGTTCCTTCATCTCATCGGGAGAGCGCATGTAAAAATCAGGGGAAGAGATCATAGAAAGCGGACGGTCTTTTTCAAGTACCGTGTGCTGCGTCTGTACGCAGAGGAGTATATCCTGCGCCTCTGCATCGTCCCGATCTACATAGTGAATATCATTTGTCGCGACTAGAGGTAGGCCAAGTTTGCGAGCGAGTTTCACGAGTTTTTCGTTGACCATCTCGCACTCATTTATGGCAGGATGTCGCTGAAGTTCTATGTAGTAGTGCCCTTCGCCAAAAAGTTCAGCATACTTACTCGCCACTTTTTCTGCTTCATCGTCCAGTCCGTTTCGAAGAAGATTCGGCACCTGCCCCTGGATACATGCACTGAGGCAGATAAGCCCTTCATGATGCTCTTGTAGAAGATCCCAATCTATGCGGGGTTTATAATAGTAGCCCTCGAGGTGTGCATGTGTCACAAGTTTGAGTAAATTTTTGTACCCTATCTCATTCTTGGCTAACAGCACAAGATGATACGGCTCGGTATCGACTTTCCCTTCTTTATCAAACCGTGTTCTGCGGGCTACATATGTTTCAACGCCGATGATAGGCTTTAGCCCTGCAGTCTTTGCCTTGAGGTAAAACTTAAAGCTTCCGTACATCGCTCCGTGGTCGGTGAGCGCGAGAGAGTCCATGCCATACGACTTGGCACGTTCTATAAGATGGTCAAGTTTCCCCAATCCATCCAAAAGCGAATATTCGCTATGTGTATGCAGATGAACAAAATCTCCCATTCTCTGTCATTGTCATCGCGATCCCGCCTTGGCGGGAGTGGCGATCTCTAAGATGTACTTAACTTCAAAACCAATAATTCCATTATTTTCTTTTTGTCCCCCTGGCCCTTGAGCTCTTTTAAAATGTTTCCAAAAAGAAACATTTTCACCTGCTCTTTTCCCGATTTGAAATCTGCAACAGCTTTTGAATTTTCTGCAAGATTTTTATGTATGACTTCCAAAATTATCTCTGTCGAAACAGGAACAAAAGTTTTTGAACCTTGTATTCTTACAATAATTTCTATAGGCGTCTGAGTTTTTGTATCGGTTTTTTGATTAATGAGATAGTTTGCTATTTCTTTCGAACTTAATAATCCTTTTGCAGAGTGTACACATTTCTCGAAAAATTCTGCTCGTTCAATCGTTTCAATCAATTGCCTTGAATCCTGATCGCTTAAACCATAATCAGACTTAAACCTCTCATATTTCTGATCCGGCAATTCTCCGATTTGAGCTTTAAGCTTTGAGATTTGAGTTTGTGCAAAGCTCATCGGCGGTATATCCGGCTCGGGAAAGTACCGGTAATCCATCGCGTCTTCTTTCCCTCTTTGGGAAACCGTTGCATTTTTTGTCTCGCTATACCCGCGAGTCTCCTGATCGATTGCGACACCACTTTCAAGAAGGGCGGTCTGCCTTAAAATTTCATATTCAAGCGCTTTTCGTACAAACCGGAATGAATTTATATTTTTTATCTCCACCCTATAATCCGGCAATTTAATTTCGATATTGGTAGTATTGGTAGTATTTGAAATTGGCTCGCCTCGCTGCTGCTCCGGCGAAGCGGGTAGTATTGAAATACTCGGCTCTATCCTCATGCTCCCTTTCTCCATATCAGCTCCGGATATCCCAAGATATCGGATGATCTGCTGGATTTTCCGGACATACTGGTCTACCTCATCTATAGATCTGAAATCAGGTTCAGAGACTATCTCCATGAGTGGTACACCGCTTCTATTAAAATCTATGCACGCGACATTTTTTCCGCCGATCGTCATATGCGAAAGCTTTCCCGTATCTTCCTCCAGATGCACTCTTCTAATTCGAATTTGCTTGTCATTGCGAGTCCCCGCCATCTGGCGGGGCGAAGCCCCGCTCAGCGGGGCCGCGTCGCTCGCAGATTCACTCCTCGCAATGACGAGCGTTCCATTGAACGCGAGTGGTTCATCGTATTGCGATATCTGATACCCTTTGGGAAGATCAGGATAAAAATAATTTTTACGGTCAAACTTAGATTCTTCTGCGATACCACACCCGACTGAAAGTCCAAAAAGTATTGTTTGCTCTATCGCTTTTTTATTTGGCACAGGCAGTGCTCCGGGTAGACCCAGACAAACAGGACAACATTGAGAATTTGGTTTCTTCCCAAAATAATCTGACGGACAGGAGCAGAACATCTTAGACTTTGTCGAAAGTTCAACATGTACCTCAAGACCAATTATTGGCGTGTATTTCATAAAATAGGACCTTTTTTATACCATTCAGTTTTCTTTTCGTAGGATGAAGCTATTGCATAGAGCCTGTCCTCGCTCCACTGTTTTCCGATTATTTGTATCCCCACAGGGAGATTTCCTACAAACCCTGCAGGAAGTGAAAGTGCGGCAAGTCCCGCAAGATTCACGGGGACCGTATAAATATCGCTGAGGTACAAAGACATGGGATCGTCCACAAGCTCACCGACAATAGATGAAGGAGACGGAGAAACCGGCGCAAATACTATATCGACCGATTCGAACGCTTTTTCAAACTCCTGACACACTATGCTTCGTACTTTCTGGGCAGTAGTGTAATACGCGTCATAATATCCCGCAGATAATGCGTATGTTCCGATCATGATCCGTCTTCTGGCCTCTAGCCCAAAAGCATCACGACCTTTTCCATATCTAATTCCGTCGTACCTCCCAAGATTAGACGACACTTCGCTTGGGCATAACACGTAGTATGTTTCAAGCGCATCTTTTGTATGAGGCAGATCAATTTCTTTAATCGTAGCTCCGAGAGAAGTAAAAACAGCTAGCGCTTCTTCTGTTTGTTTTTCGAGTATCGGATTCATACCATCTGTTACTTTTTTTCCTACTACAAGATATTCAGGAGAAACTCCGATCGTTATACCTTTGAGTGATTTCAGTGAAGAGAGAGAAGCAAGATAATCCGGGACACGTTGAAGTCCGGTTGTTGCATCGTATGGATCTATTCCGGCAGTGACAGAAAGAAGTAGCGCATTATCATAGACTGTTTTTGTCATATGCCCGACAGAGTCTAAGGACGATGCCATCGCAATGATCCCGTATCGGGACACCCGGCCGTATGTCGGTTTCAAACCGACAAGATTATTAAACGAAGCAGGCACCCGTACAGATCCTCCTGTATCAGTTCCGGTAGAGGCCAAACACATACCGAGTGCTACCGCAACAGCACTCCCACTACTCGATCCGCCTGCGACATATTTTACGTCATATGCAGAGGATGTTGACCCAAAATCGGAATTTTCGCCCGTACTTCCATGTGCGAATGCATCCTGATTTGCCTTACCTATGACTATCGCTCCCGCTTCCCGCAGTTTTTTTACCACAGTTGCATCATACGACGGTACATACGACTTCAGCACTTTCGACCCCGCGGTCGTTCGAATTCCTTTTGTAGAAAATAAATCTTTCAATACTATCGGGATACCTGCAAGTGGTTTGTCATACCCTGATGTTTCAATTTTTTTCGCCTCTCCTAGAAGACTCTCTTTGTCTACCACTGTCAGAAGAACATTGTAAATTTTATTATATTTCTCAATATTCTCAAGAGCTGAAAGGATAAGCTCTGTTGCGCTCAAAGCTCCGGCTCGCATTCTTTTTAATGCAGTTTCAATGGTCAATTCACGGATATTCATATTATTCTTTCGCTAAAATCTGTGGGACGAGTATAAACCCCTCATGTGCCGCGTGTGCATTGGAAAGCACCTCTTCCTGTGAAAGCATCCGTGACGTATCTATAATATCTTCACGAAATACATTTGTAAGCCCTGTTACCTGAGAAGTTGAGCGAAGCGAAATCCCGTCACTTTTTACATCCTGAAGTTTAGAAACAAAAGATAAGATACTGCTTAACTGCAGAATATATAACGGTATATCTTTTTCCTCGAGCGGAAGCTTCGCAAGGGTCGCAATCTTCTTTACGTCTTTCTCGCTCAATGTTACACTGGTATTTCCTGTCATCGTGTACAAATTGTAGCGTATTCTTTTCATTCAGTATAGGTGATATGCAAAAATATCAAAAAGTTTACATAGAGATGCTTGAAGCAAACAAAAATCTCTTTGACGCGTTTGCCATCATCCACGACAAATTTGTCTTGGACCCAGAATCAAATAAAGCAGAATTCAATAGCCTCGGCGAAAACGTTTTAGTTGTCATTTCAAAATACGAACAAATTCTTTGCGGTAAGACAGAAAATGGGGGCTTGGGAAAATTCTCGAGCAATCTCTCTCAAAAATTCTGGGACGAAATAAAAAAACGCTATAAAAAAATCCTCTTCATCGGTATAAAGTGATTCTAATCACTTATGTCATCCTCGCCCCGCATCAAGGTGCGGGGTAAACTCCGGCGGGGATCCAGTCTTAATTCCAAGTCTATAAAGCATCGCCTCATGCGCCTTCCACGCGAGCGTATCGTCGAGCGGAGCAAGTTCAATATTCTGATGATATTTCTGAGTCAGCGCTTGAAAAATCAACCAATCAGCAATATGAGGATTCTTCGGTAAAAACGGACCGTGTGAATATGTTGCAATACATTTTTGAAATACGGCTCCCTCTGTTTTGTCTGTCCCATTATTGCCGCTGCCGACTATGACTTGTGCAAATGGCTTCACTCCACTTCCAAGTATCGTCCTCCCCCCGTGATTTTCAAAACCGACTATAGTGTTGCGCATACCGCATATCGCATATCGCATATCGTCACTAATCTCGGCAACTAAATTTCCAATACATCTGGGTTTTCCTGCTCCGGGATGCACTGTCTCCATGTCAAAAATTCCAAGACCCTGTATCTTTGCCCCGTCTCCTGTCATGTATGAATGCCCAAGAAGTTGTGGAGATCCGCACACAAAAAGTCCGGGCGTACCGTCAGAAAAAAGTGACCTCAATGTTTCTTTCTTTTTTAGCAAATCTACTATCACTATCTCCTGTTCTCTGTCCTGAGATCCTCCGCCCATGACTATATCGACTTTTAAAAGTTCCTTTTCAGTCGTGGTCTGATCTATTTCCAAAATATTTGCGCCTATCCCCCGAAGAAATAGTCTCTGTTTTAACACGATAATATTTCCTCTATCCCCATAGGTAGACATAAGTTCTGGGTACAGCCAACCGATAGTTAGTTTATAGTTCATATCTTTTTCCCTGTTAAAATTTTTCGCGTCTCAAGCATCGCAGAGTACGTTGCCAGAATCCATACATGAGCCCCTTCATTCTCCTGATTAACTAATTGTTCTATAGCATCTTTTAATATTTCGTATGAAAAAATATTTTTTAATGGTACTCCTGCATACTGGAGTCTAAGTGCCATATCGAAAACCAGATCCCCGCTAACAACACACCGCAAGCTTTTATATTCTGAAATTTGCTCGAAATCCACATCGTAAATCCAACTCACATCTGTCCCATCCGGGATTCTATCGTTTAAAACGAAAAGCATTGTCGAAGGAGCATGTTCCAGCGCCACTCGAAGAGACTGGTTAAATCCCGTAGGATTTTTAGACAACAATATCGTAATCTTCCGGTTTTTATAGACGATTGATTCCATTCTTCCGAATGCTGGAGAAAATTCCAAAAGGGCTTTGCTGCACTGTTCGCTGGAAATTCCAAATACCCCAGAGGCACCCGTCGCAGCAAGAGTGTTGTATATATTATAATTTCCATCGAGCGGACTTTTGACATCTCGAGCTCTTAGCGAGATGTCCGGGTGAGTATTGCCGCAATTCCCGCACGTCCAGATTCCAAGGTGGGAATAATATAACCCCTGGTATGTCAACCTTCTGAAACACTTCGGACAATACAATGAATCAGCCGCGTGTTCTTTTTTATTGTGAAAGAGCAGTGGATCTTCCAATCCAAAATACTGCACTGTACCTGAGTGAAAACCTGCGATATATGCGATCGATGGATCATCCGCATTTGCAATTACCGTAGTTTTTGGCGAAAGAATCTCTATAGATTTTTTCCATAATGCGACGACTGATCGTATCTCACCATATCTGTCTAGTTGGTCACGAAATAGATTAAGCAGTACCAGGACATCAGGTGACACAGCACTCAGTGCATGGGGAAGCGATGCCTCATCTACTTCAAAGACATACACAATAGGTCGCTCTAAAACCAGAGGATGTGAAAGAAACACCGAGACTAAGCCGTTCATAAGATTTGCTCCGGTTTCATTGAGCCTGACCGTAAAAGAATTTTTCGATAAAATCGTCTGTATCATCTTCCCTGAAGTTGTTTTTCCGTTTGTCCCCGCCACGACAATGAGGCGAAATGATTTAGGATTGAGACAGGAAATAAAATTCGGACAGAGTATAAGTGCAATTTCTCCGGGCCACGTCCCACCTGCTGATTTTCCAATCAATCGCAAGAGAGACTGAAGCACCCGACCGGTAAAAACAGCAAGATAAAATCGAACGGAAACACATGACATATTCATTTACTACATGGCTTTTAACGCGCGTATCCGCTCATCTATCGGGGGATGAGTGTCAAAAAGTGATGCAAACCAGGCATGTGATGACTTTCCCTTAAATGGATTTGCGATAAACAGATGAGCCGTGGCATTCGTTGCGGCTTCAAGCACCTCGGTATCCTTTGAAATTTTCTGAAGCGCTCGTACAAGAGCATCCGGATTTCGGGTGAGTTCTGCTGATCCCGCATCCGCGAGAAATTCTCTATTTCGTGAGATTGCAAGCTGGATGATAGTCGCAATAAAGGGAGAAGCGATCATGAGCACTATACCAATGATGAGAAATATTCCACTGTTGTCATCGCGATCACGATTACGTCTGTTTCCGCCGAACCAAAGGCTTCTCATAAACATATCAGAGACAAACGCTATGGTTCCGGCGAGTACCGCCACGACGACCATAAGACGAATGTCATAATACTTTATATGTGATATTTCATGTGCTACGACTGCTTCAAGTTCTCGTCTGTCAAGTCTCTCAAGTATTCCGCTTGTCGCGCAGACCACTGCGTGCTCCGGGTCTCTGCCGGTGGCAAATGCATTCATGGCAGTGTCGTCTATGACATAGAGGGCTGGTTTTGGAATTCCTGCGGCGATCGCAATATTTTCAGAAACGGTAAAAAAATCAAACTCTTTTTTTCTGTCAGCCTTTCTTGCCCCGCTCATGGCAATGACAATCTGATCACCGAAATAGTAACTGCCAATGCACGATGCAAGAGAGATGAAAACTCCAATCCAGATAAAAGAAGTACCATAACCGGACAGCTCACCCGTTACATACATGATGAGAATGACAAACGCAACGAATCCCGCCATGAAAAGGGAAGTTTTTTGCGTATTAGACTGTATTGCGGTGTAGCTTGTCACGAAAAATCCACTTTGACACTCTTTCGCTCGGAGGGTTCTGCTTCAAAAAATTCTTTTTTGGTAAATCCAAGATTTGATGCAAATACAGATCCCGGAAAAACTGATATGGCAACGTTAAACTCCATCACCGTCGCGTTATAGTATTGTCTGGCATAGGCTACCTTGTCTTCTGTATCGGAAAGTTCTTTCTGAAGTTGTACAAATCCTGTAGAAGCTTCAAGCTTCGGATAATTCTCGGCTATCGCCATAAGCCGGGACAATGCGCCGCTCAGTGCATCATTGGCTTTTGCTTTTTCCATCGGATTTCCGGCCCCCATGAGCTGAGTTCGTGCCTTAGACACATCTGCAAATACGGTTTTTTCATGCTTAGCGTATCCTTTTACCGTTTCTACGAGATTTGGGATCAGGTCGCTTCTCCTTTTGAGCTGCACATCTATCTGACTCCAAGATTCATCGATATGAAGCTTTTTGGTAATAAGACCGTTATACAAAGACCAAAGATACAATCCGAGCAATAATAAAAGACCTAAAAATATATATCCAAACATCATATGTCCTCCTTCCCGGTTAGCCACATAGCGAAATCCGGATACTCTATAGTATTGAGTATATCATATTTCGTACACCACCCGCGTCTTCCCACTGTGAGACCGTATTTCATAACGTCCATTCGTGATATGTCATGAGAATCAGTATTTATGACAAACTTCACACCTTTTTTTCTGGCTTCAAACACGAGATCATCAGGCAAATCAAGCCGTTCGGGTGCGGCATTTATTTCTAGAGCAATATTTCTCTCCTTACACAGGGAAAAAATTGTTTGCCAGACCGGCTGTATTCCTTCTCTTTTAGTAAGCAACCGTCCCGTAGGATGACCGAATATTCTAATTTTTGAATTTGCAGATAACGCCTTCATGAGACGCGAAGTTATAGTTGTACTATCCTGAGTGAAAGATGAATGCACGGAAACTATAGCAGCATCAATATAATCAAATGCCTCTTCCGGCAACGCAAGAGACCCGTCGACGAGGATATCGACTTCGCAAAGTAAAAAATACCGTATATTCGATTTTGTTTTTTTGATAAATTTTTCATATTGCTCTTCGTACCACTCTTTTCTTTTTTTCATGATTGCTACTATCTCACTCTGTGTATGTATAGATACGCTTGGATTATGGTCTGCTATGCCTATGTATGTATATCCCAATTTATCACCACATTTCAGATATTCTTCAAAAGTTGAAGAACCCACGTCATGTGACGAACTCAAGTCGTAATCCGTGTGCATGTGCAAATCTCCCTTGATATCTGAAAGCTCTACAAGAGTGGGAAGATTCCCATCCAGCTCTCCTCTGTTTTCCCGAAGTTCTGGTGGAACGTAAGAAAGTCCGATTGCTTCGTAAAATTTTTTCTCATCAGAAAACTTCTTTACATTTCCTTTTGCGTTTTTTATCCCGTATTCATTGAGGCTTAAATGTTTTTTAATAGCATATTCTCGAAGTGCAATGTTGTGCTGTTTTGATCCGGTAAAATACTGAAGCATGGCACCATACGAATTCTTTTCACATACTCTTAGGTCTACCTGTCTTCCGCTATGAAGAACAAGCGTCGCTCCTTTCTCTCCTTTATCTATCCGTCTTTCATGCGGATATTGTACGAACGCCTCTAGAACTTTTTCCGGCTCATCTGTCGTGACTGCGATATCTATATCCCCTATGGTCGGACTCTTTCGCCGAAGAGACCCGAGCGTATCAACAAGCCCTATTTTTGCATTCTTTTTTAAATACGCTATTACTTCTTCTGCGATTCGCTCTGCGTCGGGTAATAGTATCCGTTCCTCTTTGATAAATCCTTTTTTGGCAAGCTCTGAAGAGGCGAGTATTGCTTTTTCACTCGTCTCGCCAAACCCTTCTAAACTTGCTATCTCATGCCTTTCTCCGGCTCTTTTCAGGTCATCTAAGATAGTCTTCTCATTGGTTAGCTTTAATCGTGTAACGAGAATAAAAGCACGCTTCGGGCCTAAGCCCGGTACATCCAAAAGTGGAAATACTGACTTTGGAACAGTCGAAAGTATTGCATTAAAATGATCCGAGTGTCCTTTCTCAAATATCTCTTTTAGAGATGAAGCTATTGCTTCGCCCACGCCGGGGATGTCTTTGAGTGTCCCATTCTTCCATTTGTCGACGACGGATTCGGTCAGATGTTCTATAGACTCCGCAGCTTTTTCATAGGCTATAATCTTAAACCGATTCTCGCTTTGGATGACAAGGCACGCAGAGATGGTATGAAGAAGTGAAGCGATCTCAAGATTAGTCATGTGAATTTATTTTATCAGAGAATCGCTGCAACCGAGTGGACAAAATTGATTCTTGACTGATAGAGATTTAAAAGTAGTATAGTGTGAATAATGAAAAAATTACCATTATCTCTGACTGCTGATGATGTGCGAGATATTCTCGATGATACGCTTCGTGAAACAGGACTTGATCAGGTTCCAAAACGACTTAATATGCTTGATAAGATTTTAACGTCCGTTGACAAGCTAGTTGATGAAGTAAATGGGTATCGAGTAGAAGGTTTTTCTCTAAATACTCAATGAATAAACGCTTCATTTAGCAAAAGATACTAGAGAGTAATACTCATCAGGTATTTCCTGATTCTTGATTGTTGATGATAAACGCTAGACAAAAAGTCTAACATCAAGGAGGCATATGCAAAAAATTACAGTTTCAGCACCTGGAAAACTCATGTTACTTGGAGAACATGCGGTTGTCTACAACAGGCCATGTTTGGTCACGGCAGTTGGACAACGAATGCATGCAACAGTTGAGGTATTATCAAATTCCAATTTTGAACTTGAAGCAGTAGATGTAAAAGTTACCGGATACAAAAAACAGCTGAGCGAGATGGGGAAAGGCGAAATTCCCAAAGGAGCACAGTTTGTAGAGTTAGTAATAAAAAACTATCTAGAAAAACATTCTTTTCGTGGAGGATTTCGAGTAGTCACAAAATCTGATTTTTCTTCCCTATTCGGTTTCGGCTCTTCATCCGCCTCAACAGTGTGTGTAGTAAAAGCCTTATCAGAACTGACGGGTAATAATTTAACAAATAAAGAACTATTTGACATAGCCTATAAAACAGTTCTTGACGTACAAGGAAAAGGTTCTGGCTTTGACGTTGCCTCTGGTATTTATGGCGGTTGTTTATATTTTATTACCGGTGGAAAAGTCATTGAACCGCTGGTAGTTAAAGAACTACCATTAATTGTTGGTTATTCCGGGATTAAAGCGGATACAGTAACACTTATGAATCAAGTAAAGGCTTTGGCTTCAAAATATCCTGAATTTATAAATAGTTTATATACTGAAATTGCCAAACTTGTTGAAAAAGCAAAATTAGCTTTACAGACTAACGATTTAGCAACGTTTGGAGAGCTAATGAATTTCAATCAGGGTATGCTCGAAGCAATGGGAGTGAGTATCGGTAAGCTTTCCACAATGATTTACGGTTCGAGAAATCACGGTGCGTATGGTGCCAAGCTTTCCGGCGCTGGTGGTGGTGACTGTATGATCGCAATTGCGCCCAATGACAAGACCAAGCTGGTTCAACAAGGGATATTAGATGCTGGAGGCCAAGTAATTAATATTCAGACGAATGTTGAAGGAGTCCGAATAGAAAAATGATCTTTATACAGAACACAATAGCTAAAAATAAATTTTGAGGTAAATTATGAAAGCGACGGCGATTGCTCCATCAAATATTGCATTTATCAAATATTGGGGTAAGAAAGACGAAATTTTACGATTGCCTGAAAATGGAAGTTTATCAATGAATTTGAGTGGTTTACAAACGACAACCACTGTGGAATTTTCACCTCAATTTAGTGAAGACTATATAGAGATAAATGGCATAAGAGAGCCAAACGAAGGGAACCGAGCCATCAAACATCTTGATCGTGTAAGAGCTTTAGCAAAAGTTTCCGAATTTGCTAAGGTAGTAACGAAAAATAATTTTCCGACTGGTACAGGACTTTCTTCATCCGCCTCTGGATTTGCTGCGCTTACCGTTGCAGCTACAAAAGCAGCAGGACTAAATCTTCCTGAAAAAGAGCTTTCAATTCTTGCCCGCCAGGGCTCTGGATCGGCGTGCCGCTCAATAGCAGATGGGTTTGTTGAATGGATAGATGGAGACACGTCAGACACTTCCTATGCAATATCTCTATACCCACCGGGCTATTGGGACATTGTTGATGTTGTTGCCGTGGTAAGTGAAGGTAGAAAAGACGTATCCACTTCCGAAGGTCAAAAATTGGTGCGTTCAAGCCCCTTTTTTCCTATACGCAAATTGCAAATGAAAAAGAAACTAGAACTGACTAAAAATTACTTAAAAAATAAGAATTTTCCTGAATTTGGTGAATTGATTGAAGCAGAAGCATTAGAAATGCATGCAATTATGTTGACCTCTAAACCATCACTCATTTACTGGACTTCGGGAACACTCACAATAATGAAATTGGCAAAAAAATGGCGGTCTGAAGGTGTACCAGTCTATTTTACAATCAACACAGGTCAAGATATACATCTTATTTGTCAATCGAGTACAGTTGATTCTTTGAAGAAGAAACTTTCACAAGTTGACGGTGTAAAAGAAATTAGAGTGAATACATCAACAAGTGGAGCTAGAGAAATTATAGAACACTTATTCTAAAAGTCGCGCCCGGCGACTGTGTCCTCCGAATCTTCGTTCAGACACTGGCGGAAAAGCGTTGCTTCGGACTCTGTCACATTGAGCCTCTTGTCAGAATTGAACTGACATCGACGGTTTACGATACCGCTGCTCTGCCGTTGAGCTAAAGAGGCAAACTAGAATACTTTGTATATTTTAACAAAAAACAGAGGATAACGCTTCGACAAGATTTCGAACTACTTAATATTTTCAATTACATTGGTAATTTTGACTACCATATCCGAAGAATCAGAATAGGAAATAATTTTTTCAGTTATTACTTTTAATGAACCTGACGGTTTTGTCCCATCTTTATATATACATAGAATTTGTTTTTCAAAACAATCCGCCCATCCAAGCTCAAACCCTTCTGCAGTAGATGGATAAGAAACTTCTGCTATCACAAAGTCAGAAGCTCGGATGATTTCCTTGGAATTGATAAATTTTTCTGTCTCATGAGGGAATAATATCTCGTGCTTTGTATTTAATGGTGAATTTCGAAGCGGAACATATAGCTCATTCTTAAAATCAAATTTTTTTGAATGACAAACATATATTTTCATAAAAATAATTCAATCAAACGTCTTTGCTTTTTACTACTCCACCAATTACATCCTGATAAAAACAAAGTTTATTACTTAAAAATATTTTCTCTTTTGCAGAAAAACATTCCATATCCCCTTCAAAATCAAATGTATATTTCCATTCTTCATAAAAAAACTCACTCGAACCACGGACCGGCAGAGCTTCGGCTTTTTGAAGATCCTTACTCGTTAACGCTTTTTTAAGAAAGGCAAATATTTCACCCGCCTGAGGATAAAACTCTTGTATGACTTTCCCACTATATGCACATGTCCAGACAGGCGAATCCAGAAAATATACGACCGTCATCCCAGGTGCCTGGAAATGACCTACATAACTATCGCGTAGATACCAATCTCCCTCTCGATATTCAAGCTCTATAAATCCCGGCCTTTGTGGTACCACCGTTTTCCCATCTCCTGCGTACGTATGACTTGCAGAATTTTTAAGAAATGTTTTTAATGCATTAATATCAAACATATGTGCCTTATTTTTTACCGATTAATTTTAACTTCTTTGCATTTTTCGATGTGATCACCTTGCTTCCAGTTTTTGATTCTATTTCTTTTCTGGCATTTCCTGCGATCGTTCCACCCTCGCGTGCGATTTTCTTGCTTTGAAAAAAATCCACGGGTTGTCTCTTCTGAGAAATTTCGGTTGTTGCTGTCTCTGCAAGCATATTCAAAACAAGTTCCAAATTCGTCATATTGTCTCTCAGATTTTCATTTTTCAATCCTTTAAGATTTTTGTATTGTTTGGTTGTTAATTCTGCCCAAGCTTTTGTCAACTCGTCGGTTAACATCGCAAACTCCAATCCCTCTTTTACTCCTCTTTTTTCCCATTCGTCAGTAAGATTCTTTCGAATTTCTATACTTTTTAATCGTTGATTTATCCAGGCCTGACTGTACCCCTTTCGAAGATAAGTTTTTAACGCTCTGTTTATTGCCATCTCCGGATCAGCAGTTTCTTCCAGTCGCTCGTACCCCACACGAGCAAGCCACAATTTAAACGGCTCGGCGTTCGGAGAAGGGATGGATTGGATAATACGAAGCATTATTTCAGTGTCTGCAGCATCTGTAAAATAAAATTTACCGTCAGAAGCCTCCATCTTCAGTTGTACGATTTTCTCGTACACCTCACTTCCTTCAGATTGAAGTTTAATCTTAAGATC
This sequence comes from Patescibacteria group bacterium, assembly GCA_038064255.1. Lineage (GTDB taxonomy): Bacteria > Patescibacteriota > Microgenomatia > UBA10105 > UBA927 > JACREM01. Next base: position 2,099 of record JBBTTM010000072.1, on the reverse strand, counting down.
ACTCCAGTAACGACGCGGTATAGTGCTGCCCGTCAATATTTCTACTACGTCAACCACAGAAAAATACCACAATTCCTTACGCTCATCCCAGTGCCTTCTAATCTTTTTTCCTTGAAAAATAGCAATTTTCGGTAGATTACTCATAATTTAATACTATCAAATTGCAACATAACCTAATGTGTTTCTATAAAATATTTTTTCCTTCGAAAATATCATTTGACTCTATCATAAATGGTGTCAGCATCAATCAACATAATAGATCTTGTCGGTTGACTTAGTACGTATTCTAACGCTTCGATGGCGAACGATAAAATCTCACGCACAGCTTCTATCTTTACCTGTTCTCGTGTTTTATCCAGTGGACAAGAAATAACTAATTTCTTTAGAAACGGCGAAAATCCCTTTGCAATGACGGCAACATATACCGTCCCAGGAAGAGTATCTCTATGATATGGCCTAGTATCTAAAGTCTCCATTGTTCCGGTTGTTGCAATCACTATGTCAGCCTTGGAATTTCTGAGGACCGCTTCGCCCATCTCCTGAGCGACTTTAAGACTATACACATTTCCGTTTACCATAGTTATTAATGGTACCCCAAGCCTATTTTTGACATTCTCATCGTACGCAAGCCACCCTCTATCAAATGTCTTTCCTGCACCAGACACATTTGTAAGTGCGTTAGCGATCGCACCAGCAGTACATGACTCAATTGTCGCAATTTTTACTCCAAGCTTCTGTGTTATCCTCAATAATCTCCCTGCCGATGTATCTACAGCAGTTAGCTCTTCATGAAATAACTCTGTATCAACAAAGCTGTAGTTCTGAGAATCTTCCAGAAATAAACTCCTGTTATTTCTTAGAAAATGCAAGCCACTAGAAAAAACAGATTGAGCTATTTCCATATTTGCAAGTCGACGACTTTGCAAGTAATGAGGGAGATAAATTGTTTTAATCCACGGTTCTTGTCCACGTTTCGCATACGCTATCGAAATATGCCTTTTTGAATTTGTATCTTTTATATCCAAATGGCCTACAGATGCTATGCTCACTGCTGCTCCTGATTTACCCAGCATCGCAATCGCCATCTCTCTTGAAATTTCCGGGGAATATTCACCAAAATTTCTTATCGTATTTTCCTCTACGCCTAAATCAATTTTTGACTCTGTGCTGTAAAAAATTCCTCCTATATGAATTATCCTGGTTGAACCTGGAATTGTAATTGCGTCAATCAAACTGCCACCGGTTACACCTTCAGCAAAAGTTATATCCATCCCGCTATTGACTAGTTCTTGTGTAAATTGCTCAACGATGTGTCTGTTCACTGCAAGTTCCGTATAGGGAGAATTAATAATTTGAAGACGCTCCATATATTATCTATTATTTATTTTCTGATCCTTAGATGATAAAGTTTCCCAAATTTTCTTGTGTTTCTCGCTTACTCGATGAAGTACGTTTTGTGATTCAATTTTTTTCATCGTATCCGTATCTACTTCATCCTTAAAGTGTCGTATATATTCATCAAAATCAAACATCTCATCTCTGTAGTATGGATTGAGTGAAAAATCTCCATCTCCCCATGTTTTTATATCTGCGACATTATGCTGTAAAAGTACTTCCACCTTATCCATCGCGTTTGCAAATTTTGACTCATTCGTATCCCCTTTCTCAAACTCCTGCCAAAGCGCTACCATTTCCAGACCCGCATATTTATCGTCTAATGCATCCGTTATTTGTCTCATGGCCTTCGCCTCATTTTCTTGTTTACTCGTTTGCCTATCGGATTTTTCAAACGCAGGTATATCTCCGATCACAGCTTCTCCAAGATCGTGAATTATGATCATCTTTAGACATTTCAATTGATTGAGTGGGGTTTTGATACGGCCAAATAACGTTATGGCAAGAAGACACATCATCCACGTATGCTCTGCGACACTTTCTCGTCTCTCAGGGTTACTCGTCCAGGAATGTCGTAGTTCAGTTTTAAGCTTTTCAGCAATAGTAATAAATTGGATGACAGATCGTAGAGTATCTTTTGAATCTGACGTTGTCATGATTATTTACGATAGGTGACATTCCGTTTTACTGTTTTCTGATTCCCT
>JBBTTM010000071.1:0-3845 GCA_038064255.1 Patescibacteria group bacterium | reverse complement strand
GATGCGACCACGGGCGTCCCGCACGCCATAGATTCCAAAGGTACCAGGCCAAATGGTTCGTAAAACGACGGAACAGCTGTCACATCTGCCGCAGAGTAATAAAACGGCAATTCTTCCCGGTCTACCCCGCCTATAAACTTCACTACATCGCCAATTCCCAATTTTTCAACGAGCGCGTACAATCGCTCCCGTTCCATTTTCTCGACAGACGACGAGCGTTTCCAGTATTTTTTCGGTTCTCCCCCGGAGATGATAGTTGTCAGGAGTTTTCGCTTTTCCCCGAGCCTATCCGCGACATCTTTTATGGCCCAGAGGAGTGTATCGACCCCTTTTCGCCGCTCCATCCGCCCGACGAAAAGCACCATGAGAGAATTTACATCTAAGTGAAGAACGCGCCTCGCGAGGTGCTGCGCCACTGGTGTGAATCTCTTGAGATTTACCCCCTCGGTCACCACTGCAATTTTTTTCACTCCGACGCCGTACATTTTTGTCATCTCTTCTTTCATCGGCGGACTCGTCGCGATCACGCGCGTCGCCCCATCCATCACCTGTTTTTCTTTGGCAATCCGGTCATCCGCAGACGAATCATGAGCACCGAGGGCAGCTCTTCGTACCAGTCCCAAGGTATGAAACGTGTTGACCATCGGAAGTTTTAATAGCCTCGCAATTTCGATACCGGCGATCCCTGAATGATAGTAATTTCCGTGGATCAGAAGATACTCAAGCTTATGTTTTTCACGAAACGACAAAAAACTCTGTACGTACTTGTCCATGTACGGCGCCAACTGTTCCTTTGGCACAAATTCGATTGGTCCGGCCTCAAGTCTGATAACACGGACGTTTTGGGAAATTTTTGCTATCTGATTGGTCTTGGGCGAGCTCCAGCGGGTAAAGACATCGACTGTCCACCCAAGACGACCCAAAGCACGGGACACCTCAAGCACATACACGTTCTCTCCCCCGGCCTCAATACCACCAAGCGGCACGAGCGGATCGGCGTTATCCGTAAGCATGGCGATTCGTTTTAACATGCTTTCATCATATCACGCGGTACGGATTATTTGACAAGGGGCGCGGTGACGCGGGGGTTTATTGGATTATTTGACTATTTGATTATTGGATTATTTGTTTATTACCTTCAGGTATACCCTCTCATACCCATCCGCCATTTTCTCGATAGAAAAATACGATTCCACGCGCGTCCGGCACTCCCGCCTGTTCAGTTCTGAGATATGCGATATGCGTTCAGTCATGTCATCTGTCGTCGATGATAAAAATCCGGTCTTTCCATCGACTATTATCTCTGGAAACGATCCTCGTGGACACCCCAGAACCGGAGTGCCACAGGCCATCGCCTCGGTGACATTGAGCCCAAACGGCTCTTCCCACTGAATGGGAGCAAGAAGCGCACTGGCGCCACCCAGAAGCTTTACTTTTTCATCAAATGATATTTCACCGACAAACTGTATCTGCTTTCCGTCTATCTTCTCTTTATGTAGATCATAAAATGCCCGGTCGACCTGGTCTATTTTAGCGACTATGATCAGACGTTTCCCCGTGCGCTTGGCGACGTCTATGGCAATCTCCGGCCCTTTCTCCGGCGAAAACCGTCCGAGAAACAGGAGATAGTCCTCCGGTTTTTCCCTGAAAAGAAATTTCGACACATCGATGCCGTTGTAGACGGTATTGATAAAATTGAGTGTCGGTAAACCCTTTCGCTGGTTATTTGATATTGAAACAAATGGAAGATCGGGTACGGCGGTATATGCAGCGCTCGTGTATGGATCGCCAATGGGACCATGAAGTGTCGTGACCAATGGTGCTTTCAAACTTTTGGCAAACAGTGCCATACGCCATCCGATGTTGCTATGGACTATATCATACTCATCTTTTTGTAGCTCAGAGAGTATCTTTCCTATGCCAATCCACTTGGCAGTTTCGCGCGCTTTTGGATCCGTATCGTAGGGAGGAATCGTCCGTATGGCTTTTTCTACAATAGGAACTATTTTACACGGCACCTGACTATCCCCCGTCCCAAACAGCGTCACATCATGTCCGCGTTTGACAAGCTGGGTTATAAGATTGTAAACCACGAGTTCCGTCCCGCCATACTTCGTCGGCGGCACGGTCTCCTCTATGGGAGCAAGGATTGCTATTTTTAATTTTTTCATATATTACGCAACAGTCTGACGACGCCCAAGAGAAAGCTCTTTTTTTATCCTGTCTGCTAAAAATATTTTAATAAGCGACTGATACGGTACATCCATGGTGTTTGCAAGCTGCTTTACGTGCGCCAGAAGCGATTCTGGCAACCGAAGTGAGATAGACGTCGTGCTCGGCTGTAAGTTTGGAAATATTGCACGTTTGCCCTTTGACCAATCAAAGTATTCGGACGTATCTGCAGTAGCCCAAAACTCCCCCTCCTCATCCTCAGTCTTAAATACTGGAATCATTTTTTGTTTTTTCTGTCTCATACTTCCTCCTTTCTTTTGTATGCATATCGCGTGCGGATATGACCCGTACATATGTTTTTCTCATCGTAAAAATCACTGTCAGCCGCCTGCCCGTATCCGTCTGTCCCCAAACCATGTACCGTTTCTCTTGTCCCGAATGCTTTAGGTCTTCAAAATAGATGACCGGGACGCTTCGAAATATCTGCTCAGCCTCACTTTTGGTGACCTGATGAGAAATAATGTTCTTCTCGGCATTCCCCTCATCCCACTCAAAGCTCAGCGGCTCCGGTATCACCTTCATGATAAAAGTATATGTGAGACATATACATATGTCAAGAACATATTTCAAGGTCAGCCTTGAAAGGAGGCGAGTCATCGAGCCGGGCCCCGAAGGGAAGGCCTGGCCTTGATAAATTAAAAATCCACAAAAAACGCGCCAAGGAATAAACTATGGAGAAATCGCAGATAAATCACAATAAATTTTTATACTCCTGCACGCGATTCTAGTGCGTTAAATGCCCCAACGCTTACTGAATCCGATACATCAATCGGTAATAACGCTTGTTCTTGTCGAGCCATATATACTGTGAGTCTGTTTAATACACTGCTCCCGAGTGTAACCATTTGTTCGCTTCCGCCCCCCCCTGCGGATGCTGCCAAAAGTTCGTCATGTCTGTCACCCATTTTCCCATGAATTGCCTCTAAAAATTGAAATGTTTGATGTACCGGTCGACTATAGCTTATTATTCCTCGAAGTTGATATGCGTTCATGAGGTGTCTTACACCCCATTTTCGAATTTCATGATACTCTTTCCTCGTCATGCCTCTCTCATGTAAATTACCCTTTACTTCTTGAGTTGTTCGCAAAAAATATTCTCTGAAATCATCATTTGAAGCAGGACAGAATCGAGCTCCTAAGTCAACCTCTGTAAAAAATCCGACACTCTTTTCAAATTTTTTTAGAACCTTTTCTGGAATTCGTTTCGTATTTTCCCAATTGTCTTTTAGACTACCTAACCTTCTCATTAGTTTTACATGTTCTATCGGTGCTTCATGGGAGTTATCGAACAATTCATACGCACTCTGGACTATTAATCCAACTTTACGCAGGCGTGAAAGTTCTCTTATTGCATTTGCACGTATTTCTTCAATTTGAGGTATATTGTCTTGTTCTGGGGAAAACAAACCGACGGCGCTTTTTAATCCCTCAGGCTTATACACATCTGTCCACATGTTTCGGGCGACACCAAATAATTCACCCGGGCCAACCCGATCCGCGACTATATCTGGCAATACAACGGGAAGTGTTTTATCTGATATGCCAATCAAAGGCTCACGCATTTTTGCAAAACCCTGAGCTAAAGCAGGACTCATCTCTGCACAAAACTCTCC
>JBBTTM010000070.1:0-14056 GCA_038064255.1 Patescibacteria group bacterium | reverse complement strand
GCTTTATACAGCATTAAGTTTTCTTGTATAATCAATGTTAGTACCTGGGTTACACCGGTATCCACGAGGCAAATACTAAATTATGGAATACTCATCAGTCGTAAATGCACTCATAGAGGTATTTGAAAATAAACAGCAGAGCGCGGGGAGCGGTACCCAGTTTAATGTCAGTAAAACCGTCTCTACTTTAGCCGCAATCTACGAAAAAGCACGAAACGCAGTAGAATTCAGAGCCGAACACCTCATACGACGTGCGGCAATCGAACGTATCCTCAAACGCCGCGTGATGCTAAACAGCGGATCCAGCAGTATCTCTGAAAACCTCGTGCTTGAGCTTCTTTGGGCGAAATATATCGATTCCAGCCTCATAAGTGACGCAAAAATTTTAGAAATTCAGGCGATTATCACAAAATATCTCGAAGCCCGTCATATACTCGCGGCGGGCGGCGATACATCCCTTATTCCCTGGGACATGCTCCTTGGCATCGCCTCCTCTGAAATAGAAGAAACTATCGTTTCTGCAAAGCGCAGAGAGGCACTGTCGAACTTTTTTTATCAAGCAATCAGACCAAACGTCGGCACGCCAACGGGAGATGAGAAGACTAGTAATATCCAGGTATTTATAGCGGTAGAACGGGCATTTGCTCAGGCAGATGATGCGCTCATTATGTACCACCTTCTCAAAATCATGCATCCCTCATGGTTTGAAAAAACCCTGAATGTCTCAGATGAACTCAAGGTCCTCACTTCCACCGTAGCGGTCATTCGGGAAAATCTAACAGCGAAAGGTGGGGAGTCATTGTACCGCTACATCCGAAATCATACTCCGCCATTTCTGCTCATCCGTGATTTTTTCCTCGAAGTAGATGGCAAAGCACGGGAGATTATAAGCGATCCGAAGCAACTTGAAGAAAAGCTAAGCTCCATCTGTGCCCATAAATATATGGAAATAGGTACAAAAATACGCAGAGCAGTAGTCCGAAGCATCATCTATATATTTTTGACAAAAATGGTGTTTGCTTTTGCCCTCGAAGCACCGTTTGACATATTCATCCAAAAGCGCGTCGACTACCTTCCGCTCGCAATAAACTCACTCTTTCCGCCACTTCTACTCTTTCTCGTGGCTGGATTTATCAGCGTCCCGGGGACAGACAATACAAAACGGTTAATAGACCGAGTTAAAACAATTTTATACCACTACGATGATCTGAAAAATGAAAAAGATTCATACGAAGATACAATAAAAGACAAGGGAAAGCGCCCTGTCCTCGGTGGTGTTTTTACAATATTTTATATAGCAACATTTCTCATTTCTTTTGGATTTATAAGCTATGTATTGTCTGCTCTCCATTTTAGCATTGCAAGCCAGATCATCTTCGTCTTTTTTGTCACGCTTGTAAGCTTTTTTGCCTATCGCATACGCCAATCGGCAAAAGAGTATGAAATGATTGACAGACAGGGATTTTTAGGACCTATCGTAGACTTTTTCTTCTTGCCGATTCTCAGGGTCGGACACCTCCTGTCTCAGGAAATAGCAAAGCTTAACATATTCATCTTTCTTTTTGATTTTATCCTTGAGGCGCCGCTCAAGGTCATCTTTGAGGTAGTAGAGGAGTGGATCCGCTTCATCCGCACCAAAAAAGAAGAGATTATCTAAATTTTCTGATTGAGTTTAGTGAGTCGGCAGGGATTCGAACCCTGAACATCCTGCTTAAGAGGCAGACGCTCTACCGTTGAGCTACCGACCCAGAATAATTACTTCGTAATTTTCTGGGTAAACCCAGAAATAGTATATTTTAACTTTTATATATTCAGTTACCTTTTATTGACTAACTTGAGTTTATACTCTCTTCTCCAACTCTTAATATCTGCTTCTCTTTTTCTTGCTTCAGATTGAGTCGTATGTTCCTCTGTGTAGACTATTTTTATTGGTCTTTTATATCGTAAAGATTTTGCCCCTTTTTTATTATTTGTATTATGTTCCAATTCTCTTCTCTGTACATCTGTGGTAATTCCGGTATATAGAGTTTCATCGTTGCATCGAGCTATGTATAAGTACCACATAACCTCTATTCGAAACATACCTGCTAATTTAAAACGCGATTACGCAGAAAATTTTGTCTTCAAAATTATTCTGCGCGCCTAGCAGGAATCGAACCCGCATCAGTAGTTCCGAAGACTACTGCTTTATCCGTTAAGCTATAGGCGCACGATACGCATTATATCAGCTTTTATTCACAGCTATAATACCAATAAGTCCGAATCGTTGATTTAATATATAATAGATTCAAATGAACTCAATTTTTAGATTGCTTTCTGTTTTTATTCTCGTCTTCTGGGCCGGGTATTGGAAATTAAGGGCGAGTCAATCTAAAAAAGAAAAGCCTGAAATCGCCCGCAAGAGAACATTTATATATTTACTCTCAAAATACGGTTCTTGGGTGCTAGACGCTTTTGTATTGATCCAACTCGCAGGATATTCATTTTTACCCATCCACCTTGGGCCAAGCGGCCAGATCATTGGTATTATACTTGTCTGTATTGGTTTTCTCATTGCAGTTTTCGCCCGCATATCATTAGACTCGAACTGGTCAAACGCCTTTGAGTACCAGATTAAAAAGAAACATGAACTCATCACCCGAGGGGTGTATCAATATATCCGCCACACGATCTACACCGGTATGATTCTCGCAGGCACAGGCGCCGAGCTTGTGGCAGAAAGCTATGTTTTCATTCCTGTCTTCGTTGTCATGTCCATATGGGCATATACTCAAGCGAAAAAGGAGGAACGCATTCTCTCAACACATTTTGGTAAATCTTACCAGGAGTATATAAACAAATCCTGGATGTTCTTTCCAAGCATAATTTGATACTCTTTTCGCATGACAATAATCGACCTTTCTCAGGAACTCTATCATCACATGCCTGTATTTCCGGGGGATCCGGAGATCAAGATAACTCAGATTCATTCGCTTAACAATCAAGGGTGGAATCTGAGAGAAATGACGCTTACTACCCACATCGGCACGCACGTAAATGTGCCTTCTCATATGACCGCAAATGGTAAAAATTTAGATGCATATGCACTTGATTCGTTTATCGCTCCCTCACTTATATACAAAGAGGGGATACAGTATGACAAAACAAATGGATTACTCTTTCACGATCAAAACATTGATCAAACAATTTCTGAGTTACTCATCGCTCATCCTCCCAAATTTGTCGGACTCTCTTCTTCCTTCGAGTTTGATATTGCCCTAGAAAAAATGCTTCTTGAGCATAACATCATCTCGTACGAAAATCTTATAAACACAGAGAAGCTTCCTGACGCATTTACTTTCTACGGTGTACCTCTTCGGTTAAAAAATTCTGACGGCTCTCCTGTGCGTGCTTTTGCAACATATGATGAATAAAATTATCATTAATAATAGAAAAAACAAAAAAATTGTAATTCTTGTCGAGACGAAAAAAAATCAAAAGGGGCTTGCGTTCGTCATGCATGGATTAAGCGGTAGCAAAGATGAATTACACATTAAATCTATCGCAACAACGTTTGTAGAAAATGGTTATACGACTGTGCGTTTTGATACGACGAATACTTTCGGCGAAAGCTATGGACGATATGAAGATGCAACACTTACCAATTACTATGAAGATTTAGAAGACGTATTAAAGTGGTCTAAAACACAAACATGGTACGAGAAGCCTTTTATCCTAGCCGGACACAGTCTCGGGGGCATCGCAATACTTTTATATACCGAAAAATTTCCGCAAAATGTACGGGGGATCGCTCCACTATCGACCGTTGTATCAGGACAATTAAGCATGGAGGCACCAAGACACAGAGGCAAACTTGAGCTTTGGGAAAAATCCGGTTGGCGTGAAGAAATCAGCCAATCTGTGCCTGGGAGAATAAAGCGATTGCCTTGGTCACATGTAGTGGACAGATTAAAGTACGATGTGATCCCGAATGCGAAAAAACTTACGATGCCAGTCCTTCTCATAGTGGGAGACCATGATGAATCTACACCATATAAACATCAAAAAATTCTCTTTGATGCTTTACCAGCCAAAAAAGAATTTCATATCATAAAAAATGCACCACACACGTTTGTCGATTCAATACACTTAAAAGAAATAAATAGAATTCTCGATGCCTGGATCAAATCTGTTTAGCTACCTCGAGAAAGCAAAATTTTGATTCATAACTGCAGTATGATATAACTTGTGTATGGGGAAAAAACTTCTCTTAGTGGTTTCATGGTACACGGTAACTATTTGCTTTTTAGGTATTCTTCTTGCAAACGTATCCATAGATAAAAAGCTTGAAAAAGCAGGATATACATATACGAAAGACCCTGCCACCAGTCAGAGTATCCTAGCTTCTGCAGGCTCTACGCAAATAGTAAATACGACTATCATTTCAGGTGATGCGAGGGCAAGTCTTCTTGAAGCGTTTCTCTCAAATCACGACTCGCCCATGACACCTTACGCTGAGTTTCTCGTACAGCAAGCAGACGAAAATAGCATAGACTACCGCATGGTCACAGCTATCGCCATGTGTGAATCGAACCTCGGGAAAAGAATCCCGTCGAAAGATTCGTATAATGCCTGGGGGATAGCAGTATACACTGGCCAGCAGTCCGGAAAAATGTTTAGAGACTGGGAGAGTGCGATAACGTGGGTTTCCAGATTTATAAAAAGTAAATTTTATAACCGTGGAATTACGAACCTAAAAGACATAGGCGCTATTTGGGCCCCACCATCCGTTGAGGCTGGCCATACATGGAGTTCATGCGTAGAGACTTTCATGAAAGCGATACAGTAGCTATTCCTCCTTCGTACTCAGAACGACAACGGACTACGAAGGACACGGCAGTTTCAAATTAAATAATCATATCCCATAACACTTGACAAAAGGGTATTTTGTGGTATAATACCTATTAGATCCTAAGGTAGATTTTCGATGTCTGCTTTAGGATTTTTTGATGGTTGGTTAGCGAACGAATGCTTATTCGTAAGCTTACCAGCCGATCAATCCCGCTACTCCGCCCCTACGAGGCGAGGACGTAGACCTCGCGAGGAAGTGTGGGATAATGCTGAGCCGATAATTGTGAAGTAAATAATATGAAAACGCTTATAACTATCATCTTTCTTATTATTCTCTTATCTCTCTTCGCGGGGAGTGCCCATGCGGTAGAACTTGAGGCTGGAAGCGCTGCTCACTTTCCTATTGAAAAAGTGTACCCTGATGAGCGGGTAGAAACGCTCAAACGGATACTACAATATTATAAATCTCCGCTCGAATCATCTGCCGAGCATTTTGTGCTTGAAGCCGATAAATATAAACTTGACTGGAGACTCGTTGCAGCAATCTCAGGAGCAGAGTCTGCATTCGGTAAACATATTCCGTATGGATCATACAATGCCTGGGGGTGGGGTATTCCCACCGGGGCCCAGTCCGGTATAGCTTTTTCTGATTGGAAAAAGGGTATATCTACGGTATCCTCAGGACTCAGAAAAAACTACTATGACCGCGGAGCCAAAACGGTAGATGACGTTGGACGAAAGTATGCTGCGTCAAAAGCATGGCCAAGTCATGTAAAATTCTTTCTTTCTCAGATAAATTCATTCTCTATGCCAAACTCAAAAACTCTCAAAGTCACTCTGTAACCCTCCGTGATACAATAAACTCAAGGTAATTTGTTGCCGCAGTGGCGGAACTGGCATACGCGCAGGCCCTAGGAGCCTGTACCGAAAGGTGTAGAGGTTCAAATCCTCTCTGCGGCACATTCATATAGAGGTTCCCCGCCTGCATGCGCATGAGCGCAAGCGATGGCGGGCAGGGATTCTCTCCTTCGACACCATTACTGAATACTGTATACTATTATTAGTATGAATAAGATTCTTTCTTCCTTCTTAATTATTCCGCTTTTTCTCTCTCTGACTCCACCGGTTTTAGCCTCATCTCTTCAGGCGTATAAAGACTATATCTATGAATTCGACACGTACAGAACAAAAAATGCAGAATTTCTGGTAGCGAAAAACGAATTTGATAAATTCAAAAGCTTGGCAAGCGAAACTGCTGCACTAGACAAAACGAAAATAATGCTCTCCCAAAGAGATCAACTTCTCCGGGCATACCTATTGCTTCTCAATGAAAAACTCAATGAAACAAAAGGTATGTCTACAACAGATAGAAGTCTATATCAGAAACTCATCACAAACGAAGTATCCTTCCTGGAAAAGCAATCTACTCTCGTATCAGGCATAGGGTCAATTCAGGACGCATCCAATGTCTCTTCTCAGCTTGAATCTCATTATGGCGTACTTCAGGGATCCATGAGACAGACAATCATCGGCATATCTGTCGGTGTACTATTGGAACTAAAATCTCAATTCGACAGCACATTCGGCCGGACAAAAATACTTATTAGTACAAATAGGGGAATATTTTTACCCCAAAAACAGGCGACCATAGACAGATGGCTTCTGCAGGTAGACAACAAAACGACTCTTTTTTCACAAAAAATTGATGATATTCTTCGTATAAATGCGAAGTTTCAAAATTCAAATTCAAGCTCGGAACATGATCGGACGTTTCAGGAACAGAAAAATCAGATACTCGAGGCAAAGCAGTATCTTATAGAAGCCCAGTCGTATATAAAAGAAGTCATGACGACGCTGAAATATCAAAATTAATATATGAACGAAATTCCTACGACACCACAAAACACACAAACTGACACCACAAACCTGAATCAGATCGGTCTAAATCCTCAAAAACCACCTGATATTCCGATACTGATTCTCCCGTGGTATGAAAAATACAAAACAGTACTAATAATCGCTGGTGTGATAGCGACTATTGTCGCCGGATCACTCGTATTTCAAGCTGCAACACCGAAAAAAATTGTACTCCCTCCGATACCGACTCCGACGCTCTATCCTACCCCAACTCCAGACCGGAAACTGTCACCTCTTTCAGGTCTCCAGGAGTTTCGCGATCTGGATGCGGAAGTTTCTTCGCTATCTGCACATCTGGACTCGGTCTCATTGGATGATCCAAGCTTAGTGCCTCCAACACTAACCCTACCTCTTGGTTTTCAAAACTAAGAGAAATCGGACATCATCATCTAGACGGAAAAAGTCTCTCATGGTACACTCTCTGTCATGACTACCGCAATATCACGGAAAGAAGATCACACGATAGAACTGACTCTCACCATCCCTTGGCCGACTATAAAAGCGGCGTACGAAGATATAGTGAATCACGCGATAGAGACGGTGGAGGTACCGGGTTTTCGTAAAGGAAAAGCCCCACGAAATATTGCCGAAGAAAAACTCGATAGATCAAAAATCTACGAGGAAGTCGTAAAAAAAGTTATTCCCGAAGTGTATAACGAAGCAATCACGAAGGAAAAAATCCGTCCGATCGTCAATCCCCAGATCGAACTTCAGGATGCAAAAGAGGAAAAAGATTGGGTGGTCAAATTGACCACATGCGAGCGACCGTCAATAACACTCGGTGTATATAAAAAAGCGATACAGGATGTAAAAGCATCAGTCGAGAAAAAAATTTGGACTCCAGGAGAAGAAATGAAAGAAGAAAAAAAAGATGAAAAACCAAAAGTAACTCTCGATATGATTCTGAAAGCTCTCTATGGTGAGATACGCATATCTCTACCAGCAATTCTTTTACAACAAGAAGTGAACAGACTCCTGGCTGAGCTCATCGATCAGACTAAAAAACTAGGACTCACCGTCGAGCAATATCTTGCTTCAACTCAGAGAAATGCTGATTCCATAAAAACTGAATACGAAGAACAAGCAAAACGGACACTTTCACTTGAGTTTGCGCTCGAGGAAATTGCAGACAAAGAAGGAATTTTTGTCTCTGACGATGATATGGAAACAGTGCTAAAAACTGCTAAAAATGACGAAGAGCGAAAGGCACTTGAAAAAGATATATACTATCTATCTTCAATCTTAAGACGCCAGAAAACTCTTGACTTCTTGTCCGCACTGTAATTAAGATACGTTAGACTTGCACACATTCCTGTCCCATAGTAAAATAACGGTATGTATCAACAGTATCAATCAAAAAAACCACAAAATAAGCGAAATAACGCCGCAATCCTTGAGTCCCTGCGGGATATCGGCGGCGGAGTAGGGAAAACCATCACAAAAGATGTGGCTGGTAAAGTGGCGCAGGATGCATTTGCCTCTCTGTTTGGCTCCATGCCAAAGAGTCAAGAATTTGGAAGAAACCAGCGCGTTGAATTTCCTCAGCCGGAACATGTTCAATCGGGAAAGAAGGCACCTGAATTTAACCGAGGAGCCATGCTTCATGCAGACGAGCTACACATAAAACAAGAGCTCGAAGCAGTGCGTACTGAACTCAAGGCATTATCCGCGACTATAAAACAATTTACTCATGAAGTAGATAGAGCCATCCGGGATGAGCCGATAGAACCCGGAATATACCATGTCAATTTTTATCAGAGACTCCGTTCTCTGCTTCTCCTTTTACGCGAGCAGATAGATGACAGCAGAACCTGGCTCATGGTTTCAAAAGGGAAAAAACAAAAGAAGCAATACTGGGGTCTCTACAAAAAGCACGGAACGAAGTTTGGTCTCTCCTCAGAACGTACCATGGCGACACAGACAGGGTAATCAATAGTCAAATAATCCAATAATCCAATTCTCAAATAATCCAATAATTTGGTACAATGGAAAAACCGTTGGATCCGTAGCTCAGTGGCCCGCCTCGACTCGCGAAGACTTGAGTCGACTCGCCTCGATCTGGCGGAGCGGGCGCGAGGCGGGTAGTGCGGTAAATCTTGGATCCGTAGCTCAGTGGCCTGCCCGCCATCGCTACGCCCGTCTGCCATCCGGCTTGAGCCGTCAGGCGATTGCCGGGCAGGCTCAGGCGTAAGCGGGCGGGTAGAGCGTTATATTTTTCGCGCGCATAGCTCAGTGGTAGAGCGCTTCGTTCACATCGAAGAGGCCCATGGTTCAAGTCCATGTGCGCGCACCAAAACTATGGATATTTTTTTTCTTATCATTAATCTCTCTTTTGCCCTCCTTATTTTTTTTCTTACCATCGCATTTGTAACCGGTGCTCCATTTGTTCCGTCTACAAACGAGTCAACTTCTGCGCTCATACGACTTTCCAAACTCCGACCCGGCATGAATTTGTATGATTTGGGTTCCGGAGACGGGAGACTTCTGTTCGAAGCCGCAAGAAAAGGCGCGAATGCGTATGGGATAGAGATAAATCCATTTCTTGTACTCTACACAAAAATTCGTGTTCTCTTTTCGCCATACAGAAAACTCATAACAGTACGTTGGGGTAATTTTTGGAATGCACTGCTGATGGACTCAGATGTAGTCTGTATTTATCTTTTGCCTTGGCGTATGGAGAAACTCGAAAAATTACTGCTTCAAAAAACAAAGAGAGGGACTATCATCGTGTCGAATAGCTTTGTCTTCCCTCATATTAAACAAATAGGACAGGATAAAGCCACACATTCATTCGCATTTCAAACATAATGATCGAAGTGATATACTGTAGCTATGGAATTTGACGGACAGCAGACTGACGAAAAAATACTTCACACGATTGTTCCTCATACGATCTCTCTCATTATTCATATAGCACAAAGCATAGCCGGAGGACTGCTCTTCTTTTTTGTCGCAGTTATGCTCTCTACCGTCCTCTCTGCATTTAGCATAATTCTGATCGTAGCAGGAGTACTTTTGGCTTTATGCGTCACAGT
The DNA here is from genome assembly GCA_038064255.1 of Patescibacteria group bacterium. Lineage (GTDB taxonomy): Bacteria > Patescibacteriota > Microgenomatia > UBA10105 > UBA927 > JACREM01. Next base: position 4,274 of record JBBTTM010000070.1, on the reverse strand, counting down.
TGGTGGAGTCATATGGTCTCTTTTCTCACATAAAAGTACTAAAACGTATATTACCGACAGACGGATCATCCGATTTGATCGTGTAAATCCAATACTCACCACAAAACGGTCTCTTTTTTGGAATGAAGTACTGAAGGCAAAAGGATACAGCCCCGGATTTCTCATGAGAGTATTTGGCATAGGAAAACTTCAGATCGAACCGCAAACTGCGCTTGGCGAAGATGTGCAGGTGCCGTATGTCACCTGGTATGAAGATCTCGCTAATTATATAGATAAAATCCTCTATACCTTTAAAAACCATCCGGCAGACGTGCAGACCATGAAGCCGTTTATTCCGAAAGCAAAAGGGAAGAGAGATTGAGTATTGTTTATTTGTTAAGCAATCTGGAGGATTAGTTTGTAAGTATACTATGGAAAATACAGATGACTATTTAAATAGCTTGCGCCATTCATGCGCGCATCTTCTGGCAAAAGCAGTGCTTGAGCTCTATCCTGGTGCTCATAACGCCATCGGGCCATCTATTGAGCAGGGCTTTTACCAGGATTTTGACATGGGGTCTCACAGCATAAGCGAATCTGATCTTCCAAAAATCGAAGCAAAGATGAGAGAAATTCTCCCGAGTTGGACGCATTTTGATTTTAATGAAGTCACCTTTGAAGAAGCCAAGAAACTTTTCAAACATAATCCGTACAAAATCGAACTCATAGAAGAATTCTCGGGCGAAGGGAAGAAATTGCTCACCAATAACCCAGGAAATTTTTTGGATCTGTGCAAAATGGGCCATGTCGAAAATCCTTCAAAGGAACTCCGACACTTCAAGCTTCTCTCTACGGCCGGAGCGTATTGGCGGGGGAGTGAGAAAAATAAAATGCTGACCCGCATCTACGGCACGTGTTTTCCTTCTCAAAAAGAATTGGATGAATATTTGGTCCAGCAGGAAGAAGCCAAAAAGAGGGATCATAGAAAACTCGGAAAAGAACTCGAATTATTTCTTCTAAGCCCATCTGTGGGTCCTGGTTTTCCGTTGTACATGCCAAAAGGTTTTTTAATTAGGCGCACTATTGAGCAATGGCTCACAAAAGAAAAAGAAAAACGAGGATTTCAATTTGTTTGGACACCGCATGTCGCTAAAAGCGATCTCTATAAACAAAGCGGACATTGGCAAAAATATGATGCTATGTTTAGTCCTATGAAAATAGATGATGATGAGTACGTTTTAAAGCCCATGAACTGTCCTCACCATTTTCAAATATATAATGAAAAACCTAGAAGTTATCGGGATCTGCCTCTGAGAATTGCAGAAAATGCAACGGTATACCGATTTGAAAAAGCCGGCGAAGTAAATGGATTACTCCGTGTCAGAGCGCTGACACAGGATGATTCGCATCTTTTTATACGGCATACTCAGATTGCAAGCGAAATAGACAATATCTTAGATCTGACGCTTATGATCTACGAAACATTTGGTTTCAAAGATTTTAAAGCAAGAATTTCAACGCGTGATCCAAAGTCGCCAGACAAATATATGGGCGGCACGAAGAACTGGGATGATGCTGAAAAAGCTCTAGTAGATGCCGCAAAACGCCATGATCTCCCTCATTTTATAGGAGAGGGTGAAGCTGCATTTTATGGCCCTAAAATAGATATGATGGTAAAAGATGCTCTTGGTCGTGAATGGCAGCTGACGACGTGCCAACTTGACTTTGTACAGCCGGAAAATTTTAATCTTTCTTATATAAATGAAGAGGGGAAAAGTGAAAAAGCTGCAGTACTTCATGTAGCCAATCTCGGTTCATTTGATCGTTTCTTCGGAATACTTATTGAGCACTATGGTGGCGCATTTCCGCTCTGGCTCGCACCGGTTCAACTCGTATTGATACCAATCGCTGAACGTCATAATGAGTATGTACAAAATTTAGCCAAACTACTGCGAGAGGCTGGGGTACGGGTTGAAGTGGACAATAAAAATGAACCCATGCAGGCGAGAATCCGCAACAATACATTGCAAAAAGTCCCATACATGGGTATAATCGGTGATAAGGAAGTAAACGACGCGTGTATTTCCGTACGAAATAGGAGCGGCGTGGAAACGAAAGGGGTGACCCTTTCAGTTTTTCAAAGCCAACTTTTGGAAGAGATTGAACACAAAGTCTAGATACTACCGTCTTAATTATCAGATAACCAGTCCGCAATTGCGGCTATTGGATGAAGAAGGGAAACAGATAGGTATCGTTTCCAAAATTGAGGCGCTGCAGAAAGCAAAAGAGGTGGGACTGGACGTAGTTGAAATAGCTCCAAATGCAAAACCTCCTGTGGCTAAACTGATAGACTACAAAAAATTTAAATATCAGGAAGCAAAAAAGGAAAGGGAAAGTAGGAAGTCCCAAAAAAATGTCGGAGTCAAGGAAATAAGACTACGACCTTTCATAGGTGAACATGATTTTGAAACCAGAAGACTTCGCGCTCAGGAATTTGTAAAAGACGGAAATCAGGTAAAGGTTGCTGTTTTTTTCAAGGGCCGGGAGCTTGGGAGAAAAGAGTTTGGATTTGAAACGATGAAAAAGTTTTTAGCCAAACTTGAAAGCGTCAAGGTCGTACGGGAACCTCGTATGGAGGGCAAGTCTCTGGTAGCCATGATCACAAACGATAAAAAATAATATGCCAAAAATGAAAACAAAAGGAATCGTCACAAAACGGTTCAAAGTGACAAAAACAGGAAAAGTATTGCACCGAGTGCAGGGAGCACGACACCTGAGGCGAAAAAAGTCAAAAGCCACGCAACGGCGCCAGGATCATCTGGTGTTACTCGATAATAGAAAATTTTCAAACATGGTGAAACACTTTTTAAGTGCCTAAAATACTATGAGAGTCAAAAGAGGAGTCACATCACACGCGAAACATAAAAAAATCTTCCAGGCCAACAAAGGCTACAGGATGACAAAGAGGCGGCTCATCCGGGTCGCAAAAGAAGCGTACCTTCATGCAGGAGAGTACGCATTTGCCGGGCGAAGGCAAAACAAGCGGGATCTACGCGAAGTATGGATTAGTAGAATATCGCAGGCACTGGAAACTCGAGGTAAAAAATATAGTGTGTTTATGCATGCCGTAAAAACACTTGGCATAGAGGTCGATCGTAAAATCATGGCGTACCTTATCGTCAATAAACCGGAAACGTTTGATGCCTTCGTAAAAGATGTACAGTAATCGAGGGTAAAAGATGAAAAATATACCCTCGAAAGAGGGTTTTTTAATGTCGTATTGAGAATAGAACATTATTTACGTACAATAACTATATGAATGACGGTTTGATAACGACAATAGAAGAAGTAAAAGAAAAAATTATAATAGATGCTTCAACTTCCACCCTGGACGAGGCGCTTCTTGTATCAAAACTTTTGGGTCCAAAGAGTGAATTCGGAAGCCTATCCAAACAACTCGCAACTCTGCCAAAAGATGAAAAGCAACAGATTGGTGTACTGTTAAATGAATGTAAAAAAGAAGTACTACGCGCAATACAAGAGCGAGCAGGGAAACGCGCGACAGAAGAAGAATGGTTCGATTTCACAGCACCGGGACAGCGCCCCCCTGTAGGACACCTTCATATCGTGACCCAGGCAATAACAGACATAACAAGAATATTTGAACGTATCGGTTTTACCCGAGTGAGACACCCAGAGATAGACACAGATTGGTACGCATTTGAGTCTCTCAATATGCCGCCGGACCACCCGGCAAGAGACGAGTGGGAAACATTTTTTATTCAATCTTCAATGACCAATACGCAATCTCCAACAAGGAGAAAGATTGTATTGACGCCGCATACGAGTAACGGCCAGGTGAGAGAGATGGAAAAAGGAAAACTCCCTATACGGATGATTAATATAGCCAAGTGTTACAGAAGACAGTCGGATATATCTCATGTGCCTATGTTTCACCAGTTTGAGGGTATGTATATCGATAAAAATGTATCCATAGGTCACCTGAAAGGATTTATCGAATATTTCGTCAAGCAATACTTCGGACCGGAAAGAAAATCGAGACTTCGTCCGTTTCATTTTCAATTTACAGAGCCATCATTTGAAGTTGATATCTCCTGCGGCATCTGCAACGGTACATCCAAACTTCCGGGCGGTGGAGAGTGTAAACTCTGCAAGGGAGGATGGCTTGAACTCGCCGGATCCGGCATGATACACCCGAATGTCTTACGAAGCGGGGGAGTAGATCCAGCGAAATACAGTGGATTTGCCATCGGCTGGGGTGTAGAACGAACAGC
>JBBTTM010000069.1:2156-26095 GCA_038064255.1 Patescibacteria group bacterium | reverse complement strand
GGTAAGTTTACCAATAATATTCTTTTGTCATCGGGGGTCATGGCATCCAAATCTTGAGAGCGGGTATTTTCTAGAATAGTAATCGCATTGGTTTCCTGGACTGTATCTTTACGCTCAATCAGCTGATCTCGGATTGGCTTTATAATACTTGCAGGATCAATACTATGCTCTTTATTATATGTTTCCTGTATCAATCGACGTCGATTGACTTCTTCTATGGCTCCTTTCATAGATTTGGTGACAGTATCCGCATACAAAATGACAGACCCGTTGAGATGCCGTGCAGCTCTACCCATGATCTGAATAAGGCTCGTTTTACTCCGCAGAAACCCTTCTTTGTCTGCATCAAGTATGGCAATAAGCGATACTTCCGGTAGATCGAGTCCTTCCCGGAGAAGATTTATACCGATTATGACATCGTACAGACCAAGACGAAGATCGCGTAAAATCTCGTTTCGATCGAGTGTTTCTATGTCACTATGAAGATAATTTACTTTTATCCCTTTATTTAATACATACTGACAGAGTTCTTCGGCCATTCGTTTTGTAAGGGTGGTCACAATGACTCTCTCTTTTTTTTGCACCCTCTTTTCTATTTCAAGAAGTAATGATTGTATCTGTCCCTCAGTCGGATGAATGCTTACTGTAGGGTCTACCAGTCCCGTAGGACGTATCAGCTGTTCTACAACACCATCTCCTTCCCCTGCAGCGTCCTTTGAGCGGGATAGCTCCCATTCATCAGGGGTCGCTGAGACATACACTGTATCCGGTATGCGATGTAAAAACTCCTGAAAATTGAGCGGCCTATTGTCGAGCGCAGAGCGAAGTCTGAATCCAAAATCCACGAGTGTTTGTTTCCGGCTCCGGTCTCCGTTGTACATACCCCGAATCTGAGGGATGGTGATGTGGGACTCGTCGATGACAAGAAGCCAATCGCTCTTCCACTGAATCCCTGCTTCAGAAAAATAATCCAAAAGAGAAAAAGGAGGATCTCCCGGCGCTCTGCCGTCAAAATACCGGGAATAATTTTCTATACCGTTTACATATCCCATTTCTCCAATCATTTCGATATCATACTCCACCCGCTGTTTGAGTCTCTGGGCTTCAAGAATTTTACCAGAATCCTGAAGTGCTTTGACTTCTACTTCAAGATCCTTTTCTATCTTTTTAAATACTTCCGTATGCGTTTCGGGGTTCGTCATATAATGCTTAGCAGGAAAAATCACTATAGACTGAAGAGAATCTATGGGAGATAAATCTATCGGATCTACCCGTGTGACCGAAAGTACCGTGGTCTCGGAGAGAGATAATCGTATAGCCGTATCTTCATACGCGAGGAAGATATCGATAGAATCACCCCGGACGCGGAAAGTCCCACGGGCAAAACTCCCTGATTCTCTCGTATACTGAAGCTGAATGAGCCGGAGCATGATAGACTGCCTGGATATCACAATTCCGGGTTTTAATTCAAGTACAAAATGACCGTATTCTCGCGGAGAGCCTATATTATATATAGAAGACACAGACGCAACGACGATAGTATCCCTCCGGGTGAGAATATTTGTGGTAGCGGCAAGCCGGAGTTTATCTATCTCATCATTTATCTGGGTTTCTTTTTCGATAAACGTACCTGACTTCGGAATATACGCCTCTGGCTGATAATAATCATAGTACGAAACAAAATACGAAACGGCATTTTTCGGAAAAAAATCACGGAATTCCTGATACAGCTGGGCCGCGAGAGTTTTATTGTGAGATATTATGAGTGTCGGGCGTTGCAATTTTTGTATTAAATTTGCCATGGTGTAGGTCTTCCCACTGCCCGTCACACCGAGCAATACCTGCTCTTTATCTTTTCTCTGGATAGCTTTATATAGTAAATCTATAGCTTCCGGCTGATCTCCGGCTGGTGAATAATTTGATTGTAGTGAAAATTCCTGCATATTCGGGTATATATAAATATTGATACCTTATGATCGCGTATACATCACTTGACGTTCGGGTATATTTTGGATTATTCTCTTATAGCAGCACAAAAACAATACTCTATTTTACACTACTATGCCAGCAACAGTATATACACGGGAGCGACAAATATTAGAATTTATATCCCAGTTTATCCAGCGGTATGGGTATGCTCCGACATTAAAGGAAATCGGAGAGGCTCTGGGCATGGCGTCTCCAGCAACAGTGCACGAACACATAGACAAACTGCGACAACGTGGGTTTATAAAAAAACTAGACGGAACCGCACGCGGTCTTGATCTATCGGATAGTGTAAAAACAGCTCTGACCGGCCACACAGTCATCGAACTTCCTGTACTCGGATATATCGCTGCCGGAGCTCCGCTTGAACCATATACAGACCCAAATTTTTACATGTCTGTAGCTCCAGGTATGATATCTAGTAACAAACCTGGCTATGTCCTTCAGGTAAAAGGCACGTCTATGATCGATGATGGTATATTTGACGGAGATTATGTCGTGATACAACACCAGCAGGATGCCAAAAACGGAGACATAGTCGTTGCGTTACTTCCGAATGGCCTTGCGACACTCAAGCGCATCTATTTTGAAAAAGACCGCATAAAACTTATGCCTGCAAATACAGAAATGTCGCCGATATTTGCGACACATGTAAAAATACAAGGAAAAGTAGTGGGACTTATCCGAAAGTATACCACGAATTAATACAACTTATGACTCTATTCGTTTACGATCTTGATTAGCTTCTTTGTGCTGACTCCTGGTACATCAGGATGTCTCCTGTGTTGGATATACTCGTAGATCATCGGTATGACGGACAGAATTACTATTGCGACAATTGCGTAGTGAAAGTTCTCTTTAATAAACGGCATATTGCCGAAAAAGAACCCGGCCAGCGTAAAAAGAGCTACCCAAAACACCCCGCCAAGCACGTTATAAAAAATGAACATACGATAATTCATTGCGCCTATACCAGCTACAAACGGTGCAAACGTTCGTACAATAGGTACAAACCGTGCCAAAATAATCGTTTTTCCCCCGTGTTTCTTATAAAACTGTTCAGTCTTGTCGATGTGTTCTTGGTTAATAAACGGAATATGAGGATTGTTGACTATTTTTTGCCCGAAGTAGTGGCCGATCCAATAATTTACTGTGTCTCCTGCAATGGCGGCAACCACAAGAAGAAACACTATGAACCAGACATTGAGTGACCCGAGAGCGGCAATTGTACCAGCAGCAAATAGCAGTGAATCGCCAGGCAAAAAAGGAGTCACAACAAAACCGGTCTCCGCGAATACAATCAAAAATAGTACCACATATGTAAGCGTGCCATACATGCTGACAAACTGGCTTAAATAGCGATCGAGATGTAAAATGAAATCCATGAGTACATTATATATTGTCGCAACCCCGATTGGGAATATGGAAGATATCACTATTAGGGCGATAAAAACTCTTTTCTCCGTAGACATCATCGCGTGCGAGGATACACGAAGAACAGGATTACTGCTTCAAGAGCTAAGAAAACGTTTTCATACTGTCATTGGGATAAATAAGCTTGATCCTCGGGTCCACACGTCGCCTATTGGCTCTGAGTGGCGCGGCAAGACCGAGGATGACATTTCGACGCAGTTTTTCCGTTTTGATGATCGGTCAGAATCAAAGCGTGTACCTGAAATAATTGAACTATTGATTCAGGGAAAATCGGTCGCACTTATAAGCGATGCGGGTACGCCGATGCTTTCTGATCCAGGATTTCTCCTTGTACACGAATGTATTAAACGAAATATCAAGGTCGTAGCAATTCCAGGACCATCCGCACTCCTGACAGGACTTGTTGCAAGCGGTTTACCCTCAAATCAGGTGTTATATCTTGGTTTTTTCCCGGAAAAACAAAGTTCGAGAATAAAAATATTCACTGACTTACTCTTGCTCAAAACAACAATCCAAACACTACGACCAACGGTCGTATTCTATTGTGCTCCTCATAAACTCATGGAATCGCTGAAGGATCTTGAAATAATTTTTCCTCTCCTTCATATATCGGTAGCTCGAGAACTGACAAAAATTCACGAGACAGTATGGAGCGGGCCAATACATGACGCAGTAGATAATTCTTCGCTTGCAAAAGGGGAAATCACACTTTTGTTTACACTCTCATCTTAAGAGTTAATATTCTTCTAACGTCGAGGTATCTCCAACGGGTAATCCAAGCTCCTTGGCTTTAAGGATTCTTCGCATAATTTTACCAGATCTCGTTTTTGGAAGAGAATCTATAAATTCTATTTCCCGAGGGTATGCGTGCCCTGCCAGATGTTTTTTCACATACTCCATAAGTTCAATTTTAAGTTTTTCCTTATCTTTTTGCGTTTTGCGCTTTGCACTTTGAGTTTTATCTAACACTACAAATGCCTTTATGATTTCTCCCCGAAGTTCGTCCGGCTTTCCTATCACCCCAGCCTCAATAACGCCGGGGTATTCCACAAGGGCCGACTCTACCTCAAACGGCCCTACCCGTTCTCCGGCAGTTTTTATGACATCATCCGCTCGTGCGATAAACCAAAAATACCCATCTTTATCCCTCATTCCCCGGTCTCCTGACATATACCAGCCGTTGGTAAAATAACTATGATATTTACTAAGCCGTTTCCAGACTGTCTGCATCATGGCAGGCCAACCGGGTTTCAATGCGATGTTTCCTTCTGTTCCATCTTCGACCTGCCGTCCTTCATCATCCACAATATTTGCTACGATGCCGGGAAGGGGTTTACCCATAGATCCGATACGGATATCAAGCATAGCAAAATTTGCAATCATAATGGCACCTGTTTCCGTCTGAAACCATGTATCATGAAATGGTTTTCCAAACGCTTTCATGCTCCATCGTATCGCTCCAGGATTGAGAGGCTCACCGACAGAACTTAAATGCCTCAAAGACGAATGATCGTATTCCCGTACTGATTCAAGTCCAGCACCCATGAGCATGCGTATAGCCGTCGGAGCGGTATACCATACGGTGATTTTATGTTCCTGGATGAGCGCATACCATCGTTTTGGATCGAATCTTCCACTATAAACCAGTGTTGTAACTCCAAGAGCAAGATTCCCAAGGATTTCATACGATATTCCGGTGATCCAACCCGGATCAGCAGTACACCAGAAAGTATCTTCTTCTTTGAGATCCAAGACATATCTTGCACTCATTGCCTGATGCAGTATCGCCCGATGTGCGTGTACGATGCCTTTTGGTTTACCCGTAGTACCAGAAGTATAAAGCATGAACGCATGGTCATCCGGTCTCGTACGGGCAATATGTAGGTCATCAGACGCCTTTTCGATGGACTTTTTAAAATCATCTGTATCGACTGTGATTATATGCCGAAGCTCTGGAAGCTTTTTTTTGATAGTATCAAATCTTGGCAACAGATCAGAGGTCGTAAGAACTATCGATGCACCGCTATTTTCTAGCCTGTCAAATAACGCCTGCTCCTGAAATGCGCTAAATAAAGCACCAGCAACAGATCCGATTTTCAGTACAGCGAGAAAAGAGATATACAGATAGGGGATACGGGGAAGAAATAAAAATATTCTGTCTCCCCGCTGTGCTCCAAAATCTTTTAAAATATTGCCAACCTTATTTGAAAAAGTTGAGAGTTCCTCAAAGGTAAACTTTTCTACTGTTCCTGCATCATCTTCAAAAATCAATGCGACTTTATTTTTTCTCCATGTACCTATGTGTCTGTCTACTGCAGCGTACGCAGCATTGAGTGTCCCGTCCTCACGAATATATTCTTTTTCAAAAGATTTCCACGAAAATGATTCATACACCTTCTCATACTCATACAGTGTATGAGAAGATGCTTCATCTTCACTATGGTCTTTCTTTATAACTTCTTCCTTCATTTAGCTTTCCGGACTTCAAATTTTGTCTCAATTCTTTTGAGGTTTTCCATTACCCCTGTGTATTCCAGTTCATCCATACCTGCCATAGCAGGATTAAAAAATCCTTGAGCGCGTATAGAAAGCGTTTTCTCAGATGCTTTTGTCCGTATAAGATCCCAAAATGGCTGATCAAAGAGGTCTACGGCTTCTGTCAGCTTTCCCTCATGGACACAGTATCCTGCTGCGCTGACTATAGTCGGCCCGTCGAAGTATGAAATGATAGAATTCTGTTTTACCGGCATCACCGCTACGTGGTGAGACCCTCTGTTGTCTCCGAGGGTAAAGTGTGCCAGAGCCCAAGGAGATAGATACTCGCCAGTGGACGGAAACTGCTTTTGAGTTCGAACTATAGCCACCGGATCATCTTTACCTACATATTTACCTGCTATATTATGTAGTCTGCTCGTGGATACAGCGCATCCCTGTAGACCGGACGAATTATGCACCACACTCTCAACTACGTAATGGTTCGGATCCCGAAGGAGAGTGCAGAGATCATAATATTCTTCCGGAACTTTTACCTTTATGACTTTATCTGCCTCTGTGTAGTTCACATCCATGACTGTATACGTAAATCCTGCATGCATATCCGGAGCGAGAAGAAGTCCAGCGTTATGATACGGATCAGCATAACAGCTCAGGAGCGGATAGTTAAAAACTCCAGGGCCACACTTGTCAGCCGCAAATAATACGAAGGGCTCCGCTTGCCGCTCTTCAAATTCAATTTCGGCAGATCCCGGACCCATGCCACGGATATTTCCTGAAAAAGCATCTTTCAATAAATCCTGTCCGGCGCCGTACAGACCCTGACTTTTGGCGATAGCAGTAGTTTCTTTAAATGAATCCCAAGCAAATTTATGTATATCCGGGTTATCTACGCCCTTAGTATGAGCCATGAGGAAACATATATCATCGCCGGTAAATGTCACCTTACAATCAGTGAGAAGACCATTTTTTACCGCATGTTCGGCTTGTTCACTTGCTTTAGCAAGCATTGCATTACTTGGTCTGTTGTGTCCACCGACGGAGCCTGTATCTGCTTTGATCGCAGAAAGTGTGGTTTTCATATACTACCTCCTTTATGTATACAATCTATAAGTAAATTTCTTCCGGTCATTTCTTTGGGAACCTGAAGTCCCAAAAGTGACAAAAGAGTGGGAGCAACATCTCCAAGCACACCTTTGCTCATGAATCCTGTACACCCTTCTAGATTTTTATTTACTACGATGAGAGGTACCGGAAACACTGAATGCTCCGTATCAATTCCCCCATCAGGGGAAAGCATCTCTTCCACGTTACCATGGTCTGCGGTTATGACGCAAGAGCCCTTCTGAGATAATACCCGCGATACAATACGCCCGACTGATGTATCTATTAATTCACATGCTTTTATCGCTTGTTTTATGTTCCCTGTATGAGCAACCATGTCCGCATTGGCAATATTGACGATAATACATGAATAAATACCGCTTTCTATTCGGTCTAAAAGTGTGTTGGTCAATGTTTTAAGAGACATTTCAGGCGCCAAATCATACGTGGCAACTCTCGGAGACGGTATGATAATTCTGTCTTCACCCGGAAAAGGTATCTCCCTCATGCCGTTAAAATAATACGTGACAAACCGTTCTTTTTCTGATTCGGATAATCGAAGTTGCCGAAAACCCGCTTCCGATATGACCTCTCCGAACGGGTGAATTATCTTATCTGGGGGAAACGCGACACTTGCAGAAAGCCCGCGCTCATATTCGGTCATCGTAACAAAAAATATATCCGGAAGTATCACTTTTCTTTGAAAATGTAGGGAAGAGATATCCTCATCTGCGATATGTTTATGGAAATATTTTACTGCGTATGGATCAAAAGACGGCGCTATATCTTTATATGTTTCAAAATCAGAACGGATAAACGCTTCGGTCAGTTGTCTTGGTCTATCGATTCGATAATTAAAAAATATAATTGAGTCGTGATTTGAGATTCTTGGAATCAGTTTGCCATCATTACCCTGACAGACAATTGGATCTATAAATTCATCCGTCACTCCTTTTGCATATGAATCGCGCATAACGCTTATCGGATCAGCTGAAATTTTTCCGATGCCTTCAGTGAGCGCCCTGTATGCTTTTTCTGTTCTCTCCCAATGATGATCTCGATCCATTCCAAAATACCTCCCCATGACCGTCGCTATCTTTCCTGCACCAAGTGAAATACATCGTTTCGTCACTTCTTCCAAAAAACGAACACCGGAAGTAGGAGAAGAATCCCTACCATCAGTAAAAAGATGGAGATACACTTTTTCTCCGAATTGTTCGGCTTTTGCTATTTCAAGAAGCGCGTAGAGATGAGACATCTGAGCATGAACTCCTCCGTCACTGACGAGCCCCATGAGATGAATATTGGAATTGTGCTTTTTCGCGTATCTAAATGCGTCAAGAAACGTTTGGTTTTGATGAAACGAATGATCGCTGACTGATTGATTTATCCGGGGCAAATCCTGAAATACAATTCGTCCGGCACCGATATTTATATGTCCGGTCTCTGTATTTCCGTCCTCGCCAGGCGGAAGCCCGACACTCTCCCCGGAAGCGGCGAGTTCAGTAGAGGGATACATTTTCATGAGCCTCGGTATCTCTGAGGCTGTTGATTGAGAAATTGCATTTCCTGGCCCAGGGGGTGCGATGCCCCATCCGTCTAGTATCAAAAGTACGACAGGAGCAGGTAAAATCATGATTATTTGTTTATAGAAATCTCTGCTTCGATCTGAAGAAGTCTATTGTATTTCGCTACTCTCTCTCCACGGGCGGGTGCTCCGAACTTTACATAGTCGGATTGAATGGCGACAGCTAAATCCGCCTCAAATGAATCTACCGTTTCGCCACTTCTATGTGAAACAACTGTTTGAAATCTATTTTCCCGGGCAAGCTTTACGACCTGAAAAAATTCTGAAAGTGTACCTATCTGATTTGGTTTGAGTAATATTGCAGAACATGCTTTTTCGCTAATAGCCTTTTGAAGTTTCTGCGGATTTGTCACGAGTAAATCATCTCCGATGATGAGCGAATCTTTTCCGAGTTCCTGTGTCAGTGCCTGCCAACTCGCCCAATCGTCTTCACTAAACGCATCCTCAAGAAGTAAAAGTCTGTATTTTGTATTTAATACATGGAAATATTCGATAAATTCTGAAGGGGAATACGGAATTGCACGATCTTTGATAAGATACCCTTTGTCTGTTTTAAAATAACTCGAAGCAACGTCTAATCCGAAAAATACATCAGTACCGAATCTATATCCAAGGGTTCTGCTCGCTTCCAAAAGTAATTCCAATGCTTCAACGTTTGTAAACAGATTTGGCGCATACCCGCCTTCGTCTCCGACAGAGTGTACAGCTCCTCTGTATTCAAGAAGTTTCCCAAGTGCATGATATATATCTACCCCCATCATGAGCGCATCATGATACTGTTTTCCTGAGGCCGGAATAATCTGAAATTCCTGAAAATTTAGGTTTCCGGCTCCGTGTTTTCCACCATTGATAATATTAAAAATAGGAACGGGTATTCTCTTGATTACCGTAGGACAGATAGCAGAAAAGATCTGATTTAAATACCGATACACCATCATGCGGGATGCATTAGCTGAAGCAATCGCCGAAGCAATCGAAACACTTAATATACTGTTAGCTCCGAGATTAGATTTATTGGGGGTACCATCGAGTGCTATAAGCGTGGCATCAATTTCTTCTTGCTTCAATGCGTCTTTTCCCCGTATTTTTGGACCAAAAATACTATTTACATTATTTACTGCCTTTAACACTCCCATGCCGCGATACCGCTTTGGATCGTTATCCCGAAGCTCCACAGCTTCATACTTCCCAACTGAAGCTCCTGAAGGAATAGAGGCGATGCCATAATAGCCACTTTCCAGAACGACCGTTGTTTCTATGGTCGGATTTCCGCGGGAATCCAGAATTTCACGAGCTTGCACCGCATAAATATTTGTCGATTGATTTGCCATAGGAGTTTTTTGTTATTTTTGTAAAGATCCGGACTTCATGAGTTTCTGTTCTGCTTCGTACACTGTGTTTCTCACCGAATCCACTGCGTCTGGATTTACCGAGACGCTGGTAATACCCCAACGGACAAGTTTATCTACCAGTTCCGGATAATCTGATGGAGCTTGCCCGCACATAGAAACAGTGACTCCCCGTTTTGCACAGGTAGTGACAACTTTTTCAAACGCCCAAAGCACTGCAGGATCCATTTCGTTAAAATCGTGTGCGACTTCGCTGTTGTCACGATCCGTTCCTAGGATAAGCATAGTCAGATCGTTTGAACCGATCGAAACACCGTCTATGCCAACGTCCAGATACTGATCCAGAATAATCACGTTTGTCGGAATCTCTACCATCATCCACAGCTTAAATGTAGCACTACGAGAGAGTCCAGCTCCCGCAACGATTTTTTTCACATCAAGCATCTCTTTAGGACTTCGGACAAACGGAATCATGAGTGAAAGATTTTTGTAGCCGAGTTTATTTCGTACATGCTTCATGGCTTCAAGTTCTAATTCAAATACCCTCGAATCTGCAATGTAGCGCGCTGCACCCCGAAATCCAAGCATGGGGTTATCTTCCACCGGTTCGAATTCCTGCCCGCCTTTTAAGTTTCTGTATTCATTTGTACGAAAATCCGTAGCTCGATATATTACTGGACGTGGATTCATGCTAGAGCAAATCGTCTCAAGGTTTGTGGCGAGAGCTTTGACAAATTCTGCTTCTTTTTTATCCTTTATAAATTTTTTAGGGTGTACTCCGATACCCGCAATCATAAATTCTGCCCTGAGAAGTCCTATGCCATCAACATTTAATTTTGACACAGCTGCAGCCCTACTCGGTTCAGCAAGGTTTACGTAGACCTTTGTCGCAGTTTTAATATTATTATGTTCAACTTTTTTGATATTTGAAATTTGATTTTTAAGATTAGACGCCATAGCGCCGCTAAACACCTCTCCGGTTGATCCATTTACTGTGACGACCATGCCATTCCGTAATATTTTCAACGCATTTTTTGCTCCAACGACAGCAGGTATTCCGAGTTCCCGGGAGACAATTGCAGCATGTGATGTTCTCCCTCCGCGTGCTGTCACAATCGCAACAGCTTTTTTCATCGCCGGGACATAATCTGGGTTTGTCTGTTCAGCTACCAGTACCTCTCCTATATTGATTTTATCAAGATCCTTCATACTTCCTAAAATTTGTACCGGACCTGATTGTATCCCCGGGCTCGCAGGATCTCCTTTTACCAAAAGCTTTCTCTCAATCTTTTTGACTCGACCTGCTGATGTCACAGAGCTGACAGCTGATAGCTCTTTTCCCATGGTAGTCACCGGTCGAGTCTGAACTATGTATATAGCAGACGAACTGTCTATCGCCCACTCTATGTCTTGAGGAAAATAATAGTGTTTTTCCAAATTTTTACCGATTTTTGCAATCGCAAGAATAGCTTCATCTGAAATTTTTTGTTTCGACCCTAGCGATTGAGACAAAGATTCTATAATATTTTCATGCTGCTTACGCAGCATCTGCTTTTCCTGAGTTTTTATGGTTTTTGCAGTTATTGTGAGACTCTTTTTATCTACTTCATAGTGATCCGGTGTTACAGCACCCTGTACAATCATTTCTCCTAGACCAAAAACTGATTCTATAACGATTGTCGTTTTGCTGTTCGTGACAGGGTCAATGGTAAACATTATTCCTGAAGAAACAGATTCCACCATTTTTTGCACTGGTATCGCTATCCCAACCTGAAAATGATCAAATTTTTTAGTCTCACGATAAAATATGGCACGAGCGGTAAAAAGAGACGCCCATGCTTCTTTAATTTTTTCCAGAAGCGATGCTTCACCCTCGACATTGAGAAATGTTGACTGTTGGCCTGCAAACGATGCCCCCGGAAGATCTTCGGCTGTAGCAGACGACCGTACCGCGACACGGGCGTGTCTTGCCAATCCAACATCCATAGTAAAATACGCCTCTATGACTTCTTTTGCGATAATGTCGGGAAACCGTGAGCCAATGATGATTTTTTGAATTTTTTTAGATACGCGTTCTAGTTCATCCGAGTTACTCACATCAAGACCGTGAAGCGTATCCTTTATATCGTTTCGAAGACCTGACTCATCGAGGAATTGAGCGTATGCCTTTGATGTAACGATAAATCCTGGTGGTACAGGAAAACCAGCCTGTGTCATTTCTCCCAGGTTCGCTCCTTTTCCGCCGACGAGAGCACCATCTTCTTTCCCGACTTCAGAAAACCAGACAACGTAGGATTTTTTTGCCATACCTCTAGTATGGAGAATTTAAAGATAATTGACAATAGGAAGCACCTCAACTAAATGACAGGTAACCCCCCGAGGTCTTCTTTTTGTATTGATGTATACTTAGTATTTCTCTTTAATACCGCCGTACCATTCTGTTCCATAACATAATACGCGAATCCCTGCATTTTTTTAACTAACTCATAATCAGCGTGACCAGGCATACTCACAGGATTTGCTTCATCAAAATTCACAGGACTATCATCCGCCGTCGCAAAATATGTTTTACCAACATTTGCCACAAGATGTCCGTATCCTTCAGGCATATAGACGCTGTCTCCACCCTTTACCTTCACCGCTTTAAACTCCTCTACAACATCGGCAATCATATTGCCGGACGTATCAACTGCAAGTTTCTGCAGAAGAGCAATTCCCTCGCCAAACAACACCCAGTATGTTTCATCAAGTTTTCCAACATGATAATGACCATAGGTTTTTATATATTCCCCGCTGATCGTACCTGGTTCCCAAACGGTAATATTTCGCTGGTCTTTCCCTCCGCGGATCATATAGTAATGTATCGCAGGACCTTTGCCATTCGGATCCATAAGTACTTCCTGCATTTTTTCATGCGACCTGGACGCAAAATGCTTTGGGACAAAAGAAAAATCTATATTCACAGAACACCTCCTTAAAATATTTAACGTATATTCCACCCTCGATTTTTTTCTTTTCTCAAATCTTCTGTTTCGGTTGGTCTATTTGAATCATCCTGGAGCCTGAACGTGTTTCCGAGTTCGGGGGTTGAAGCTTCAATAAAATCGATATCTGTAACCGCGGTCACTCTGTGAACCTGACCAGGAACGACATGATATCCTTTATATATTTCCATAGGAATATCAATTACCTCATCATTAGTGTTACTTAGCGTAATAATGCCCTTACCGTTCAAAAGGCATAACGTTTCCCTCTTTACGTCATGATATTGAAGACTCAACCTCTTCCCTGCATTTACATGAAGAATTTTTCCTGTTGCAGGCGCGTCATCTGGAGTATAAATAATTTCGTACCCCCAAGGCTTTTCTACACGTTTTTGATACGGTACCGTTATGAAAGTTTTTGGATCAAATCCGCCAACCATATATTATTCCTCCTTATTATTATTTTCTTTTCCCACCAAGTTTTTCTATTGTACCAACAAGTTCATCTATTTTTTCATCTAAAATTTCCTGTGTATCTGCTTCGACGTTTAATCTGAGTAATGGCTCGGTTTTTGATGCGCGAACATTAAACCAAAATTTCTTACACCATACGCTTACTCCGTCAAGTTCATCTATAGATTCTGCATCTTGAAACGACGCTCTAAGATGCGAAACGATTGACGGAATATCGGAAACGATAAAGTTTATCTCGCCGCTCGAAGGATATGTATCGAGTTCATCAACCAGATCTGAAAGCTTTCGCTTTTCTCGGGAGAGTAGTGCCAATACAAGAAGTGCAGATAAAACGCCGCTTTCGGCGTTGAAAAAATCCCGGAAATAATAGTGACCTGAATGTTCGCCGGCAAATATCGCACCGGACTCCCTCATATATGTTTTTATGTAACTATGCCCAACCCGTACCCTTCTGGCTATACCACCATATTTTGAAACGACTTCCATGACAATCCTGCCGCAGATGGCGTTATAGAGGATAAGTCCACCTGGGTGAAGAGAGAGAAAATAGCGAGCGAGAAGCGCAGTAGTAATCGTGCCAGGAACAAGTCTGCCTTTGTCATCAACCAAGAACATACGATCGGCGTCCCCGTCAAACGTTATGCCGACGTCTGCATGAAGTTCTTGAATTTTTGCGATTAGCGACACGTTATTTTCTTCTATGAGCGGATTTGGTATGTGATTTGGGAAATGTCCGTCGAGATCCA
This sequence comes from Patescibacteria group bacterium, assembly GCA_038064255.1. GTDB lineage: Bacteria > Patescibacteriota > Microgenomatia > UBA10105 > UBA927 > JACREM01. Next base: position 11,937 of record JBBTTM010000069.1, on the reverse strand, counting down.
TGAATAGTGTCGTAAGCTTAAAGGGTAATCCGGAAAATACTGCGGGCACAAGTTTACCAGCCATTCCATTCCCTGCATCTACCACAACCGATAAAGGTGAAAAATCGGAAACGTTTACCAAAGATAAAACTTTTTTTTTCCATTCATCCACAATGTCTATATCTGTTTTTGTACCTTGAACAATTGCATCAGGAAGAGGACCACTGGCAATCGCATCTCTGACATCGTATAGCCCGCTTTCACTCGTCACTGCTATCGGTCCTTTTTTGACCAATTTTATACCGTTATATTCCGGTGGATTATGCGAGGCGCTAATCTGAAATACCAGGTCATACTCACGTGTACCAGCGATAAAATACTGCATTTCAGTACCAACAAGTCCTGCATCAAACACATCTACGCCCTGAGACAAAAATACCTCCGTCAATCCATCCCGAAGTTCCTCGCCGGAAAGACGCATGTCCCGACAGATGCACACCGTCTTTGGGTGAAGGGTACGAACAACAGCATACGCGATAGCTCGTGCCATCTCTTTGTTTATCTGAAGTGGGTACGTTCCCCGTACATCGTAATCTTTGAAAATAGATACATCTAAAGCCATAAAGCCGTCTCCTTTATAGTGTTGCCAAAAAAAGCTCAAGTGATGATTGCAATAATAGAGCGGAATTTCCGCTTTTATTTGAAATATCGAGGGCAAGAAGGTGTCTGTGCATAGAAAGAAGTTTGTCAATCGTAAACAACTTCGTCTGCTTTGTCAAACGCCCCATCTGCCACGCTTGAGCAGGATCTGAAGGCACACCCTGCGCAATACAGATAAGATCATGAACACGGCGGACGATCATGGTAAACACAAGATATGGATCGTTTGACAGAATAGTCTTTCGATATATATCTAAGAGAACCCGTTCGTTTTTCGGCGCGATACTGTCTAAAAACGTAAATAAAACGACAGGGAGTTTAAACAGCTGTATGTTCGATCCGATTTCTAGTTTTGTAAGTGTACCCTTGCTGATTTCTTTCCCTTCCCAAAAAAGTATATCAATATTTGTATTCTCTTTTATGATAGAGAGAAATTTTTCGAGCGCTTTTTCTTTCCGTCCGAAGTGCGAAAGTGCATTTTCAAAAACAACGAGAAGATCTGTACCAAACAATGAATGAGATTCAAGTCCCTGTCTGAGCGCATTTTCATCCGATGCAAAATCGGTAAGGTCACGAAGTTCTTTTCCTCTTGCCTCATTTTTAGCCCGTACAAATTCTTTTCGGGATTCCTCTATAGTATCTCCGTGTATGAGTCTTAACATACGTATTACACCCTCATTCTCCGCCGAAGCATGGTGCCTTCTACCCCAAGCTCATTTTTTACTTCCAGAAGTACTTTTTTATTTGTTTCTCTGTACCCGATCGCATCGATTGCGTCATCTATCCTCATCCATGTCACATCATGAATTCCTTCTTCTTTCTGCGCTCGCGTTTCTTCTGTGCCTATAGTCATAAAAAGAAAATACTGTACGATCTTTTGTATCACCCCGTCCCGTGTATACATATACGATATGGGTGTCAGTGGCTTGATCAGGGTAATATCGCATAACCCCACTTCTTCTTCTATCTCGCGAAAAGCCGCATCCAGAGCATTTTCCCCATCTTCTATGACCCCTTTGGGAAACGTCAGTTCTTCGTTCATATCCCGGACGACCAGAACTTCAAAATCTTTTCCGTTTGGCCGCACGATGACTCCTCCTGCAGATATTTCCTTCTTTAAATTTGTTTTATGAGTTTCCATGTTCGCTTGACGACTCCTCAGTATAATATACTGAGCCTTTTATTTTATCCGGGAGATGACTTTCTTTGGTATACATCTCATATCCTTTTGAATACCCAAGGGATTTCATGAGTTTCGTCGGTGCGTTTCGTACTGATAATGGAATTGGAAGATTTCCATGTTTCTCTACGTCTGCTTCTGCCTTGAGAAGCGCATCGTATGCACTCCTGTTTTTTTTCGCTCGCGACAGATAGACTACTCCATGAGCCAGAAGAATACGTGCTTCAGGATATCCGACCTTATGGCATCCATCAAATACTGCGTTTGCAACAACTAAAGCCGTCGGCTGTGCTATGCCTATATCTTCACTGGCAAATATCACCATTCTCCGCGCTATAAAGAGCGGATCTTCTCCTGACATAGTCATACGGGCAAGATAGTAAAGGCTTGCATCAGTGTCGCTGCTTCTCATGGATTTTATAAATGCACTGATGGTGTCGTAATGATTGTCTCCTGTTTTATCGTATGACAGCATCTTTTTTTGCGCCGCGGTTTCGACTATGTCAAGCGTAATTTCTTTGGCCTGACATAGCTCATGAGCAATTTCAAAAATGGTTAGGAGAGATCTGCCATCTCCGTTTGCACAGGAGATAATAAAGTCTTTCGCGTCCGGAGCTATGGAAGATGAAGTATACTCTACTGCCTTAGTCAGCATCTTTGAAAGTTCCTCATCTGTTAATTGTTTTAATACCAATACCCGTGTACGGGACAGTAATGGAGCGATCACTTCAAATGAAGGATTTTCAGTCGTAGCGCCGATAAAACAGATTGTTCCATCTTCGACCACGGGAAGGAGCGCATCCTGTTGGGCTTTGTTAAATCTATGTATCTCATCTAAAAATAAAATTGTCCGCATGCCCTCGTCAGTTTTCCGCGTTCTCGCCTGGCTCACTATAAGCCTGACATCTGCAAGTGTCGCGCTCACCGCAGATTTTGACTCAAAATGACTGTTAGTTAATGCTGCAAGTAGTCTCGCCAGTGTTGTTTTCCCTACCCCCGGAGGGCCCCAAAAAACCAATGATGGGAGAAATGACTGGGCGAGCACTTTTCGCAAAACTCCGTCTCTTCCCACCAGATGCTCCTGACCGATCACTTCATCAAATGATTTTGGGCGGAGCTGCTCTGCGAGTGGTCGGGTGTCCATAATACTAATTATACTCTTGTCATTCCCGCGAAGGCGGGAATCCAGTCTGGATCCCCGATCTAGTCGGGGATGACATGACAAATAGATTCGATATACTCAAACGGATCAAGCCCCTGCACTGCGCCGAATGCTATGCGGTCCAGAATTTTTGTCTCCATCCCAAGAGTCCTCCCGCTCGAGATGACGCCGTCTCCCCATCTGTCAGAAAGAGTATCAATCGCTTTTGTTATTCGTTCCGTCTTCATTCTGTCAGAGAAAAGCTCTGTCTGTACGTGCTCATCCTTCCTGCACCCGTAGCACGATACTGCTAGGGTACGGACGAGTTTATCCGGAGCCTGAAGTAAAATTCTTTTTGCTTCTATAAAAAAATCCTGGACGCTTAAAAGCACGCGATCAATCTTTTCTCCATGATGCCAATAGGAAAAATCAGAAAATGCCGTAGAGATATGCACACCGCTCGCTCTTGATCCGGATTTTCTCAGTCTCCGCGCCATTTTATCAGTCAACTGAAAAAGAATTTGCTGAAGTTTATTGTCTTTTGGCGCGTAGGGTACATAGAGTGCATACGAATGACCGTAGCTTTTGGTTTCAAACTCCCTGTCATCTACCTCATATCCGTGGAGACGCATCCACCACTCGTGGCCAAGGACTGATGAACTAAATGCCGCGGTGAGTCTCTCTTTGGACGCCAAAAAGTATTCAATCGCAGTGGTAATCCCAAGACACCGAAGCCTCGACCCGTTTCCTTTCTTTATCCCGGTCAGACCTTCAAGAGCAAGAGTGGAAAAAACTTTCTCACAATTATTCCGGTCTATGATATCCAGTCCGTCCGGCTTATGCAGCCCCGATGCAATTTTTGCAAGATATCTGTTGGTAGATATCCCAATGGATACCGTAAGCCACTCACCTATCTCGTCTCGTATTCGTTTTTTTATCTCCTGCCCAAGAGACAACATGTTCATAGGAGAAAAAGTGGGAGCGTGTTTTACATCAAGTACCATCTCGTCTATCGACTTTACCGTGACAGAATCACTATATGCACTAAGAAGCATCAGAAGTTTCCTGTTTACGAACCGGTATTTTGCAGGATCAGGCGACAAAACCCGAAGCGAGGGACAAAAAAACCGCGCCTCGCGTATACGCATCGCTGTTTTTACACCCAGAGCTTTTGCTTCACGGGAAGCGGCAAGTATACATCCGTTGTCCGTCATATACGAAACGACCGCGATGGGTTTCCCGCGGAGAATCGGATTTGCCTGTTGTTCTATGGTTGCAAAGCAGGAATTGAGATCCACATGGAAAACCGTCGGTGAAATAGGGTTAAAATTATTCATCCTTCAGACACCTCAAGCAATTTCCACGATAAAAATTCAGTATCAAACTGCAAGCGAAAACAGGTAGTCCCGTCTGAAACCGAAAAAAGATGAAAAAGCACCCTCCCTACGCGGGTCGTGTGATGCAGCCCAACCGTTTTTACCGTATGCCGTCTCCCCCGCCAGGAGATCGCCCAGGGATACGCACGCTTTTGCAGATGATTAGAAAGGAGATCCACCGATACTGATTCATTCACTGATTCTGCCATAACCAAAATAAACCCGAATATATATCTATATTAAACCCGAAAAGAAGAGCTGTCAACGGTATCAGAATAGAGCAAATAGTATAAATACCCGAAAGCCTGAAGCAAACAACAATATTTACAAAAGAGAGTTATAATACGCTCATGCAAAATGTTTTAATTGGGATTAGTAGCATCCTTGCACTCGTCTCCTACATTGTGTACGCGATTGCAATCCTCAAAGGCGAAGCACGGCCACACAGAACGACACGATTTGTTCTGGTAGTCATCACCTGTCTTGCCTCAGCAGCGCTTCTGGCATCAGCTAGCACGGTTGCCATCTGGCTTATCGGAGCTATGACCATTGGCAGTGTTGCTATATTTCTTTTAAGTTTAAAGTACGGCATGGGTGGATTTTCAAAAATAGATATCTTATGTCTCTATTTGTCTATCGCAGGAATAGTATTTTGGAAACTTACGTCTAATCCGCTTTACGGGATCATTGCGTCGATCGGCGCAGACATGACCGGACAGATCCCGATGCTTATAAAAACATATACATACCCAGAATCAGAAGTCTGGACGTTTTACGCGCTAGATGTTCTTGCGGCCATCGCAAGTCTTCTAGCAATCCAACAGTGGTCTATTCAGGAATTATCCTACCCTCTTTACATCACGCTATTAGATTTTACCGTCGTACTGCTCATTTTGAGGAAGCGATAGATGAGTAAAGAAATATATACCACGACAGATATATGCAGTACCATCCACAAAATTGCCAGACCTATTGTTGGCGCTGATCATCTCATTCTACCTGTATTAAGTGATAATCAAACAGCACAGATTTTTCGTTCAATTAATACACTCGATGATGTTAGAAAATATCACCTTTTATATGAAATATTCACTTCAACTCACTTTGGCATTCCAAACGGAAATCGAGTAGCATCAGTTGTTTATGATTCTCTTGATATAATTCATCCAATTCCAAAACCACCGCCCGATAAGATATTAATTGCTCAACTTACAAAAAATTATATTTCTCGTCTTGGAATCGCATCAATGGATGTTAAAATCATATATGGAGATTTAAATAATGCAAACGATCTTAAGTACGATGCGATGACGGCAAATAGTGCTCTCAATATTGCTAAAGAGGAATACAGAAAAGAACTTGAAAAAACCGCAAATTCTCTCGATAGTCGAATACCATTTGACCTAGCGGGACATGTTGTGTATGAAGGATTTTGCGAGACATCCGGATGGGCAGCGGTTCCTGCCACCTATACTGCGCTTCATGAAGTAGTTGCAGATGTATTTGCATCAAATAAATTCAATCACGGAAATCCAAACAAACCGTTAGTAGACATCTACAGACTCGGTTGTCTTCCGATTGGCCAAATCGATGATACGTTTCTAGTCTACGCTCCTCAGACGCAATGATTCTATTTATTTCAAATTCTACGTTATAATATATTCATGGATCATCCTTTTCAAATCAGAGAAAAAATACCATCCGATGATACGTGGATTACTAACATCGCGACGCAGATGTGGGGATCGGTTGAGATTATTAGTAAAAATCATCTGTACAATATTCTAAGCCTAGATACGCTGGTTGGAGTGTCTGAGGGCAAGTCCATCGGATTTATAACCTATGTTATTGAAGGAAAAGAGTGCGAGATCGTGGCATTGTACTGCGAAATCACGAAGCAAGGGCTCGGAACTATACTAATAGATCGCGTGAAAGAGACTGCTAAAAAAGACGGGTGCAACAAGGTGTGGCTTATGACGACCAATGATAATACTGAGGCTCTCAGGTTCTATCAAAAACGTGGATTTGCTATCACTACCATACGAATAAATGAAATAGAGAAGCAAAGGAAAATTAAACCCTCTATGCCCATCCTCGGCAACGACGGTATCCCGATACGGGATGAAATCGAACTCAAATTTTTACTGTAAATTATAAGAATCCCGATGTGCGAAGATGGTACACATCTGGCGTGAACAAAAATCCTGCGATGGTCCACCTTGATCGTTCAACAAAATTTAGATATCATTAAAATCAAGAGAAACCAATAGTGTCCCGACGGCCGTACATGGCTCATGCAGAAATTTATCGAAATTTATCCATGAATGCATTCGAACAAGAAAATACATTAATTAATCAGTTCTTAGATCAGATTATCGATCCAATGCAGGCAAATCTCGCACACAATTTTCCTTCCTCTGATCCTCGTTTTTTCGAATTTGATCATATTGCTAGTAATCTGCAAAATGAAAGACAGTTTAAACCAGAATCTCGAAAACTAATTGCTCGTTACTTAGTAGAAAAGTTTACTCATGAATCGGGTAGAAAACCTGAATACGAAGAAGATATTAGAGCTACCTGTCTTGCCTGGGTCATTCGCGATGCTAGTCCTGACACACTACGACAAGCAAAATTACTCGGAGTGTTGCTTTCATCTGAGTATCGGTCTTCTACCGTTCAAGGATGGTGGTATATAATCTTAGATCAAATTAGCAAGGTGGATAGCGACAATATACCAAAACAAAATGTTATATCTGAAATTCAAAAAGCGCAATACAAACATGAAGAATTTGATGGAGATATTGCTGTATTAAACCATATAGAAAATCACTTCTCCTATGCGGCCAAAAATTTTGGTTGCAAGGGAATTGTAAAAATTTTAACTCACTCTCAAGTAAAAAATTATTGATGTATACACCAAGTGTGAAGCACCAAGTACACCGTAGTACACACCAGGTGTGAACTAGCTTGGCACATCTGGAAAATACGCATGTTGTTAGATCATGCCATATAGAAATATCGTTTTTGGCTCAGGTGAGTAGTATTATATCTTCAGCAGATACGAAAATAAAGTACACAGGTAGAGAAAGTAGATTGCACTCATTTTCATTCCAGCTCTAATTTGTTACAATTACTGTGTCTAAGCGCCCCGTTCGCCCCGTGTCCGTCCGAATCCGCCAGATGGCGAAGAAGGAGAATAGCGGCCGAGAAGGCAATGTCGTAAAATAAAAAATATACAGTTCTATTTGAGCCCCGTTCGTGACAACAACCCGACGGGTAGATTAGCTTTAAACCTCAGACGATCCAAATGGCTGTATTGGTCGATGAATCCAAAATACACGTTAGCAATAAAATATTTTAGCTATATTTCTCTTGACATTTTCCTGATCGATCAGTTTTTTGTCAAAATCCGAGTGGGAAATGCATTATTGAGGAATACATCAAACGGAAGCTGTCATTATTTCTGGACTGAGTTTTTCTCCCTTCAATTTTGTCAACTCTTGTGCGGTCGATCACGAGTTGACATTTTTCGAAGCTAATTTTTCATATTTTAAGAAATATGGTCAAAATGAGAATTAGTTCTATAATTCACACCTTTCGGCGATTTACTGTAAATAATATCAGAATAAGCGGGATAGCTTTGACACATGATATTTCCTTTTATGATAAAATATAGACATGGCAATAAATTGGACAAAAATTTATAAAAAATACAAAGGAATGTGGATTGCTCTTAAACGAGATGAAAAAACGGTTATCGCAAGTGCAGATAGTGCAAAAGCAGTATACGGTCGAGCTATAAAGAACGGCTTCGAAAATCCTATCATTTCATTCGTGCCTTCTCAAATTACTCCGATGGTTGGCTAGTTGTATGCAATTTAAATATAAAAGAATTGCACCAGGAGTAATACGACCAATTATCTCTGTCACCCTAAAATACAAACAGAATAGACCAATTAATTACGAAGCACTGGTGGATTCTGGTGCTGATATGTGTGTATTTCCTGCTCAGATAGGTGAATTGCTTGGGATTAATATTAAAAATGGGACATCCGGTTCATTATCCGGCGTCATTGGTAAAAGTGGAAAAATTTATTATCACGACATAATTGTTGATATTGGTGGAAATAGTACTCAGGTCAATGCTGGGTTTTCTTATTCTCATAAAATTCAGTGTGGATTTTTAGGTCAAAAAGGAATTTTTAATATCTATATAGTCCAATTTCAGTATAGAAAAGAATTTGTTGAGTTAAGGCCATATCAAAATGTTAATTAATTTTTTAAATTGACTTCGCACAAACGCTATTTCATCTAATACGTACCTAGTGCAAATATATTGCTCGTATTCTCATTCCAGCTCTAATTTGTTACAATTACTAAGTTTGATAGCCCCGTTCGTCCTTTGTCCGTCCGTAGTCCTGAGTTTACCGAAGGACGAAAGAGGATAGCGGCCGAGAAGGCAATATCGTAAAATAATAAACTAGTAGTTCTAGTTAGAGCCCCGTTCGTCTAGCGGCCTAGGACCCAGCGTTTTCAGCGCTGTGATCGCCGGTTCGAATCCGGCACGGGGTACATACAAATATCGCTCGGCATAGTCCGAGCGATATTTGTATATCCTGTCGGAGAGAACCGGGCATCGGTTCGCAGTCCAGGAGTTGATGAGTCATTTAAAATGACGAATCTTACTTCTGGTGAGGATCGCGTAATCGCGACAATCCGGCACGGGGTACATTATTCATCAAAAAATCAGAAAGAGTGGCGGCAAGAAAAAAGGCACATGAAAACTTCGTTTCCAGTGTAAACCCCCGCTCAGAGTACGGGGTAAAGCCTAAGGGGAAAAATGAATTGCCGCCACGCTTTCCAAACTGACTGCTCGTCCCGCTTCCTCCTTCGTCCTTCGGTAAACTCAGGACTACGGACGGACACGGTCGCGCGGCTCGTCGGACGCCGTTTTTCTTACCAGTTTGTACTCTTTTTATTTAACTCATGTTCTTTACTATTTCATTTACCACATACTCAGGTTTTTCATAAAGTATTGTGTGACCACCTGAAACAGTTATAAATCTAATATCTTTACCTTTAGCTCTAAGTTTTTTAGCCACACTTCGGGCGTCATCAACATTACATGAACCATATAAATTAAATTCTTTCCCATCTCTATCTCCCCAAACGAAAAGAATAGGAAACCTACCGTAATCTTTTTCAATAAATCGATGGTTATCTTTCCATGCGTTCGTTACTATTTGCGTATAGTTATCTAACATCCCAAATCTATCTCTGAAAGAAGATTTCTTAAAATGAGTTGAGGGAATTCCAAACACCGCAAACGCGACCCTTTTTTGTAAAAGGGTAGGTAAAAAAGGCACTAATCTCGCTACCTTTGGTCCCAAATTAAAAAAAAACCTCACGTAAACTGAAATATTTCCAGCACCAATAACTGAATCA
>JBBTTM010000069.1:0-2056 GCA_038064255.1 Patescibacteria group bacterium | reverse complement strand
AGTGCCGTATCGAACGCTTGGATTATCAAATGAAACGCCATCTGGTAGAACAAAACCTAAAATTTCTGAAAATCAACTAGGTTTATTCTGAACTAGCAACATTCTTGCTATTCGTAATTCATTATATGAATACTCGCCATGAAATTTTTGAAATACTGGTGATAGTTTGCCATCATGAAATTTGCCAAATACGGCATGAATTTTAGGAAGCTCGCTTACAAGATTCGGAGTGAGAGTTCGAGAAAGATCCGACTGATGTATTTCTCCGCGAGCAACAAGTTTTTCAATATGTTCCAAAATAGTACCTTCTTTTAGTGTACGAGTTTTAGCAATTTCTCTTATAGTTTTTCCTTTATTCCATAATACAAGTGTTTCAGTTTGAGTATTTAGCTTTGAATATAATTGATAGGTTCCATTCAATTTCCCACCACAGGCAATAATAAAATTATCCCATCTTTTTTGAACCTCATCCGGTGAGATTTGAGAATGTATTGATTGTGCACCGCCAGAAGCCTGTCGAAATACTCCGTCTTTTGTGAGAATTTCCGGATGTACTTGAAAAGCTCGTGTATTCAAACCCAATATGTACACACCAGAAAGCCGTCGTACCCGAGAAAGCGCAACATATCCTTGCCCGAATTCAAACACGTCAGACAGATCCATCACGGCCTCATCCAAACTCATCCCCTGACTTTTATGAACGGTGATTGCCCATGCCAAACGAAGCGGTACTTGCGAAATCTGTGCGCGAATGCGCCCATTTTCTTCTACCGTCCAATCCATGGGTTCTGCAATAATTCGCTGTCCGTTTCGTGTCTTCACGACTGGATTTCCACTTGTTTTGTCAAATGATTCAACAGTACCTAATGTACCGTTGACGAATCGTTTTTCTGGGCTATTTTTGGTAAACATTACCGCCGCGCCAACTTTAACAGAGAGTATTTCTGGGGAAAGGCAGCCTTTTTTAATTGCAGCCACCAACGCATCCGGTCCTTGAAATAACATAGTAAATACGGTCGATTCTTGTGGAATCTTTGCTAATATTTCGTCATTAATACGATCGACATCAGCATTATGGGAAAAGAGTTTTGGTACGCTATCGGGTACAATTGCGCCATTAATTTTTCTCGTCTCAACCAGATGTAAATGATCGGCGTCAAATGCGTTTTGCCGAATGGCCGTAAGAATACTCAAAAAATCACTATCATCTTGCCGATGCTGCTCGGTCAGATAGCAAACGATCGGATCTACATCAATCCATGCAGGAGAATCATATGCAAAACGGGCAGATGATGTTTCAGTCAATTCCGTTTGTTTAGTTTGTTCCGTTTCCCTTTTTGCCACTGGGGGCAACTGAAAAAAATCCCCAACGAACACGACTTGCATACCTCCAAATGGTTTTTGATTCTGTTTCACTTGGCGACACACGCTATCCACCATAGACAATGTATTGGGAGTCAGCATGGATACTTCTTCAATGATGAGAACTTTTGCTCGACCCACACGGCGGGTAATATATTGATTAGACGCGATATTTCTTATATCACGCGTATCTAGTTTCGTTTTAATTCCAATCCCACTCCATGAATGGATTGTCATCCCGCCAATATGCGTGGCCGCTATTCCGGTTGAGGCGGTAATTGCGGGCTCAATACCATATTTTCGTAAATATACTACGTAGGAATTAACAACATACGTCTTGCCACTACCCGGCTCTCCGGTCAGAAAAACATTAGCACCGGTTTTGAGTATGGCAAGGGCTTGAGATTGTGTCATTTCTTCGTTTTCTGTAACAACTTTTTGACTTCACGATCAAAGTCGGAAATATATTTTTTATCACCTTCCGTCCGATACTTTTGATATTCACCTAACGCTTTATCCTCCGCCTGTTTTGCACTCATGGGATGCTTGTAATTCCGCAAAATCAATATAAAGAGAAACAATTAAATTCAACTGGTTTATTTCCGGTTCCGTCAGATAGTTTTTTTGCGATAGTAATATCGTTGGTCGTAATATAATTGCTTTTGAAACTCGTCAATCCCATGAGCGGTTTTTT
>JBBTTM010000068.1:0-6440 GCA_038064255.1 Patescibacteria group bacterium | reverse complement strand
AATTATTTTTTCTATCGGCAATACGTATATGTCTGAAACGTTCAGTGTTTTGAGCGTATTTATAGTTTCCCACAGTACGTCTTCTTTCATGACTGTTTGGATCATTGTTGATTCGTTTTTTGCTTTTGATGAAAGTGAAAGTTGCGTGAAAGATGGAAGGATTTTTTCGAGTTTTCTCATGATCTCAACAGGCACACTCATCTGCACAAGCTTGTAATTTTTTGCGGACAATACTCCTTCAAATCTGGTCAGAAGATTGCTCAAGAGTATTTTATTGTCTTTAGACCTCGAGCTTTTTTCATTTACGATGAGTACCGCCTCAGAGTCGTATATTTTGGCGAGAGGCCGTAGATCATTTAACGCGAGAGTACTTCCGGTTGAGAGGAGGTCTGAAATAGCGTCTGCGACTCCGAGGGCAGGTGCGATCTCTACTGATCCGCTTATCTTTACCATTTTTGCTGATAGAGCATTCTTTTTTAGAAAATTGGTTGTTGAATTTGGATACGATGTTGCGATTGTTTTTCCTTCAAATTCCAAAAGTCTTTGAATCTTTGAATCTTTGGGAACTGCTATATATAGCGAGCAGAAACCGTAGCGGAGATTCAGGAGTTTTTTTACGTTTTTCGGACGCCCTTCGTAGAGAAGATTTTGGCCTAATATCCCGAGATCTACTGCTCCGGTAGATACATAATCCGGTATATCGTTATCGCGCGCAAAGAGAATTTTCAGTGGAAAATTGCGGCAGGTCGAAAACAATTTTTGCTTGTAGCTTTCAAATTCGAGACCGGATTTTCGCAAAAAATCAAGCGTATCGTTTGTCAGACGTCCGTCTTTTTGTATTGCAAGTGTAATAATCGTGTTATTCATATCTTTCATATGTATATTTAATATAAGTATTTTGTCATCGCGAGAGTCGCCTAAGGCGACCGTGGCGATCTTTAACGTTAGATTGCCGCGTCTCCTTCGACAAGCTCAGGATCCTCGCAATGACAGAAATATTGTGTTTATCAAATTTGGGTGACTGACGGGACTTGAACCCGCAACATCTAGGTTCACAACCTAGTGCTCTACCATTAAGCTACAGCCACCAATATATACATCATCCTTCTTCGCTTGCTTCATGCCTTACCTACTATTCGTAGCGCGGCATGAAGAGCGCTTACGAAGGATTGATCGGCTGCTAACCTCGAAAGACTCGGATAAGCAGCCATCAAAAAGCTCCCTCGACGGGAGCTGAATTTTCTATAAGTTATGACTAATTTTTTCTACAGAAAAAGACCCCCGTCAGATGTGAGGGAGGTATGATGCAAAACGACTGATGTGTTTTTCTGTGTCATGAAGTTCACTATATCACGAACCGGGAAGCATGTCAATATGCTAATACGATGATATTAGCGGAGAGAAGATCCATGGAGTTTTGTGAGAACCTTGGCGTATCCCTGGTAGGATTCTTTATAGAGCCACTGGGCGACTCTTGTCACGGTGGTCGTACTTGTCTTCATCTCTTTTGCAATGTCGATATACGATTTTTTAGTGGTCCACAGGAGTGTCGCAACGGCGAAACGGGAAGAGAATTCTTCGGTTTCGGAGATAGTGAGAAGATCACGAAGAAAATTCTCTATCTCTTTTTCGTTTTGCAGAAGCGACATCGCATGAATCAGCGCTTTATCATGTTTCGTGGGATACATATATTATTTTTTATTTCTTAATGCTCATTCTGTCATTCCCGCGAAAGCGGGAATCCAGGCAAGTCAGAACTGGATCCCCGATCCACACGTCGCCTATCGGCTTTGAGTGGCGCGGCAGGTCGGGGATGACAACAAACAGTATGTTTTGTTGTCATTTTTTTGCTGGTGCTGCCGGCGGCGTACTATCTTGCGTCGTGGCTTGAATCTCTGTCGATTGTACCGAAGTGGGCGACAGGGAACCGATGTCAACGACCCGATCAGCATTTATCCTTATATCTTTTTTCGGCACCGGTTGACCGGAGACGAGGACAGTGTCTCCGACGGTAAATTTAGAAAATCCGGATTTTATTATCCCTCCTGCCTGAGTCCACCCGAGAGAGCGTGTGGTTGATTCTATATCTACTATGTACACCTGAGCATCGTTTGTTTCGACGCTGATGCTAAAATCAGTTTTATTTACTTCCTTTATTTTCCCCCGTATATGCTTGGATGGTTTTTTTTGGATTACGATTATTTTAGGTCGCAGCAGATCAATCGTCGGATCGTATTCCCCAAATACGGTGACGATATCTCCCTTGGAAATATCACTCGTAGAAAGTGTCGTGCGTTTGTCTTTTATCAGTTGTACAACCTTTACAGTATCTCCAAGTTCTAATTTTACGTTTTTGTTTGGAGTCTCGAGTGTGATCGAAACGAGAGAAACTTCAAGCACTGTTCCAAACATTGCTTTCCGCTGGGTTTGTCTGAGCTCCGCAACTTTCGTTGCAAGCCTGTCTTTGAGTTCTTCAAGTTTTTTCATCTTGTCACCAGACGTGGTTGCTTCGGCTTTTATCTGAGAGGCTGGAGTTGCTATTGCGGCTGCTGCGGTACCTGGCGAAAGGATCGCTATTAGAATTGCAAGAATGAAAAATGTTATTCGTATCATAGCTTAGAATGAATCAATGGATCTATAGACGACTAGATTTTGCGTTGTCTCCTTGGATTCAAAAAATTCACTGACGCTTATCTCATTTTTTCCTTCTACGAGGGTCAGCTTGAGTGCAAATTTTCCATCATCTTTCACTGCTACGATATCCTCGTCTAGCTGTCCGCTTGCAGATACCGTAGATCCCGAGTGTGCAGTACCGGAGAGGAGTACCGACTCGCCGGCTTCTATGGATTCCTGAAGGGGAGCCTGGACAGAAAACCCCGGAGCTTGTTTTTCTGTCGATGTGGGGGCAATCTTCAGAGTATTTTTTGGAAATGAAAATTTTGGCAAGGAAAAAGAAAATCCTTTTAATTTAGGCAGAGACGTCAGTGCCTTCGGACCGACGAGGACGACCCCCGTGAGAAATAGTCCAATGATAAAGCCTATGAGTGTTGCAAGAAATATATCTCTGTTCATGAATTTCCTCTGTTGCATAAGGATAGAGAAATCTGGTATAAAAAGCAAGGGAAGAGGTTTTATTGTTCGAGGCTTTATAGCCGAGAACTGTAAATTTGATAGACTTCTCGCATCGCTCGAAGAATATGGATATCACATACCTAGGTCATAGTGCATTCAAACTCCGAGGAAAAACCGCAACACTGGTGACGGATCCGTATGGGGAAGAGGTCGGATTTAAATTTCCGAAAAAAATTGAGGCCGGTATCGTCACAGTATCTCATGATCACAAGGACCACAATGCGGTACTATCTGTCGAAGGCTCGCCATATATAGTTAAAGGCCAGGGAGAATATGAAATATCGGGAGTCGGAGTAGTCGGGTTTCAAACGTATCACGATAAAGAAAAGGGAGCTTCGAAGGGTAAAAATACGATCTACCGGATAGAAATGGACGGCCTTGTCATCGTTCATCTCGGAGATCTAGGGCATACGCTTTCATCCGCTGATGTTGACGCGTTAGGATCGGTAGATATACTCTGCATTGCTGTGGGTGCGACAGTACTTTCACTTGAGGAAGTTCAGGCGTGTATTACTGAAATAGATCCTTCCATAGTACTTCCGATGCACTACAACACACCTGAACACAATCAGACTGTGTTTGGAAATTTGGGTCCTCTCAGCGCATTTTTAAAGCAGATGGAGAAAGACACGATAGAACCGGTTGCCAAATTGGCAATGACAAAAGACAAACTTCCGGAAGAGATGCAGATCGTCGTTCTCTCTGCTTAATATCCTCAAATATTGGACATTTGTTATTGGTAAAATTTGAAATTGATTAAATCTATGCCGGACATTCGTATACCGCCTCATGACGATCTAGCCGAACAGTCTCTCATTGGCGCAATTCTTATAGATAAAGATGCGCTTATAGACGTCGCAGAATTTTTACATCCCGAACATTTTTATAACGATAAACATGGTGCTATATTTGACGCACTCATTTCTCTCTTCGAAAAACATGAACCAGTTGATATCGTCACTCTTTCAGCAGAATTGAAACGTCTTGGAACCCTCGACCGGAGCGGCGGGTCAGAGTATTTATCTGAACTTTTAGGGATAGTTCCGACAAGCGCGCACGCAGAGCAGTATGGCAGGATTATTCAGGAAAGTTTTACCAAAAGACAACTCATCGAAGTTGCAGCTCATATTACGGAGCTCGCGATCAAAGAAGAAGGCGGGTCTCAGGCGGTTCTCGAAAAAGCCGAGCAGGAGATTTTTGCTATAGCTCAAGGGTCGATGCGTCGTGATTTTATACCGATAAAAGCAGCTCTTGCATCCTCCTTTGACAGGCTCGATGAACTCCATAAACGTTCAGGCGGACTTCGCGGTGTGCCCACCGGATTTAACGATTTGGATTTTAAATTATCCGGCATGCAGGATTCAAACCTCATTATCCTTGCAGCCCGGCCCGGTACCGGGAAGACCGCTATGATTCTCAACATGGCGCAACATATCGGTGTAAAGGAAAAAATGCCGGTCGGAATATTTTCACTTGAAATGAGTAAAGAAGAGCTTGTGGATCGTATGCTCGTTGCACAGGCAGACATAGATGCCTGGAAACTCAAAACCGGAAAACTTTCTGATGACGATTTTACCCATCTCTCGGATGCTATGGGTGAGCTTGCTGAGGCTCCTATATTTATCGACGACACACCAGGACTCAACATCATGGAAATGCGTACCAAAGCCAGAAGGCTTCAGGTCGAACAGGGAGTAAAACTTATTATTGTCGACTATTTGCAGCTTGCAGATAGCGGCAGACGGTTTGATAATCGAGTGCAGGAAGTGTCACTTATCTCCGCGTCTCTCAAAAATATGGCTCGTGAGCTTCGGGTACCGGTACTTGCCTGTTCACAGCTTTCCCGTGCGGTGGAGTCCCGCGGAAGTAAGGTGCCGGAACTTTCAGATCTTCGTGAGTCTGGGTCTATAGAACAGGATGCAGACGTCGTTATGTTTTTGTACCGCGAAGAAGGGGATATGACGACCTGGGGAGAACAAATTCCGACGAAGCTTCGTATTTCAAAACACCGTAATGGTCCCTTGGCTGAAATAGACCTCATGTTTGTCGGCAACCGCATCCGCTTTTTTGGTGTCGACCGTAAACAAGCAGATTCTCAGTAATTGACGAAAAATGTTTCACGTTATAGAGTGAGAGTATGATTACAAAAAAAGATCGGCAACTCCTTATACAGGATATGAAAGAAGTCTTTGCTACGAAAGACGACTTGACAAGATTTGCTACGAAAGACGATTTCAATACTATTAAAAAGGAATTGCGTCTTTTAAACAAGAGAAGCAAGGAAACGATCACGTTTTTTGATGCAATTGTGAGCCATCATCATAAACGCCTCGTTCAATTAGAAGAGCATACAGGAGTAAAGCCACCTCCATATATTCCTCAGTTTCCTTCAGCCAATTAACCTCTCTTATAAATTTTATACTGGAAGGTTATAATACATGTAAGCGCGCAGCTCCCTGCCCGCAATGCCAAAGTGCTGGAACTGGTAGACAGTCGGGTCTCAAAAACCCGTGGTATGAAAGTACCGTGTGGGTTCGACTCCCACCTTTGGCACAAGCGATGGCAGGCGGGTCAAAAAGCTGTGGGTATGATACTATAAAGATATGAAATTTGCGCGGTCAAAAAAACTTCTCTTTATAAATAATAAAGGTGGTGTCGGAAAGACTACCCTGGCCTATAATACTGCAGTGTCATTCGCGAAAGAGGGCTATAAGACGGTCCTTATTGATCTAGATCCGCAGTGTAATCTATCCAGATTAGCCCTAGGGGACAACAATTATACCGACACCTTATTCTCCTCAACGTATAAAGATGTGTCCGATGTTTTAAAAGGCATTGTCCAGGGCGGGGCAGATATAGATTTTTCGGTGCCATTTGTCAGTAGTCCGTCCGTCTCAAATCTCTCGCTCTTAAAGGGGAGTGTTAATTTATCACAATATGAAAATTTGCTTATCGCTGCGTATGGTCAGGCTGCTGCTGGTCAACAGCTGGGATATTTTCAAACCAGTGCGATCGACCGGTTCCTCCGGGAAAAAGGGTTAAATGAGGAAGTAGATATTTTTATTATAGACACTTCTCCCAGTCTTGGGCTTCTGAATCAGATCATTTTTCTGGGTTCAGACTATTTTGTCGTTCCCATGATGCCCGATGCATTTAGCGTCCAGGGGATTGAAAATCTTGGGAGTATGTATGAAAAATGGAAGCAAAATTGGAAAGTAACAGGGAAAGCTCTCTCCGGTGGCACGGAAAACAAATTTGTTCTTTCTGGAGATGGATTATTTATTGGCTATGTGGTTAATTCGTATAAT
>JBBTTM010000067.1:5508-10527 GCA_038064255.1 Patescibacteria group bacterium | reverse complement strand
TTTCTGTATCCGATGATGACATCAGTGCCTTTTGTTTTTTCGATGAATAACGAGAGATCTTTCAGATGGATTTGGCCGTCTGCCGGTGCCAAGAATACCCAGGAATTTGTTGCGTGTTTATAGCAACTGAGTATTGCTCCGGTAAAACCTAAATTTTTATTGTGATGGAGTACCGTGATGTTTGTGTGTAATTTGGAAAACTTGTCCATGATTCTTCCTGTCGTGTCTGTAGACCCATCATCTACCAGGAGGAGTTCAAATTTTTTTGCGGATATTTTCCCTATGTCTAACGCTTCTTTGATGATCGAAGGGAGCGTGAGTTCTTCATTGTATGCAGGAATGGCGATGGTGAGAGAAGATAACATAACAATATCAAAGATTTAAAATCAAAAATCAAATATATGGAATCTGAGATTTGAGTATCGGCCCGCCTTCGTCTAGCAGATAGGCTACGGCGAGGTAAAAGAGATTGTAGCACAGATGAGAGAATCCTATTAAGCAGACAAAGATGGTATTGACATTGTATATACTTTATATATACTGTGTTTATATGGCACAGACGGCGGTGATTAATGTAAAGGTAGATCCTGCCGTAAAAAGCAGCGCACAGCGGGTGGCTCGAGAGATCGGGCTTACGCTTAGTGGTGTCATCAATGCGTACCTAAAGGATTTTGTGCGAAGGAAAGAGGTACGATTTTCTGTGGCGCCTGAGATACCCCGGGCACAGACGCTTCGGATGCTCAAAAAAGTGGAGGAGGAGATAAAGCGGGGAGATGTGATTTCTTTCGATTCTCCCAAAAAAGTGCTCGATTATCTGAAAACTATTTAGCCTATGCCCATACGACATGTTGATTTTTCGCGGACTTTTCATAAGCGCCTCAGGAAACTCCCAAAAGAAGTGAAAGATGCACTCAATAGACGTATGGAAATTTTTCTCAACAATCCACATCACCCACTTCTTCGAAATCATGAGCTCACCGGAAACTTACAAGGCAAACGGAGTATAAATATCACTGGCGACTGGCGGGCGGTGTACTGCGAAAAAGAACCTGGTGTGGTCGTTTTTGAATTTATCGGCACGCATAGCATGCTCTATAAATAATCCGTTTAATTCTTCTCAAGTGTACTCACCATCCTCGTTTTGCCAAAGTATGTCATGGCGAGGAGCTTTTTGTCGTTCGTCAGGAAATAGTCGCACTCCGATTCTGCGGCAGAGTGGAGCTGGATGTTGTCTTCCATATCTTTCGTAGGGCCATTCAGGGCTTTTTCTAAAATCGATGAAGTAAAATCAATCGGACCAAATTCTTTTAATACAGACGTCACAATGGGATCTGGAACTTTCAGATGCAGTACATAGAAAAGTATATGTGTGGAAAGCGAAGAGTAATACACTTCATGATGAAGAAATTGCAGTCGTACTTCCGGTTTTCGATAGACCGCATCGACGTAAATATTTGTATCAAGAAAGACCCTTGCCATATTTTTCCATGAGATGTTTTCGATATCTAGTCTCAATTTGTTTATCAGTAAGTTTTGGGAGGTTCATTTTTTTTGTTATGCTTGCGAGTCGTTCGATGGTTTCCTTCGTAAATGGTTTTGACTGATATTTTTTTGGTTTGATTTCTCCAAGAATTTGAGATCGATGAATAAGGTCTACAGATTCACCGGCAAGCAATGCCTTGATTAATTCAGATGTACGCGTGCGTAGCTCGGTGGTGGTGATAAGATTCATATGTACATTTAACTATACATTTAAATGTACACCTTGTCAAGTGGATTGGATATTTCACAAAAGATTTCACGAGGCATTTGTGTTTAGAGCGTATTAACGCCTTGTCAGAGAGGTCCTCTCTGACAGACTATTGTGAGGCGCTAAATACTAGTGACATGGGTATCTTACTGTATTCGAATCAGCAACTCTTCGTCTGACGGGTTGGTATTTTTATAGTGAGTTTTTATGTATTCTTGTGCTGGTACCGGCAGGAGTTTGAGGGTGTAGTCGTTAAGAATGACAAATTTTGTTTTTTCTTTTTCCAGATATTCTTCGATTGGGGAATAGCGATAGAGAAGCGGGAGGGCGGCCTCGCTTGGAGTCATAAAATATCCATAGAGCATGGGGAATGCAAGCGGTCGGAAAACAAACCCGGGAAACACCGTCTCTGACTGCTTTATAGTTACGAGTCGTTTTTCATATGCTCTCATTTTTTCACTGTCATACATCGTTGACCTTGATATATTCAACAGTATGCTTTTGTATGTGAATATAAGAGCCAAGAAAAAAAGCATGAGTACCAGTCCACGGTGGACGTATTTTTTTGTCCCGGACGAAGAGAGCACAGAGTGTATCGCAATTGCGCCCAAAAGTGCGTAGAGATAGCTGACCGGAAGATAGTATTGGATATACAGATTGTTCACGAAAAAAAATGAGATCTGGTAGACGAAAAGCGAGAGAAGGAGGGAAAGTTTGATGAAGTCGCGGAATTCAAATTTTTTGGTCTGTAGGAGCGCTACGCTTAGGGCATGCGCGCCGGCCATGGCAAGAAAGAGAAGGAGCCAGGCGAAAATCCACGAGAGGGGTTTGCCCGGAGCGCCAAAGATATAGATATTATTGTACCAGTAGAAATTTCCAAGCGGAATCTGATAGAAAAATGCACTAAATGTTTTGGCAGGGTCTATGATCATCTGTTGGACAAGAGCACCAAATGAACCTTGGAGTATCGAAACCAAAAAAAATAGAAGTATCGGGAGCATGAATCCTTCCAAGAGGTACACCAAGGGCATTTTGTGTTTCCGTACAACGCAAGAAATGGCAAAGACCGCGAATATGCAGAGAATCCCGGGAAGAATTTTTATAAGTGTGAGAAGCGAAAGGCCAAACGTCAGTCCTGCGAGAAAAAAGAGGTATGGTTTTCGTTTTTCTTCGGCGTAGAGTAAATACAGGACACCTGAGGAGAAAAACAGCATCATGAGATTGTCCGGGCGGATCTGCATAGCGACAAATACGGTAAAAGGATCGAGGAAAAAGAGAAGAAGAAAGAGAGCGAGTACCTTTTTTCCGAAGAGTTTTACGACTATAGTGCCTGTTATGACGACACGCAGAAGAAAGAGTACGATCATAAACGCACGAATCGAAAAAAGTGTAGACATGGTTGTTCCAAAAATTTTGATAATCGGTAGCAATACTGCTGCAAAAAGTGGTGTATAGACCGAAGCATAAAAATCGACATATGGTCTCTGGCCGACTCCGAGAAGATAGGCGTACTGTGCATGGAAAAATTCATCCGTATCAATGGCGTAAGAATATCCGGACCTGATGACAGAGTAGACGAGGAGGGAAAAAATTATAATTGTAAATACTATCGACGCAAAGAGCACGAGAGAGGATATGTTTTTTTTCTCGAACACTCGTTTCATGATATTAGTATACCGCATGGTGTCATTTCTTTACCGCAAAGGGATACTATGATATACATAGTTCTATGATCGGCATATATTTTTCACTTCTGTTGTTTTTTGTTTGTTTTATCGCGCATGTCTTTTTGCACCGGATGAGTTCGTTTTTGAATATGAAAAAGACCCACACAGTCGGAGTGTATGTAGTTGGTTTTGCTTTGCTCCTTTTGGGTGTAAAACTAGGCGGGTTTATACTTCCGCTTACCAGTCTCTCTCTGTTCTTTTTCCCGTCTCTTTTTGTTGCGTATTTCTACTTAGGTTTGTATAACGCAAAAGGAGAAATAAAATGATGGACTACTGGATCGTCGGCATGAGTCTCTATGGATGCCTCGTGTTTTTGCTTTTGATACATCTGTCGCTTCGTTTGTCTGTACCGAAGGAGAGGACGCTCTGGGTTTGCCGGATGATTTTTACCACGTATGTCATACAACTTGTTGGACTGTGGGCTTTTTCTACTTTTTCAAGTACTGTCTCAGCGTCGCTTTTTGCCATAGGCGGATTTTCATTTAATTTTGTCACACTCTTCATAATTTTTTATATTGTTGCCGTCTTTGTCCCCAGGGAATCTTCCGCTAGAAGCGGTACGATATTTTTTTCTTTCCGTTCGGCACTATTTCGTGCAATGCTTTGGGTGTTTGGTTCATAAATGAAAACCATTTCCATCATCGCTACGTGTTATAACGAAGGGGAGAATATCCTTGAGCTGTACGCGCGGGTGAAAAGTGTTTTTTTGAAGGTACCGAAGTACGATTTTGAGCTTATCTACGTCGACAACGATTCGACAGACGGTTCTTCGAAGATTTTTCATGCTCTCGCCAAAAAAGATAAACGGGTAAAGGTGCTTTTTATGAGCCGCAACTTCGGTTCTCCTCAGCCGTCGTTTCTCGCCGGTATGGAGGCGGCCACGGGAGACGCCACAGTGCTACTTCACGGAGATATCCAGGATCCGCCAGAGCTGATCCCAGAGTTTATAAAGCACTGGGAAAAGGGAACGATGGTAGTCTACGGCGTACGAAGCAAGCGGGAAGGGTATGGATTTGTCTGGAATGCTTTGTACAAAGGATTTTATTTTATCTTGAGTAAAATTGCATATATCAATATTCCTTTGGATGCCGGAGAGTTTTCGCTTATGGATCGGCGTGTCGTTTCAGAATTATTGAAGATAGAGGAATATGATTATTATCTGCGTTGCCTTCGGGCATTCGTGGGATTTTCCCAGGTCGGCGTGCCATATATCCGAGAAGCCCGTCATCACGGAAAATCTACCGAGAGCCTCATGACGGGCCTTTACTGGGCAAAGACGATCATCGTGAATTTTTCCTTTAAACCTCTCGAGTGGATATCCCGATTTGCATTTATCGTCGTCGTTCTGACCGCGTGTATCTTTTTTTATGATATGTATATGTTTTTGTTTCAGAGAAACTCACCAAGCGGGGTGCCGACCATAGTTCTTCTTATGCTTTTTTTGGGTGGGGTACAGCTTTTATCTCTTTCCGTCATCGCTGAGTATCTGTCGAAAATATTTTTAGAGGTAAAACGGAGACCAAAGTATATAGTGAGGGAGAG
>JBBTTM010000067.1:0-5408 GCA_038064255.1 Patescibacteria group bacterium | reverse complement strand
CGTCGGGAATGGTCGGATCATATCTAGTCGATCGTTTCGCCTCTCTCTACGATCTACTCGTCCCATCTCATGCGGCTTTTGATATAACGAATCGCGACCATGTGATGGCGTATGTCTTGAAGAATAGACCGGATGTCGTGATTCATGCCGCGGGTGTGACGGATCCAAAAAATGCGGAGAAAGAGAGAGGGGATGAGAGCGGACTTTGCTTTCGGACAAACGTATTGGGCACTCGATATATGAAAGAGGCTTCGGAGCGTGTCGGAGCATTTTTGATCCATATATCGACCGGGTCTGTATTTTTTGGAAACGATAAAAGTCCCGGACCGTTTAGAGAAGATGCGCCCATTCCGAAAGCTCTAAACGGCATGTCCTGGTATGGGTGGACGAAGGTGCTATCCGAGCGTGAGGTGGGGAAGGGTGGAGCAATTGTTCGACTCTCAAAGCCATTGCAAGAAATTAGCTTCGATCCAAAAAATAGCTTCGCAAGGCCTGGCCTTGCGAAGCTAAAAAAGTGTGACTACTTGGGAAAGCTTCTGTTTGAATATGAAAACCACATGCTCGCGGGACTTATGCATGATCAGTATTTTCCTGTGGTTTCGATGGATGAAGTTGCTCGATTATTGCGTTGGATCATTGACCATAAAAAAAGCGGCATCTATCATGCGGCGAGTCCGGATGTGGTGAGTCCTATTGAATTGTTTCGATATGCCCTCCTTCGTCCCACTTCGCCAAGAGAATGCTTCGCGGGACTACGGAAGTGCGCTGCGTTACGCGTTATGGGTAATGCGGAAAGCAGAACGATTCAATCTTTTACATTTGACGAATTTGTAAAAACGCAGGAGTTACCGCTGCGGTATCAGAAATATAGCGCGATAGATAGCCGGGGGACGGTGGAGAAGACAGGAATACAGTTTTTACCGTGGAAAAAGGCAGTGGACAAGATAGAGGACTTACACACTTCTGTCATCGCGAGACCGTTCTGACGGCGTGGTGATTTTTCGTAAAAAAAGATTGCCGCGCCCCTAATTCAATTGGGGCTCGCAATGACAAACAAAACATTTGGGTTCTTTGTAAGCCTAGAGGATAATTTATAGGTTTATTGCTTTCAAGGCCTGGCCTTTAAGATGATATACGGTCTGACCTTTCTAGTACCTGGCCTTTTTTCAATCCAACGCTACAATGGAAATATGCGGTGGATGACGACGATACTTCTGGCTGTAATATTGCTCTTTCTTCTGTCTTTCCGAGTGGATATCGGGCTACATAGATTTTTTGATGTAGATGAGTTTACTCATGTGAGTCTTGCCATGCAGGTGCTCCATGGGCAGAAGCCGTATCTCGATTTCATGACGTTTTTTACGCCGGCTTATGCCTGGTTTCTGGATATTCCTCTTCGATTTGCGCGGTCAAGCATTGAGGTATTTACGATAGCTCGAGCGGTATCGGTCGGGGTCTTTATAGCGCTACTCGCCGTATTAACAGTACTGTTTGGAATGATGAGAGGATGGAAATATGCGATCCTTCCCTCTGTTATGCTTACATTTTTGCCATTGCCATATGATAAATTTACTGAGATTCGCCCGGATACACTTTCTGCACTGCTCGGATTTGCCGGCGTGCTTTTTCTTATTCTTGGGATACATTCATCAAGCTCAAGGCTAAGCCTTGAGCTTCGGCGAGTTCAAGATATACCCGCATGGTTAAGCTTTTTCACACGGTGGGAACATCGAAGTGCTTGGTACTGGTTTATGAGCGGCATATCGTTTTCTCTCTCTGTTTTTCTGTTGCAAAAGAGCGTGCCGTTTTTTCTTGTGGGCTCGGTCTTCGTAGTGGCATATCTGTTTCATGAATATCGAATTAAATTTGTACGATCAAAGGAGTTTTTTTGGTTCACCGGTGGATTAGGGTTGCCAATTCTTCTGTTTTTTTTCTGGGTAGTATTTGTGATCAGAGATATAGATTTGGTTCGATATAGTTTGACTACACTTGCTCTTGAAGTAAATAAAATGAGCCAATTTTATTTTATGGAGCCCCATCTCTACTTTTTCCCGACCGCCCAATTTTTTGGCGGTGAAGGGATTACGGCCGGACTGCTCGTCAATCATGCTGTGTGGTTTGTGGGAATTGTCATGGGTACTGTACGGATGTTTGCCCCGTGGCTTTCTCCAGGCACATCAAAGAGCCGGGTGTACGCTGAGAGCATGCTTGCTGTTTTATTTTTTCTTCTCGTGTATCTTTATATGTACTACGTTCCGCTCAAACATCCGCAGTATCTCATTCCTATTGCCGTATTCATAACTTTTTACGCTTCTGATGTTTTTGTTTTATTCTTAAACGTTTTAGAAAAACATATTCGACCTATCGGAGTATTGGTCGTACTTGCAATGCTTGGAGTCGGCATTGTGACCGTCTCGCGTGAGACCGAGGCTTTGAAAATGACGCAAACAAATAGCCAACAGATGAGCGAACTTGAGGTTTTAGAAAAAATAATTTTACCGGATGAAGCTGTCGTAGATCTGGAAGGCCGTCTGTTCAATAGAAAATATGCATATCCTCTCTGTTGCCTTCCATTTGGGGCGTTTGAACAGTTTATTTCACGACGCCCTTCCGCACTTCGGACTGTCCTTGAAGAGAAAAAAGTGCCGTATGTGTATCAGGGGGAGACGAATAGGATATCGGTGCTTTCGGGGGAGGATCAGGGGTATCTTTCGACATATTATGAGGCAGTGGAGGGATTTAATGGGGGGCTGTTTAAAAGGAAAAATAATTAAAAGGCCAGGCCTTCTCTGCGAGGCCAAGCTCCTTCGACTTCGCTCAGGACAAGCTGTTTTAAGGCCTGGCCTTAAAGACGATTACCAATTTTTTTCTGGTATTAATTTGAGGAGCTTGGTGGTGTTGGGGTAGGTGGATTTCAAATACTGAATATAGCGCGAAAGTCCTTCTTTTATCGATATTTCTGGAGCAAATTTCAATAGTTTTTTGGCTTTGGAAATATCTGCTGCGTGGCGGAGGACGTCGTTGGGGCGGGCTGGCTTATAGATGGGGTCAAACGGTAGGGTAACTATCAAATTAATTTCTCGCGCAAGTTCTTTTATTGTTACTTCTTTACCTCTCGCTATATTTATCGTGTCGCCAAGGAGTTCGTCTGACTCCGCGGATAAGATAAGTCCTCGGACTGTATCATCGACGTATGTAAAATCACGAGACTGCGATCCGTCGCCAAAGATGATCGGCTGTTTATTATTCAGAGAGCGGATGACGAAGCGGGGGATGACTTCCCCGTAGACGCCATCAAAATGCGACCTCGGGCCGTAGGTATTAAACGGGCGGACAATGGTCGTCGGCAGTCCTTCATGAGCATGAAAGTACCGCGTGTACTGCTCACCAATAAGCTTACTCATGCCATAGACTGTGGTTGGGTCGGTTGGATGGGTTTCTGACATGAGAGGGCGTTTGGCTGTGCCATAGACTTCGGAAGAAGAGACGTAGATAAAGTGTTTCACTTTGTGTTTTTTTGCGGTATAAAGCGTGTTGAGTGTGCCGGTGGCGTTAACTTCATGCACTTGAATAGGATTATTGAGCGACATTCGGACGCAAGCGACCGCAAGGTGAAAGACGATATCAATATTTTCCATCGCCCTGAAGAGGCTTTTTTGGTCGAGGATGTCTCCTTTCATGACTTTTAAGTTACTTAAGTCACTTAAGTTTCTTAGGTGACTTAAGGAGAGAACCGAGGATGAGAAGTTATCGTAGATCGTGACGTGGTTATTTTTAGCAAGCGTCAATGAGAGGTGAGAGCCGATAAACCCTGCCCCGCCGGTGATGAGGATGTGTTGGTTTTTGAGTTTCATATGTATAAATTTCGCAAGGCATTACCTGTCTGCGCAGGTAGACCTTGCCGAACCCATAATACCGCAAGCGAACAACCCTTCATACAGGGAAAACTTATACTCTGGATTGAATATAAAATATTATAAGTATAAAATACCCCTCATGGCGAATGAAAGTTTTAATTATGGCTGGGGTGAAACAATTCGAAGTAGCGTTCCAATTGCTGATGTTGATGGTGCTCTTGAGGAGGTTGGAACATATCCAGCAAATAGTATGTTATGGTCTGATAGTGATTATTGTAAGACACAAAGTGGACAAAGACTGATAGCTCTAGCATGTGGACTTCTTGGAAATCCAAACGACAGAAATGCACTTATCCAACTTGGTTCAGCGACATCCGCTCGAGTAGTTACTCTTGATTGGGAAGATGATGGAGGAGAATGCGCATTACATTTTAAAGGCCTTCGAAGCAATAGGATACATGTAACTGCTGAAGCAGCTGATAATATAAACTGGCAATTAGATCACCGGATTGGTAAACTAAGTAATGAAGCCGGAAAAGAAGCTTGATCATCATCTGAGTCTGAGGTACAGACATTTCAACGGATTTGCCGTGCTAATCCATGGGTAAAACTTGATATTAACACTCCAATTTGGCGTCCATTGGCAGTTTTTTCTACCGGTGATATTGTAATTAGTCGGAATCAATGGCCTGAACTTGGAACTAGCGATATCGAACATGGCGTCGTCACGATAAGAAGGCAACCGTATGGTGCTTGCAATAGACTAGATGAATTCGTTGAGCTTCAGGATATTCCAACTACATCTCTACAGGGATTAGACAGATTAAGGCGTAGATGGGGCATGGAAACGCTCGAACCGGTTTTTTTACGAGGAATATATCGCTTAGGAATTGCATCGCGTTTATTCAATGATGCAGGGATTCAGCATCACCAAATTTTCCAGTTGGTGAATGACTCTGGTTTTCGCTCGGCACAGTTGAATTTTAATAATATATCCATTGATGGATCGACGGGAGATACAGATTCCGTACGGTTATTTGCGCCAAATACTCCTATTGAATGGTCTCAACTGAGAGAATCATTGGGTGGCGCAGTAATGTACCTCATGATGGTGCAACGAGTTCAACCTGACTTGGTATCAGATGATGCATTTATTTTCAAATTTTTTGATACGTGGAAAGAGGGATTAAAGATAGGTCGAACGAGTGAGATGCTCGACAAAATGAGGAGATGGCGATCAGATAATTTGTTGGGAACTAGTGTTTTTGACCAAGTTTTGAATGGAATACTGAAGCGAATTGCCATTTTTAATTCTAAGGCTGATCCTCGACCAAACCAAAGTATGTTTAATCCAACTGATTATCTTTTTCATCGAAATAAAGTTGTTATAGGTAGAAATGCGAGTAGGGTGACTTCAAGATTGATCGAGCTTCGTTCTACAATAGGATTGTAAGTAATTGCAAGAGAAAAACTCCAGCTATAAAGCGAAAAAATTACGAATTAATTTAGTTATTTTATTAATCTCTTCCTCTGTCATGAGCGGATCGATGG
>JBBTTM010000066.1:0-1818 GCA_038064255.1 Patescibacteria group bacterium | reverse complement strand
TCTTTGATAGGTGTTGGGCGGCTATGAGCATAGGAGGCTAAGTATACCATCCGATACGGCTGCTCTGTGCAAGTGAATATTGACCTTACGGCTACGATTGGTCTAGACATAAAGGTGAGTATTTTTTAGCACTATTTTGTGGCATAATGACTGCAAGAATGAAAAAGCAGAAAAACTTCGCGTTTATCGATAGTCAGAATCTCAATCTTGGTATTCAATCTCAGGGTTGGAAGCTCGATTGGCGTAAATTTCGTCAATATTTACGGGATAAATATCAGATTTCAAAAGCATATTTGTTTATTGGCTATGTAGATGGAAATTCACCGCTCTATACATATCTGCAGACTGTTGGGTATATTCTTATTTTTAAACCAACGTTGGAGTTGCCAGACGGAAAGGTGAAGGGAAATGTTGATGCCGAGCTTGTGCTTCATACGATGATAGAATATCCAAATTATACAAAGGCAATGATAGTTTCAGGTGACGGAGATTTTTACTGTCTTGTTGAATATCTGCAGGTAAAAAAGAAATTATTATTTATCTTGGCCCCGAACAGACATTATTCAGGGTTACTTCGGAAGTTTAATAATTTTATTATCAGAGTGGATGTACTGAGGAATTCGTTAGAAAAAACAAAGGCCAAGATCAGCGGTCGATCGAAACCTTAGGCTGTTTACTTGGCCATCGTGATACAGGTAGTATATCAAAAATTTAGAGAAAAGTCAAAAACTATATGAGTCTGAAGGTCGGGATAGTAAGTACACTACGCTACCTTTTCAGTTCAGCTTCAAATTGCCCTCACCTCGTAAGTGGAGAATAATATCCCAACGCGACCAGTATTGAGTTACACACCAGGTGTGAACTAGCTTCGCACACCCGGAATAATACATCGAAAATAAAGCATCACATTTGATTGTCGTATTTTTAGAATACTTCTCGTGATACAATTCTTCGTATGAAGACATATGTTTTTGTTGATGCAGCGAATCTTTTTTATGGTGGCGAGAAAAGCCTTGGTTGGAAGATAGATTATCGGAAATTATTTCGATATCTGACGAATCGATATGAAGCGAAGAAAGTATTTTACTTTGGAGGTGTCGAGATTCATGATTATCCATATGATTACCTTGCAAATGAATCTGTTCCCATCGATAAAGTTGAGAAACATGTGCGAATGTATTTGAAGAAAAATGAAAAGAAGTTAGATGAAGCAAATCTTTTGCTCCTTGGACGACATCTCCAGCGTATTAAATTTTATAGAAAACTTGACGATTTTGGGTATCAGTTACTGCTAAAACCGGTAAAGCTTTACGTTCAGCATGATGGAACTACCGACCGTAAAGCAAATTGCGATGTGGACATGGCTTTTTACCTCATGAAGGAAAAAGAGAGATTTGATCGTGCGGTTATCCTCTCCGGAGATGGAGATTTTCTTCCAGTTTTGAAATATTTAAGAAAGATAAAAAAAGAAGTGTTGATATTGGCTCGAGGATCAAGGACAGCGAGAGAAATTCGTCAGTTTGCTGGAAGCGATTTTCGGGATTTTGTTCGTTTGGAAAGCGAAATTAAATTTGAAGGTAAGAAATAAAAAAAGCGGACATACGAGATATCCGCTTCATGTTTAGTAAATATACTATATCAAAAAGAAGGGGGATAGTCAATGTCACTCAAAGTCGGGATTGTTGGTCTTCCCAATGCTGGTCACAGTAAAACGCTTGCCATTCCCGTGGTCTACGTCCACGCGTCATGGTGTCGCGTTTACGTGACTGCGCATAGCTATCTATTTTCGGATAAAGGAGTTACTCATGAGTCTTAAGG
>JBBTTM010000065.1:0-2403 GCA_038064255.1 Patescibacteria group bacterium | reverse complement strand
GACACCGCTTCTGACAAAATCAACTCCGGAAGGTTCGCGAGATTTTTTGGTTCCCTCCCGCATGCAGCCGGGAAAATTTTATGCACTCCCCCAGTCGCCACAGCAATATAAACAGCTTCTCATGGCGGCAGGATTTGAACGGTACTTTCAGGTTGCCAGGTGTCTTCGCGATGAAGATCTTCGTGCAGATCGGGGTTTTGAGCATACCCAGGTAGACATAGAGATGAGTTTCGTAGACAGGGAAGATGTCATGGCTATGGACGAAGAGATGATAACGACGGTCACAGAATCTTTGGGATACAAAATGAAAGAAAAACCGTTTCCGGTTTTTACCTATGAAGAATCCATGAAACAGTTTGGCGCGGATAAATTCGATCTTCGAACGGAGGACGATAAAAAGAATGGCATCTTAGCATTTGCATGGGTTATTGATTTTCCTTTTTTTGAAAAGACTGACGCACCGGCAGACGGTTCGAATGAGGGATGGACGTTTACTCATAATCCTTTCTCTATGCCCAAAAAAGAGCACAAAGAATGGCTCCTTACTAAAAAAAATATAGGACAGATTCTTACGACACAGTATGACCTTGTGTGTAACGGATACGAAGTCGGTGGAGGAAGCATCCGCGGGCACGAACCTGAGGTGCTTCATGCCGTATTTTCCGTCATGGGATATGAGGATAAAAAAATTGAAGAACAATTTGGTCACATGCTTCAGGCATTTCGTTACGGGGTACCTCCTCATGGAGGTTTAGCACATGGTATAGAGCGGCTTCTTATGACTCTTACAGGTGAGCCGTACCTTCGGGAAGTGGTCGCGTTTCCGATGACGAGTGGGGGGCAAACAAGCGTCATGGATGCGCCAAGTTTTGTATCAGGCGCACAGCTCATTGAGCTTGGGATACAGACATTTTCCGGAAGTCATACGGATTCATTGTACGAGAAAATAGTTGCGTTTCTTGATTCTGCAAAAGTTGAGTATAAAGAATCACAACACGAACGCGTAGTGACGTCAGAAGATGCAGCTCGCGTGAGAAATACGCCGCTTATGGAAGGCGCAAAAGCACTTTTATTTTATGGAGACGAATCTCCGGTTATGCTTGTTATTGCGGCAGATCTAAAAGTAGATACGAAAAAGGTAAAGGCTTTATATAGCATAAAAGATCTTCGGATGGCGACTCCTGAGGAGGTTAAAAAAGTGTCGGGCGTAGAGATAGGAGCAGTCCCGCCATTTGGCAATCTGTTTCGAATTCCGGTGTATATGGATGAGGGACTGCGAAGAAGTGAAAATATTGTATTTAATGCAGGACTCCATACGAAATCAATCCGCATGAAAGAGAGTGATTTCGAAACACTGGTTAAGCCTGTCGTCGGTATTTTTTCCAAGCTAGTTGAATGAAAAAAAAGCAACAGAGGTTTCAAAAAATACTGAAAATTATTTCCATATCGATAAAGTCGGTTATTCTCCTTGTGATTGGTATCGCTTTTTTTTATTATCCCGGACAAAATGTCTATACGTGGGAGATGCCGGTAGATTTATTAAAAGAAACACAGAGTTCTATCGCTTTGCCAAAACCTGCTCCGTATCCTAAAAATGTTCGCCAGGTATATCCTGGATCAGACATAAGCGCTGAGGGGGTAGCCGTGTACGATGTGGCCTCTGGAGTTTTTTTGTACAAAAAAAATGAAAATGAAAAACTAGCACCTGCATCAACGACTAAAATTCTTACGGCTCTGGTCGCCATTGATTCTTTTGATCCAGACGCAGTGCTTACAGTTAATACTGTTGTGAACAACGGTCAGGCTATGGGGCTTGTAAAGGGCGAAAGGATGACGCTTGAAAACCTTTTGTACGGGACACTTGTGTATTCGGGAAATGATGCTGCCTCTACCTTAGCCGAAAATTATCCAGGTGGCGTGGATGCATTCGTAGTCGCCATGAACGCAAAAGCTCAAGTCTTGCATCTCGTAGATAGCCATTTTACCAATCCCGTCGGGTTTGATGATCCCGAACATAAAATGACTGCAATTGATCTTGCACGACTTGCATCGAGTGCGATATCAAATAAGCTAATTGCAAAAATTGTCGCAGTTCCGCAGATTACGGTGTCTGATGTCACATTTACATATTTTCACTCCCTCAAAAACGTGAATCAGCTGCTTGGGAAGATTCCGGGGGTGAGCGGGATCAAAACCGGATGGACAGAGGAGGCAGGAGAAAATCTCGTGACCCTTGTCGAGCGCGATGGCCACAAGGAAATTATTGTTATACTTCGCAGTAAAGACAGATTTGAAGATACAAAAAATCTTATTAACTGGATTTATTCTTCGTATCAGTGGGAAACTATCCAATAAATTATTCTACCCACGGAGGAGCGACAGCGGACACATACGCCAAAAATC